>NZ_JBIAHP010000023.1:56103-144344 GCF_042870715.1 Streptomyces sp. NPDC006463 | reverse complement strand
AGCGTTAGGGAAACGCCCGGTTACATTCCGAACCCGGAAGCTAAGCCTTTCAGCGCCGATGGTACTGCAGGGGGGACCCTGTGGGAGAGTAGGACACCGCCGAACAATCTTTCAAAGGACCCTTGGTCCAGCGTTCAACGCTGGACCAAGGGTCCTTTTTGTTTTTGTACATCTTTACGCCGAAGCGCGGCCATGGGTTGGTTGCGCGAGAATGACTAGCGGTACCCCGAAGACAGGAGTCACACCCATGTCCAACTCTCCCGACGATCGTCCGGAGCGCGAGCCTCGGCGCAACGACGGCGGTGACAGGGGCGGCTACCGCGGGGGCCGTGACGACCGTGGCGGCGACCGTCCCCCGTTCCGTCGCGACGACCGTGGTGGTCGACCGGCCGGCGGTGGCGGTGGCGGCTTCCGGCGCGATGACCGCGGCGGGCGTCCCTCCGGTGGTGGCGGCGGTTTCCGTCGTGACGACCGTGGTGGCGACCGTCCGTCGTACCCGCGTCGCGACGACCGTGGTGACCGTCCCACGGGCGGTGGCGGCGGTTTCCGTCGTGACGACCGTGGTGGCGACCGTCCGTCGTACCCGCGTCGCGATGACCGTGGTGACCGTCCCGCGGGCGGTGGCGGCGGTTTCCGTCGTGACGACCGTGGTGGCGACCGTCCGTCGTACCCGCGTCGCGACGACCGTGGTGACCGTCCCACGGGTGGTGGCGGCGGTTTCCGTCGTGACGACCGTGGCGGCGACCGCCCGTCCTACCCGCGTCGCGATGACGAGCGTGGTGGATTCCGCGGCGGCCGTGACGACCGTGGTGGCGACCGTCCGTCGTACCCGCGTCGTGACGACCGTGGTGACCGTCCCTCCGGTGGTGGCGGCGGTTTCCGTCGTGACGACCGTGGTGGCGACCGTCCGTCGTACCCGCGTCGCGATGACCGTGGTGACCGTCCCTCCGGTGGTGGTGGCGGTTTCCGTCGTGACGACCGTGGTGGCGACCGTCCGTCGTACCCGCGTCGCGATGACCGTGGTGACCGTCCCTCCGGTGGTGGCGGCGGTTTCCGTCGTGACGACCGTGGTGGCGACCGTCCGTCGTACCCGCGTCGTGACGACCGTGGTGACCGTCCCACGGGTGGTGGCGGCGGGTTCCGTCGTGACGACCGTGGCGGCGACCGTCCGTCCTACCCCCGCCGTGACGACCGTGGCGGCGAGCGTCCCTCGTACCCGCGTCGCGACGACCGCGGTGGCGACCGTCCCTTCGGCGGTGGTGGCGGTTTCCGTCGTGACGACCGCGGTGGCGACCGTCCGTCCTACCCGCGTCGCGATGACCGTGGTGAGCGTCCGTCGTACCCGCGTCGTGATGACGACCGTGGCGGTTTCCGTCGTGACGACCGCGGTGGCGAGCGTCCCTCGTACCCGCGTCGCGATGACCGTGGTGAGCGTCCGTCGTACCCGCGTCGTGATGACGACCGTGGCGGTTTCCGTCGTGACGACCGCGGTGGGGACCGTCCGTCCTACCCGCGTCGTGACGACCGTGGTGACCGTCCCTCCGGTGGTGGCGGCGGTTTCCGTCGTGACGACCGTGGTGGCGACCGTCCGTCCTACCCCCGCCGTGACGACCGCGGTGGCGACCGTGGCGGGTTCCGTGGTGGCCGTGACGATCGCGGTGGCGACCGTGGCGGCTACCGTGGCCGCGATGACCGCGGCGGCGACCGCGACTTCCGCGCGGACCGTGACCGGGACCCGGTCAAGCGGCTTCCGATCGACGAGGACGTCACCGGCCTCGAGATCGACGCCGATGTCCGCCAGGAGCTGCTGAGCCTGCCCAAGGGCCTGGCCGAGGAAGTCTCGAAGAACCTGGTCATGGTCGCGCGCCTGATCGACGAGGACCCCGAGCAGGCGTACGCGTACTCGCGCATCGCCCTGCGGCTGGCCTCCCGCGTCGCCGCCGTCCGCGAGGCCGCCGGCTTCGCCGCGTACGCCACGCAGAAGTACAGCGAGGCGCTCGCGGAGTTCCGTGCCGCCAAGCGCATGACCGGCTCCGTCGAGCTGTGGCCCGTCATGGCCGACTGCGAGCGCGGCCTCGGCCGTCCGGAGCGGGCGCTGGCGATGGCCGGCGAGCCCGAGGTGCAGAAGCTGGACAAGGCCGGCCAGGTCGAGATGCGGCTGGTCGCCGCCGGTGCCCGGCGGGACCAGGGCCAGCTCGAAGCCGCCATCGTGACCCTGCAGAGCCCGGAGCTGGCCTCCAGCTCCGTCCAGCCGTGGACCGCGCGCCTGCGGTACGCCTACGCCGACGCCCTGCTGGCGGCCGGTCGTGAGGACGAGGCGCGCGAGTGGTTCGGCAAGACCCTCGAAGCGGACAAGGACGGGGCCACCGACGCCTCCGACCGCCTCGCCGAACTCGACGGTGTCGAGTTCGTCGACGCCGCCGTCGACATCGCCGACGACGTGGACGACGACGAGGATGACCAGGACGCGGCCGAGGTCGCCGCGGCCGAGCGCGCCTCCGACGTCGCCGAGTACTACGACGAAGACGACGATGAGTACGAGCCGCTGGAGCAGTCCGAGGCCGACCTCGACGTCACCGACGAGATCGTCATCGTCGAGGACGAGGACGTCGCCGACGAGCGCGCGGCGGGCCGCGACAACGCCTGAGGCGTGGTGAAGTGAGGAAGGGCGGTACCCCGGTCGGGGTACCGCCCTTCCTCATGTCCGGGGCGTGTCAGGCCAGGCCGCGCAGCACCAGGCCGGTGGCCGGTTTCGGGCCGAAGGACGTGGACTTGCGGGGCATCGTGACGCCCTGGCGGGCCAGGTCCCGTACGACTTCCTCCCGTACGGGATGCAGCAGGACCGCGGTGCCCCCGTGGCGCTCGGCCATCTCCACGGTGGCGGCGGCGTCGTGGATGTACGTGATCTGGTCGGGGGCGTCCGGGACGTGCCACACGGCGTCGAGCAGGGTGGCGTGCAGGACCGTGGCGTCCAGCCGGCGCCAGGCCTCGGGGCGGTCGCGGCGCACCGTGCTCTCCAGGAGCGCCAGATCCGGGTCGGAGACCAGGTAGAAGGTGCCGTCGCCGGTGAGGAGGAAGGCGTTGCCCCGCTCCGCGGCGTCCGCGAGGACCTCCAGAGCCAGCGGGAGCGGCCCCTCGACCTCGCGGACCCGGAACCGGCCCTCCAGGGCGGCGAGCGCGTCCGCCACCGGGAGGCGGCGCAGCATCCGGTGGATGGCGCGGACCTGGAGCGGGTAGCGGGCGGTGTCCACGAGGAGGACCAGGCCGAAGTCCCACTCCGTGGGGGAGCCGTGCTCCTCCTGGAGGCGCAGGTACGTCGCCCAGCGGTGGTGGCCGTCGGCGATGAGGGCCTGGCGATGGCTGAGATCAGCCGTCACGGTCGAGAGTTCGGCCGGGTCCGTGATGGCCCAGAGGCGGTGCTGGAAGCCGTCCTCGGTGGTCGTCGACAGGAGGGGCGTGCGCTGGGCCGTCCGCTCGACGACGGCCGCCGCGCCCGCGCCGGGGTCGTCGCCGCGGTAGGTGAGGAGGAGGGGTTCGAGATTGGCGGAGGTGGCTCGCATCAGACCGGCCCGGTCGGTGACCACGTCCGGCATGACGTCCTCGTGGGGCAGGACGATGCCGGCGTCGGCGGTGGACAGGGCGAGCGCGCCGATGATGCCGCGCTGGAGCAGGCCCGGCCGGCGCTGCTCGTACACGTAGAGCGAGGGCTCCGGGTCGGCGCTGAGGATGCCCTCGGCCAGCCAGTCGTGCAGGGTGCGCGCGGCCTGCTCGTTGCGCGCGGCGGCGGTGCCGGCCTGCGGAAGGATCAGGCGGACGATGTTGTGCGGGTCGGCGGATTCGAGGTGGTCGACTCCGTCCGGGCGGACGACCACGTCGTACGGCGGCGAGGTGACGGCGGCGAGGCTGCCGACACGCTCGGGGACATAGCGCAGGCCATGGAACGGGATCAGGCGCAGTCCATGGTCCGCGGTGCCAGATGTGGTCATTGGTGCATGGTAAGACCCGTCTCGCCATGCAGGATGATCGGGGGAGTACGGAATCGGACATGATCGATCTCCCCCCAGCTACCGCTGGGAGGGGCCCGTAGGAGGAGCGACAAGGATGACCCGGCAGACCAGGACCAGTCCCGCGGCCAGTGAGCAGAGTCTGCACCAGGCGTACGACACCGCCCTGCTGGATCTCGACGGTGTCGTGTACGCGGGCGGGCACGCCATCGCGCACGCCGTCGACTCGCTCGCCGCGGCCCGCGCCGACGGGATGCACCTCGCGTACGTCACGAACAACGCGCTGCGGACCCCGGACGCCGTCGCGGAGCACCTGGGCGAGCTGGGCATCCCGACCGAGGCGGCCGAGGTGATCACCTCGGCGCAGGCGGTGGCCCGGCTGATCGCGGAGCAGGTGGAGCCGGCGGCGAAGGTGCTGGTGATCGGCGGGGAGGGGCTGCGGGTCGCGTTGCGCGAGCGCGGGCTGGTGCCGGTGGATTCGGCCGACGAGGAGGGGCTCGCGGCCGTCGTGCAGGGCTACGGGGGTCCGGACCTGACGTGGGGCCGCTTCGCGGAGGCCTCGTACGCGATCAACCGCGGGGTGCCGTGGTACGCCTCCAACACCGACCTGACGATCCCGGGGGCGCGCGGGATCGCGCCGGGCAACGGGGCCGCGGTGGAGGTCGTACGGATCGCGACGGGCGCGGAACCGCAGGTGGCGGGCAAGCCGTTGCCCCCGATGCACCGGGAGACCGTACTGCGGACCGGGGCGGAGCGGCCGCTGGTGGTGGGGGACCGGCTGGACACCGACATCGAGGGCGCCTTCAACGGAGAGGTGGACTCGCTGCTCGTGCTGACCGGGGTGACGGACGCGAGGCAGCTGGTGCGGGCCGAGCCCAGGCACCGGCCGACGTACGTGGACCGGGACCTGCGGGGGCTGTTGACGGGTCAGCCCGAGGTGGAGCCGGCCGAGGGCGGATTCAGCTGCGGCGGATGGACCGCGGTCGCGTTGAACGCCGGCGTGCTGGAGCTGCGCGGGGAGGGCGGTGACCCGATCGACGGGCTGCGGGCGCTGTGCGCGGCGGCCTGGACGGCGGCCGGGGACGGGGTCTGCACGCTCGACGCGGAGAAGGCGCTGGCCAGGCTCGGCCTGTAGGGGTGCGGCGGGGTGGCGGCCCGGCACGTTCGGATGATCCACGCGGGTGGAGGGTAGGCTAACCTAACTTCTGTGTTGGTCGAGAGTCCCCCCGAACAGAGCGCGGCGCCGGTCGCCGCCGTCCGTCCGCGCCACGGCGTGCGCGCCGCCGGTCTGCTGGGCGCCCTGGCGGTGCTCGCGCTGATCGCCGTGCTGAGCGTCGCCGTGGGCGCCAAGCAGATGCCCCTCGACGAGGTCTGGCACGGCCTGTTCGAGTACTCGGGGACGCCCTCCGACGTGGTGGTACGGGACCTGCGGGTGCCGCGCACGCTCCTCGGGCTGCTGGTCGGGCTCGGCCTCGGCTTGTCCGGGGCGGTCATGCAGGCGCTGACCCGTAACCCGCTGGCCGAGCCCGGCATCCTCGGCGTCAACGCCGGGGCCGCGGCCGCCGTCGTCTCCGCGATCAGCTTCTTCGGCGCGAGCTCCCTGAGCGAGTTCGTGTGGTGGGCCTTCCTCGGCGCCGCCGTCGTCTCGGTCGTCGTCTACGTCCTGGGCGGCAGCCGCAGTGCCACGCCGGTACGCCTCGCGCTCGCGGGCACTGCGGCCAGCGCGGCCCTGGTCGGCTACATCAACGCCGTACAGCTGATGGACAGCAAGGCGCTGGACAAGCTGCGCTTCTGGACGGTGGGGTCGCTGGCCTCGGCGAACATGGACACCGTCCGGCAGGTCGCCCCCTTCCTGCTGGCCGGCGCGGTGCTCGCGCTGTTGTTGGGCCGCCCGCTCAACGCGATGGCCATGGGCGACGACACCGCGCGGGCGCTCGGCGCCAACCTGACGCGGACCCGGATCGCCGCGATGGTCGCCATCACCCTGCTGTGCGGTGCGGCGACCGCCGCCTGCGGGCCCATCGTCTTCATCGGGCTGATGATCCCGCACCTCGTACGGGCGTTCACCGGGCCGGACATGCGCTGGGTGCTCGCGTACTCCGCAGTCCTGTCCCCGGTGCTGCTGCTCGGCGCCGACGTCGTCGGGCGGGTCGTGACCCGGCCCGCCGAGCTCCAGGTCGGCATCGTCACCGCGCTCATCGGCGGCCCCGTCTTCATCTACCTCGTTCGGCGCAAGAGGATGGCCCAGCTGTGACCGTGACCGCCAAAGCCCGTCGGCTGAACCTTCCCGGCGGGATCTCGCTGCGGGTCGAGCGGCGCGCCCTGGCCGTCGGGGCGCTGCTCGCCTTCGTGGCGCTCGCGCTGGCCGTCCTGCTCATCGGCACCGGGGACTTCCCGATCGCGCCGTGGGACGTCGTACAGACCCTGCTGGGCAACGGCACCCCCGCCGACGACTTCATCGTCAACGACCTGCGGCTGCCGCGGGTGCTGGTCGCCCTGCTGGTCGGTGCGGCCCTCGGGATGGCCGGGGCCGTCTTCCAGTCCGTCTCGCGCAATCCGCTGGGCTCCCCGGACCTGCTCGGCTTCGGCTACGGCTCGGCGGTGGGCGCGCTCGTCGTCATCATCCTGTTCAAGGGCGGCGCCACCGAGGTGGCCGTAGGCGCGCTGGTCGGCGGCGTGCTGGCCGGCCTCGCCGTCTACCTGCTGGCGTACAGGCGGGGGATCCAGGGCTACCGGCTGGTGCTGGTCGGCATCGGTGCCTCCGCCATGCTCATCGCGGTGATCCAGTACCTGATCACGAAGGCCCAGATGACCGAGGCCACCCGCGCGATGGTCTGGCTGACCGGTTCGCTGGCGGGCCGGGACTGGGCGCAGGTGTGGCCGCTGCTCGCGCTGTGCGCGGTGCTCTTCCCGCTGGTCCTCGTGCAGGGCAGGGCCCTGCGGATGATGGAGATGGGCGACGACGCCGCGTACGCCCTCGGGGTACGGGTGGAGCGCACGCGGCTGCTGCTGATGCTCGCGGCCATCCTGCTCACCACCGCGGCGAGCGCCGCGGCGGGGCCGATCAGCTTCGTCGCGCTGGCCGCCCCGCAGCTGGCCCGGCGGCTGACCCGCTCGCCCGGGGGGAGCCTGCTGACCGCCGCCCTGATGGGCTCGGTGCTGCTGCTGGTGTCCGACTGGGCCTCGCAGCGGGCCTTCGGCGCCGACCAGCTGCCGGTGGGTGTGGTGACCGGGCTCGTCGGCGGTGTCTATCTGCTCTGGCTGCTCGTCACCGAGCGCAAGGCAGGACGTATATGAACCTCAGGAGTGACCAAGTGCAGCGGCTCACCGCGCAGAACGTGACCCTCGGCTACGACCAGCGGGTCATCGCCGAGAACCTGTCGGTGGAGATCCCCGACAACTCCTTCACCGTGATCGTCGGCCCCAACGCCTGCGGCAAGTCCACGCTGCTGCGTGCCCTGTCGCGGATGCTGAAGCCGTCGACCGGGCGGGTGCTGCTGGACGGGCAGGCCATCGGGTCGATGCCGGCGAAGAAGGTCGCCAAGACCCTGGGCCTGCTCCCGCAGTCCTCGATCGCGCCGGACGGCATCACGGTGGCCGACCTGGTCTCGCGCGGCCGGTACCCGCACCAGGGGCTGCTGCGGCAGTGGTCGGCCCAGGACGAGCGGATCGTCGGGGAGTCGATGGCCTCGACGGGGGTCGCGGAACTCGCCGACCGGGCGGTGGACGAGCTGTCGGGCGGGCAGCGGCAGCGCGTGTGGATCGCGATGGCGCTGGCGCAGCAGACCCCGCTGCTGCTGCTCGACGAGCCGACGACCTATCTGGACATCCAGCACCAGATCGACGTGCTGGACCTGTGCGCGGAGCTCCACGAGGAGCAGGGGCGGACGCTGGTCGCGGTGCTGCACGACCTGAACCACGCGGCCCGGTACGCGACGCATCTGATCGCGATGCGGGGCGGGAAGGTCGTCGCGGAAGGGCCGCCGGAGGCGGTGGTCACCGCGGAGCTGGTGGAGGAGGTGTTCGGGCTGCGGTGTCAGGTGATCTCCGATCCGGAGACGGGGACGCCGCTGGTGATTCCGGCGGCGCGCAGGTCCCGTACCGGGGATCGGGCCGCCGCCGGGTAGCGGGCGCGGGTCCGCTTCCCGGTGCTGATTCGAAGGGCCTTCGCCTAGAGCAGGCTCTTCAGGCGCAGGAGGTCGCGGAAGCCGGCCTCCAGTTTGACGCGTCCCGAGGCCCAGGCCTTCGCGAACTTCAGGTCGCCCGCGACCAGGGCGACCAGGTCGTCGCCGGTCATCGCGAGCCGGATCTCGGCCTTCACGGCGGGCGGGCCGGCGACGAGGGCGTCCACCCGGATCCGGCCGTCTTCCAGGCGGCCGGTGAAAGTCCGGTCCAGGTCAGTGATGTGGCAGCTCAGGGAGCGGTCGAACGCGGCCGCGCTGCGCACGCCGCCTTCGGCCCGCGCCAGGTTGCCGGAGAGTTGGTCGAGTGCTTCGCGGCACTCCTCGATCGTAGCCATCGTGATCACGACCGTACCGCAGAGCCGTGCGTGGTCGAAGGGCGCTTCGGGGTAGCGTCGGGGCATGAGCGACGAAGCTGCCGAAGCCCTGGGCCGAGCCGCCGCCGGACCCGCCGGGCCCGCGGCGCTGGGCGTCGTACGCACGCCCACCGGTCACGACGGCGTGGACGCGCACCTGGCGCGGCTGGCGGACGCCGACGACCTCACGGCGGACGGACACCTCGCGGTGTACGAGGATGTCCACAGGGGGCTGCGCGAGGCGCTGACGGCGCTGGACGCACCGCCCGTCCCCGGTCCGTACGAAAACAGGAGCTGAACCGAACGTGGCAGGAGTGGCACGCCGCCGCCTGGACGCCGAACTGGTACGCCGCAGCATGGCCCGCTCGCGCGAGCACGCCGCGCAGCTGATCGCCGCGGGCCGGGTGACCGTGGGCGGCACCACCGCGACCAAGGCCGCCACCCAGGTGGAGACCAGTGCGGCGCTGGTGGTCCTCAAGGACGACAGTGATCCCGATTACGTCTCGCGGGGCGGCCACAAGCTGGCCGGCGCGCTCGCCGCGTTCCGGCCGCAGGGGCTGGTCGTCGAGGGCCGTCGGGCGCTGGACGCGGGAGCCTCGACCGGCGGGTTCACCGACGTGCTGCTGCGCGCGGGCGTGGCCCACGTCGTGGCCGTCGACGTCGGCTACGGGCAGCTCGCCTGGTCGCTGCAGAGCGACGACCGGGTCACCGTGAAGGACCGGACGAACGTCCGCGAGCTGACGGTCGAGCAGATCGACGGCATCGCGGCCGACCTCGTCGTCGGCGACCTGTCCTTCATCTCGATCGGCCTGGTGCTGCCGGCACTGGTGCGGTGCACGGCGCCGGACGCGGACCTGGTGCTGATGGTCAAGCCGCAGTTCGAGGTCGGCAAGGACAGGCTGGGGAGCGGCGGTGTGGTGCGCAGCCCGGAGCTGCGGGCGGAGGCGGTGCGCGAGGTCGCGGCGCAGGCGGCGAAGCTGGGTCTAGGCGTTCTCGGTGTGACCGCGAGTCCGCTGCCGGGGCCGTCGGGGAACGTCGAGTACTTTCTGTGGCTGCGGGCGGGGGCACCGGCACTCGACCCGGCGGATGTTGACCGTGCAGTGGCGGAGGGGCCGCAGTGACAGATTCATCAGCTACATCGGGTTCAGAGGGTTCGGAAGGTTCGGAAGGTTCGGTGCGCTCGGGGGGGCCGGCGGGTTCGACGGGTTCGGTGGTGGGGCGGACCGTGTTCCTCCTCGCGCACACCGGGCGGCCGGCGGCCATCCGCAGTGCCGAGCTGGTCGTGAAGGGCCTGCTGCGGTGCGGGCTGGGCGTACGGGTCTTCGCGCACGAGGCAGCCGACCTGCCGCTGCCGCGCGAGGTGGAGCTCGTCACCGAGTCCACCCCGGGGGTGCTCGACGGCTGTGAGCTGCTGATCGTGCTGGGAGGGGACGGGACCCTGCTGCGGGGTGCGGAGTTCGCGCGGGCCTCGGGTGTGCCGATGCTGGGCGTCAACCTCGGGCGGGTGGGGTTCCTCGCCGAGGCCGAGCGCGACGACCTGGACAAGGTCGTGGACCGGGTGGTGACGCGCGAGTACGAAGTCGAGGAGCGGATGACCCTCGATGTGATCGTGCGCACGAACGGCGACGTGGTCCACCAGGACTGGGCGCTGAACGAAGCCGCGGTCCAGAAGGTGTCCCCGGAGCGGATGCTGGAGGTGGTCCTGGAGATCGACGGGCGCCCGGTGTCGGGCTTCGGCTGTGACGGGATCGTCTGCGCGACCCCGACGGGCTCGACGGCGTACGCCTTCTCCGCGGGCGGGCCGGTGGTCTGGCCGGAGGTGGAAGCGCTGCTGATGGTGCCGATCAGCGCGCACGCGCTGTTCGCGAAGCCGCTGGTGACCTCGCCGGACTCGGTGCTGGCGGTGGAGGTGCAGACCGGGACCCCGCACGGGGTGCTGTGGTGCGACGGCCGGCGGATGCTGGAGCTGCCGGCCGGGGCCCGGGTGGAGGTCCGGCGCGGGGCGGTGCCCGTACGGCTCGCCCGGCTGCACCACGCGTCCTTCACGGACCGGCTCGTCGCGAAGTTCGCGCTGCCGGTGTCGGGATGGCGCGGGGCGCCGCACTGAGAGATGTCCCCCCTGTGCCTAAATAGCACATCCGTTCGAGAAACTCTGGACGGGTGACGTCGCATGGCACCGGTGAAACCTCGGTATCGTCGTCCCGTGCTTGAGGAGATGCGGATACGGTCGCTCGGGGTCATCGACGACGCGGTGGTCGAGCTGTCGCCCGGTTTCACCGCGGTGACCGGCGAGACCGGCGCGGGCAAGACGATGGTCGTCACCAGCCTCGGGCTGCTGCTCGGCGGGCGCGCCGACCCGGCCCTGGTGCGGATCGGGGCCAAGGCCGCGGTCGTCGAGGGCCGCATCGTCATGCGCCCCGACGCCCCCGCGGCCGTACGCGCCGAGGAGGCGGGAGCCGAGCTCGACGACGGCGCCCTGCTGATCAGCCGGACGGTGTCCGCCGAGGGCCGCTCGCGTGCCCACGTCGGCGGCCGCTCCGTGCCCGTCGGCCTGCTCGGCGAGCTCGCGGACGACCTGGTCGCCGTACACGGGCAGACCGACCAGCAGGGACTGCTGCGGCCGGCCCGGCAGCGCCAGGCCCTCGACCGGTACGCCGGGGACGCCGTGGCCGTCCCGCTGGAGAAGTACGGCTCGGCCTACCGCAGGCTCCGCGCGGTCGCCGTCGAGCTGGACGAGATCACCACCCGGGCCCGGGAGCGGGCCCAGGAGGCCGACCTGCTGCGCTTCGGGCTGGACGAGATCGCGGCCGTGGAACCGGTGGCCGGCGAGGACACCGAGCTGGCGGCGGAGGCGGAGCGGCTCGGGCACGCCGAGTCGCTGGCCTCGGCGGCGCAGGTGGCACACGCCGCGCTCGCCGGCAATCCGGAGGACCCGGAGGGCATCGACGCCAACACCCTCGTCGCGGGCGCACACCGGGCCCTGGAGTCCGTACGCTCGCACGACCCGGCGCTCGGCGCGCTCGCCGAGCGGATCGGCGAGCTGGGCATCCTGCTGGGTGACGTGGCCGGGGAGCTCGCGGGCTACGCCGACGACCTCGACGCCGATCCGCTGCGGCTGGCGGCGGTGGAGGAACGGCGGGCGGCCCTGACCCAGCTGACGCGCAAGTACGGCAGCGAAGGCACCGTGGACGCGGTGCTGCAGTGGGCCGAGCAGGGCGCGGCGCGGCTGCTGGAACTGGACGGTGACGACGAGCGGATCACCGAGCTGACCGCCGAGCGGGACGGACTGCGCTCCGAACTGTCGGCGCTGGCCCAGGCCCTGACGGACGCGCGGGTGGAGGCGGCGACCCGGTTCGCCTCGGCCGTGACGCAGGAGCTGGCCTCGCTGGCGATGCCGCACGCACGGGTGACCATCGACATCCGGCAGACCGAGGACCCCGACGGGGTGGATGTGGACGGCCGCGCGGTCGCCTACGGCCCTTCGGGCACGGACGAGGTCGAACTGCTGCTCGCCCCGCACCCGGGAGCCCAGCCGCGGCCGATCGCCAAGGGCGCCTCGGGCGGTGAGCTGTCCCGGGTGATGCTGGCCGTGGAGGTCGTCTTCGCGGGCTCCGACCCGGTGCCCACGTACCTCTTCGACGAGGTCGACGCGGGCGTCGGCGGCAAGGCGGCCGTGGAAGTGGGCCGGCGGCTCGCCAAACTCGCCAAGTCGGCGCAGGTCGTCGTCGTCACGCACCTGCCGCAGGTGGCCGCCTTCGCGGACCGGCAGCTGCTCGTCGAGAAGACCAACGACGGCTCCGTGACGCGCAGCGGGGTCACCGTCCTGGAGGGCGAGGACCGCATCCGCGAACTGTCGCGCATGCTGGCGGGCCACGAGGACTCGGTCTCGGCGCGGGCGCACGCCGAGGAACTCCTCGCGGCGGCGCGCGCGGACGCGTCAAAGTGACGCCCCGATAACCCGTGTGGGTGAGGCTTGGGGGCGTCCTGCGGTATCTCCCCCGGGATCCGTACCCGTATGGGCCCGGAACGCGCGTGCGGACTGGCATCCTGGGCGACGTCTCTGACTCCCCCTCACCCTGGAGCTTCGGCCCGTGAGCAGCTCCCCGGTCTCCGCGTCCGTCCCGGCCCAGCCGTACGGGCGGCCGCCCCTGCGCACCGTCCAAGTGCTCGGCGGCGGTGCGGGGGCGGGCAGCAGCGCGCACGTGCGCTCGCTCACGACCGGGCTCGCCGCCCGCGGCGTACGGGTCACGGTGTGCGCGTCCGTCGAGGCGGAGGGGGAGTACGACTTCACGGGCGCGGGCGCGCAGTTCGCGCCCGACGCGGCGAGCGCACTGCGGGCCGCCTGCGCCGGAGCCGATGTCGTGCACGCGCACGGGGTACGGGCGGGCATGCGGGCCGCGCTGGCCCTGCGGGGGCGCCGGGTACCGCTGGTGGTGAGCTGGCACGGCGACGGCCCGGCCGCCGCCGGTGCGCTCGGGCGGCTGAGCCGGATCCTGGAACGGCGCGTGGCGCGGGCCGCAGCGGTGGTGCTCGGGGCCTCCTCGGGTCAGGTGGACCTCGCGCGGCTGCGCGGCGCCAGGGACGCGCGGCTGGCGCCGGTGGCCGTGCCGGCGGCCGTGCCGGGGACCGATCCCGGCAAGGTGCAGGCTGAACTCGGGGTGGTGGAGAGGCCGCTGCTGATCGCGGTCGGAAGCCTGGTGGCGCACCGCGGGTACTCCGTACTGCTCGACGCGGCGCGGGAGTGGCGGACGCTGGATCCCCTGCCGTTGCTGGTGATCGCGGGGGAGGGGCCGCTACGGGCCGAGCTGTCCCGGCGGATCGAGGCCGAGGGGCTCCCGGTACGGCTGCTGGGGCGGCGCCGGGACGCGGCGCAGCTGCTGGCGGCGGCGGACGTGGCGGTGCTGCCGAGCCGGTGGGAGGAGCGGCCCCTGCTGGCGCAGGAGGCGCTGCGGGTGGGGGTCCCGCTGGTCGCCACGGCGGTGGGGGTCGTACCGGAGCTGGTGGGGGAGGGCGCGGTGCTGGTTCCCGACGGGGACGCGGGGGCGCTGGCGGCGGCCGTGCGCGGGCTGCTGGCGGACCCGGAGCGGCGGGCGGAGCTGGCCGCCGCCGGCCGGGCCCAGGCCGCGACGTGGCCGTCGGAGGACGACACGGTGGCGCAGGTGCTGTCCGTCTACGACGAGCTGATGGAGCGCCGCCGGTAGCAGCCGTACGGGCGCGGCGCCGCCGACCTGGCGGCGGTGGCGCGAGCGCGGCCCCGCCCGGCGCGTCAGGAAGGAACGTGGCGGCGGGCGCGGAGGGCCAGGCTGAGGGAGAGGACCGTTTCCGGGTCGTCCAGGTCCGTGCCAAGGAGTTCCGAGATGCGCGCCAGGCGGTTGTACAGGGTCTGGCGGTTCAGGTGGAGTTCACGGGCCGTCTCGGCCTTGCGGCCGGCGTGGGCCAGGTACGTCTCCAGGGTGGGCAGGAGAGGCGGGCGGGACGTCGTGTCGTGGGTGCGCAGCGGGCCGATCGCCCGGTCCACGAACGCGGCCAGGTCGGGGTGTTCGCGCAGCCGCCACAGCAGCAGGTCGATGTCCAGGCGGCGGGCGTCGTACCAGGGGCGGGCCGGCAGGCCGTGGGCCGCCGTGGCGGTCTCCGCCGCGTGCCGCAGACCCGCTGAGGCCGCCGCCCAGCCGCCCGCGACCCCGACGACCACGGCCGGCGGGGCGGAGGCGCGGTCCAGCCCGGCCCGCTCCACACCCGCCCGCAGCGCGGCCGAGACCCGGTCCGCCACCGCCGTACGTTCCGATTCGGCGCGCAGGGACACCAGGAGGGGGACGCGGCCCTCCACCGGGCGGACGCCCAGCAGGACGGGGACCCCGACGGACGACAGCTCCTCCAGCACCGCGCGGGCCAGGACCGCCCAGTTGCCCGACGGGCTCAGTTCCGAGGACAGCCGCATGACGACCGGCAGCAGCGGGCCCGCGCCCGGCTTGAAGCCCAGCACACGGGCCTGCGCCGGGGCGTCCTCCGCCGGGATGCGGCCCTCGGCGAGGTCCGTGAGGAAGTCGCCGCGGCCACGCGCCGCCAGCTCCTCCTCCTGCCGCGCCTGCATCAGGACCACGGCCAGCACGCCCGCCGTGCGTTCGGCCGCCATCCGGTGCACCGGGAGCAGCGGGCCCGAGACCCCGACCAGGACCACCCGGGCCCGGACCGAGCCCGTGCCGTGGCCCCCGCCCGGTACGTCGACCACCACGGTGTTCGCCGACGGCTCGGCCTCGCGCTGGCCCCGCAGGCCCTCCCACACCTGGAGCGGGTCGGCGCCCGCGTCCCCGCCCGAGCTTCCGGCCGCGTACAGCAACTGCCCGTCGGGGGTCTCCAGGAAGACCGGATTGCCCGTGAAGTCGGCCAGGATCCGCAGCACCTGCGGGATGCCGCCGCCGCCCAACAGGGCCTCCGTACACCTGCGGTGGACCTCCTCCGCCCGCTGGAGCAGCGCGTAGTGGTGGTTGACGATCTCGGTGTGGACCTCCTCCGTGACGGTGACGAAGGGGACCTCCCGGTGGAGCTGGACCAGCGGCAGGCCCGCCGTGCGCGCGGTCTCCACGATCGTCGCCGGCAGCCGGGTGAAGCGCGGGCCCAGCTCGACCACCAGCGCGGCGATCCCCCGGTCCGCGAGGCGGCGTACGAAGGCACGCTGTTCGGCGGGGCGGGTGCCGAGGCCCAGCCCCGTGGTCAGCAGCAACTCGCCGCCCTTGAGCAGCGAGGCGATGTTCGGTACCTCGCCCGCGTGCACCCAGCGGACGGTCCGGCCCAGGCGGTCGGCGCAGGCCACCACCTCCGGCAGTCCGCTGCGCAGCCCCGGCAGCTCCAATGCCCGCTGAACCGTGATCCCGCCCTGGTTGTCCATATCGCGGGACGCTACCGGCAGGCCCGTTACGAGCACATCACCTCCCGGTTGCGGACGGACTTGTGTCCCCGTCCGGCCCGACAACTCGTCGCCCCGACAAGGAGATTATCGGACCACGTGCCGATTGTGGTGTGCGTCACGCGGAGCGAGAGTGGGCGCCCTCCACACGGAAGAGGGCGCCATGAGTGCAGACATCACCGGAGGGTCGCCGCAGACCCCCGCACCCCCGCAGGTCCAGCGTCTGAAGGCCAACTCGGTCGGGCTGGTCGGCGTCGTGTTCATGGCCGTCGCCACCGCCGCGCCGATCACCGCCATGACCGGCAACCTGCCCATCGCCGTCGGGTTCGGAAACGGCGTCGGAGCCCCGGCCGGATACCTCTTCGCGACGGTCGTGCTCACGGTCTTCGCGGTCGGCTACGTGGCGATGGCCAAGCGGATCACGGCCGCCGGCGCCTTCTACGGGTACATCTCGCACGGCCTCGGCCGCATCGCCGGCATGGCGTCCGGGATGCTCGCCGTCCTCGCCTACATCGTCTTCGAGGCCTCGATCGTCGGCGTCTTCTCGTACTTCGCCAAGACCACCGTCGAAGACCAGCTCGGCGTCGACCTGCCGTGGGTGCTGTACGCGGCCGGGATGCTCGCCGTCACCGCAGCCCTCGCCCACTTCGACATCAACCTCACCGCCAAGGCGCTGGGCGTCATGCTGGTCGCCGAGATCGCCGTGCTGTTCGCCGTCGCCACCGCGGTCCTGGTCGCGGGCGGCGGTCCGGACGGGATCCCGGTCGAGCCCGTCAATCCGAAGAACGCCTTCACCGGCACCTCCGCCGGACTCGGGCTCTTCTTCGCCTTCTGGTCCTGGGTCGGCTTCGAGTCCACCGCCATGTACGGGGAGGAGTCCCGCGACCCCAAGCGGGTCATCCCCAAGGCCACCCTCATCTCCGTGGTCGGCGTCGGCCTCTTCTACATCTACGTGTCCTGGATGACCATCGCGGGCAACGGCCTGGCCAAGTCCGTCGAGCTGTCCGCCTCCACCAGCCCGCTCGACCTGTTCTTCGCCCCCACCCAGACCTTCATCGGCGCCTGGGCGGTCGACGCCTTCCAATGGCTGCTGCTCACCGGCTCGTTCGCCTGCGGCATGGCCTTCCACCAGTGCGCCGCCCGCTACCTCTACGCCATCGGCCGCGAGGGCTTCCTCTCCCCGAAGCTCGGCCGCACCCACCCCGGGCACGGCTCGCCCTACATCGCCTCCGTCGTGCAGACGGCCATCGCCACCGCCCTCGTCGCCGGATTCTGGCTCACCGGGCAGGACCCGTACCTGCACCTGTACACACTGCTCGCGATCCTCGGCACCATGGCGATCCTGATCGTCCAGACGCTCTGTTCCTTCGCCGTCATCGGGTACTTCCGCAAGAACCACCCGCAGGACCGGCACTGGTTCAAGACCATGACCGCGCCGCTGCTCGGCGGTGTCGGGATGACCGCGGTCGTCGTGCTGCTGGTGCTCAACATGGAGACCGCCGCGGGCGCCGCGGCCGGCTCGCTGTTCTTCAAGCTCATCCCGTGGATCGTCGGCGCCGTCTTCCTCGGCGGCCTCGGCCTCGGCCTCTGGCTCAAGGCCAAGGCCCCCGCGCGCTACGAGATCATCGGCCGGATCGTCCTGGAGGACGCCGCCGAGCGCCAGGACGCCCCGTCCCCGTCCACCGCCGCCGCGAACGTCTGAGGAGCACCGCCATGGCCCGTACGCCCGTGATGCACGCCCTGCGGCAGTTCGCCGCCGAGCACGCCGCCGCCCGCCGCCTCGGCCTGCCCGCCGCCGAGGTCCGCGGCTCCACCCGCCGCGAACTCATCGGCCGCGCCGCCGCCCTCGGCCTCGGCAGCGCCCTCGCCTCCTCCGGGGCCGCGTACGCCGCCGAGCCCGTACCCGCCAAGAAGCCCGTGGGCCCGGCCCGCGTCGCCGTGGTCGGCGCGGGCATCTCCGGCCTGACCGCCGCCCTCACCCTGAAGGACGCCGGGGTCCCCTGCACCCTGTACGAGGCCAACCCCGGCCGCGTCGGCGGCCGTATGTGGTCCCAGCGCGACCACTGGGCGTACGGGCAGACCTCCGAGATCGGCGGCGAGCTGATCGACACCAGCCACAAGAAGATCCTGGAACTCTGCCGCCGCTTCGGCCTGCCCACCGAGGACTTCCTCGGCGGCGGACCCAACGGGGCCGAGGAGGTGCTCCGGTTCAACGGGGAGTACTACTCCCGCACCCAGGCCGACGAGGACTTCAAGGCCGTCTACCAGGCGCTGCACCGCGACCTCCAGGACGCCGGGGAGGTCTCCTGGAACACCACCACCCCCACCGGCACCGCCCTCGACAACATGACCCTGTACGAGTGGATCGAGACCCGGATACCCGGCGGCCACGGCTCGCAGCTCGGCCGCTTCATCGACGTGGCCTACAACGTCGAGTACGGCGCGGACACCGATCAGCAGTCCGCCCTCGCCCTGGTCCTCCTGATGGGCTATCAGCCCAACCCCGGCAACTTCAACGTCTGGGGCCTGTCCAACGAGCGCTACCACATCACCGGTGGCAACGACCGGCTGCCGAACGCCATCGCCGCCGCGCTGCCCGCCGGCACCCTGGTGATGGGCCGCGAGCTGGTCGCCGTACGCGCGGGCGCCGACGGCACCCAGACCCTCACCTTCGACGACTCCGGCGCGACACGGACCGTCGTCGCCGACCACACGATCCTGTGCCTGCCGCTGCCGGTCCTCCAGCGCATCGACACCTCCGGCGCCGGCTTCGACCCGCTCATGCGCAACCTGCTCAGGGACGCGCGGATGGGCTACTGCACCAAGCTCAACATGCAGTTCACCGCCCGCCCCTGGCGCGGCACCGGCCCCTGGCCGGGCGTCTCCGCGGGCGACTGCTTCACGGACTCCGCCGTCCAGCAGACCTGGGACACCACCAAGGTGCAGCCCGGCACCGGCGGGATCCTGCTCCAGTACGGCGGCGGCACCCTGGCCGGGGCGCTCACCCCCGCGACCCCCTTCGCCACCGAGACCGATCCGTACGTCCGCGACCTCGCGGGCCGCGTGCTGACCGGCGTCGACTCCTTCTTCCCTGGCACCAAGGCGGTCTGGAACGGGCGGGCCCAGCTCTCCGCGTGGCACCGCAACCCGTACTCCCTGGGCGCCTACTCGTACTGGCCCACCGGCTACCTGCACCGCTACGCCAAGTACGAAGGCACCGCGCAGGGCAACATCCACATCGGCGGCGAGCACTGCAGCTACGACTTCCAGGGCTTCATGGAGGGCGGCGCCACCGAGGGGGAGCGCGCGGCGCGCGAGGTGATCGCCGCCCTGGCCTGACCCCGGTCGCTCACGTCGGCCGGATGTTGTGGTTGAAGCGGAAGACGTTGTCCGGGTCGTAGCGCCGCTTCAGCTCGCCCAGCCGCCGCATGTTCTCGGTGCCGAGGCCCGCGACCACCCGGTCGTGGCCCTCGTCCCCGGTGAAGTTGAGGTAGACCGCGCCGGTGCTCCACGGCCGGACATCGGCGCGGACGTCCTTGACCCACTGCCGCACCCGCTCGTCGTCCTCGGCGTCCTCCCAGATCCCGAAGGGGTGCACCGCCCACGGCGCGTCCCGGAACGGCACCGGGTAATCGGCCGGGCCGGAGGCGATCGCGCCGCCCTGCGGCCAGACCACGTGCTGGGTGCCGGTCGGCACCGGCATGGTGTCGGCGCGGGCGCAGAAGGCGTCCACGAAATCGTCCGGGACGCCCGTGAGGTACTCCGCCGACCAGTAGTTCCGCATGCCCGGCGGGTCGTCGATCATGCACTGCAGGTCGGCGTACGGGATGGCCGTGACGATCTCGGACTCGTGCGGGATCGCCAGCAGCGGCGCGGCGATCCGTCGCATCTCGTCCTCGGGCCCCGCGTACGTCAGCAGCGCCGAGGCGAGCAGCCGGCCGACCAGGTGCGGCGGGACGAACTCCTCCGGCGGACCGGTCAGGTAGATGGCGCCGCCGCCCGCCTCGGGCGGTCCCGCCTCGATGACGTCCCGGAAGGTACGCACCACCTCGGGCCCGCGTTCCGGCAGGTACAGCAGGAACGCGATCGACATGGCGGGCAGTTCGTGCAGCCGCAGGGTCAGCGAGGTGGCGATGCCGAAGTTCCCGCCGCCGCCGTGCAGTCCCCAGAACAGGTCGGGGTGGTCCTCCGCGGTCACCTGGAGCAGCTCGCCCTCCGCCGTGACCAGGTCCACGCCCAGCAGATTGTCCACCGCCAGGCCGAACTTCCGGTCCAGCCAGCCGGTACCGCCGCCCAGCACGAAGCCGCCGACGCCCGTCGTCGAGGCCCGGCCGCCGGTGGTCGCCAGCGCGTACGGCTGGCAGGCCCGGTCCAGGTGGCTCATCGTGGCCCCGCCCCCGATGTGGGCCGCCATGGCCGCAGGGTGGACCGTCACCTCGTGCATCCGTCGCAGGTCCACGACCAGGCCGCCGTCGTTGAGGGACATCCCGGCGACGCTGTGCCCGCCGCCGCGCACGGCGATCTTCAGGTCCAGGTCCCTCGCGAAGCGTACGGCGGTGACCACGTCGGCCGTGCTCTCGCACTGGGCGATGACGGCCGGCCTGCGGTCGATCATCGCGTTGAAGAGCGTCCGGGCCTCGTCGTACCCCGGGTCGTCCGGGGCCAAGACGTCACCGGCCAGATCCTCGCGGAGCGCGGCGAGCGCCGTGCCCGCCTTCGAGAGGGGCGTCATGGGCTCCCCCTTCCGAGAAGGGCATGGGAAACCCTTCCAGGGTAGGCGGAGACGATCACCGGGGCGCGGCGGAGGAGATCCGTGCCCGTGCCCCGGTCCGGCGCTACCCCCCGTACGCCCCGCTCGCGGTGAGCCGCAGCGCGGTGTCGATCAGCGGAACGTGGCTGAAGGCCTGCGGGAAGTTCCCGACCTGGCGCTGGAGCCGCGGGTCCCACTCCTCGGCCAGCAGCCCGAGGTCGTTGCGGAGCGACAGCAGCCGCTCGAAGAGCCGCCGCGCCTCGTCCACCCGCCCGATCATCGCCAGGTCGTCCGCCATCCAGAACGAGCACGCGAGGAAGGCGCCCTCGTCTCCCTCCAGGCCGTCAACGCCGGCCTCCTCGCCCGCCGTCGGGTAGCGCAGGATGAAACCGTCGGGCGTGGACAGCTCGCGCTGGATCGCCTCGATGGTGCCGATGACCCGCTTGTCGTCCGGCGGCAGGAAGCCCATCTGCGGAATCAGCAGCAGGGAGGCGTCCAGTTCCTGCGAGCCGTACGACTGGGTGAACGTGTTGCGCTCCTTGTCGTAGCCCTTCTCGCACACGTCCTGGTGGATCTCGTCGCGCAGCTCGCGCCAGCGCTCCAGCGGGCCGTCCGCGTCCCCGCTCTCGATCAGCTTGATCGTGCGGTCCACGGCCACCCAGGCCATCACCTTCGAGTGCACGAAGTGGCGGCGCGGGCCGCGTACCTCCCAGATGCCCTCGTCCGGCTGGTCCCAGTGGGTCTCCAGATAGCGGATCAGCTTGAGCTGGAGCAGCGAGGCGTAGTCGCTGCGGGCCAGGCCGGTCATGTGGCCCAGGTGCAGGGCCTCGGTGACCTCGCCGTACACGTCGAGCTGGAGCTGCCCGGCGGCGCCGTTGCCGACGCGGACCGGGCGGGAGTTCTCGTAACCCGGCAGCCAGTCCAGCTCGGTCTCGCCGAGCTCCCGTTCGCCCGCGATCCCGTACATGATCTGCAGGTTCTCGGGGTCGCCGGCCACCGCGCGCAGCAGCCACTCGCGCCAGGCGCGGGCCTCCTCGCGGTAGCCGGTGCGCAGCAGCGACGACAGGGTGATGGCGGCGTCGCGGAGCCATGTGTAGCGGTAGTCCCAGTTGCGGACACCGCCGATCTCCTCCGGCAGGGAGGTGGTCGGCGCGGCGACGATCCCGCCGGTGGGGCCGTACGTGAGGGCCTTGAGGGTGATCAGGGAGCGGACCACGGCCTCCCGGTAGGGCCCGTGGTACGTGCACTGCTCGACCCACTCCCGCCAGAACTCGGTGGTCGAATCGAGGGCCGCCTCGGCGTCGGGGGCCTCCGGCGCGCCGCGGTGCGAGCGCTCCCAGCTGATGCTGAAGGCCATCCGGTCGCCCGGCCCGACGGTGAAGTCGGAGTACGTGGTCAGGTCCTTGCCGTACGTCTGCGCGTCGGTGTCCAGCCACACGGAGTCGGGGCCGGCGACGGCGACGGTGCGCCCGTCGACCTTGTGCACCCAGGGCACGACCCGCCCGTAGCTGAACCGCATGCGCAGCGCGGAGCGCATCTTCACGCGCCCGCTGACGCCCTCGACGATGCGGATGAGCTGCGGCGCGTGGTCCTCACGGGGCGGCATGAAGTCGATCACGCGGACCGTCCCGCGCGGGGTGTCCCACTCCGATTCGAGCACCAGCGAGTCGCCGCGGTAGCGGCGGCGGCTGGCGCGCGGGGCCTCCGAACCGGCCGCGAAGGCCGGGCCGATCCGCCAGAACCCGTGATCCTCGGTGCCGAGGATGCTCGCGAACACGGCATGGGAGTCGAAACGAGGCAGACACAACCAGTCCACCGCCCCGTCCCGGCAGACCAAGGCGGCGGTCTGCATGTCCCCGATCAGTGCGTAATCCTCGATGCGCCCGGACACGTTGCATCTCCAGTCGAACGGTCACGTCCACCCCGAAGGGCGCTTGCATTGCGCTGGTTGCGCGGTCTCCTGTGTGCAGGGATCCCCGCGTCGAGCCCATGATTCCGTATGTCGGCTCGGTTAGGCCGTGCGACGGACTGCTCGGCGGCGATGTGTGCAATATCCGAGCAGGATATGACGGCACCCTAGTGATCCCCTTAAGCGCCGGAAGAATGCTGCTCCCCCAATCGGGTGACCAGCGGCGATGTCGCCCGGGCGGCCGCAGGGCGCCCTGGTACGGCACCCGCGCGCAGCGTGGCCGGA
Organism: Streptomyces sp. NPDC006463; assembly: GCF_042870715.1. Taxonomy (NCBI): domain Bacteria; kingdom Bacillati; phylum Actinomycetota; class Actinomycetes; order Kitasatosporales; family Streptomycetaceae; genus Streptomyces; species Streptomyces sp. NPDC006463. The sequence continues at coordinate 121,955 of NZ_JBIAHP010000023.1, read as the reverse complement.
GGCGGACGGGCCCGGGCGCTGATAGGCTGGTACCCCGTGGACCGGTGGTCTGCCTGTGCGAATCAGGAGCCCCGAAACCGCAGCTTCGGCGCCCCCTGAGACCCTTCCGGATCGATGGTGGCCGGCGCCGGACGCACCTCACCTCGCGACCACGGGAGCCCCCTCTTGGCGACGCCGCCCGCTGCTTTTCGAAACAGCACAGCCATGACGACCAAGCACATCTTCGTCACCGGAGGTGTCGCTTCGTCCCTCGGCAAGGGCCTGACGGCCTCCAGCCTGGGTGCGCTGCTGAAGGCGCGCGGCCTTCGGGTCACGATGCAGAAGCTCGACCCGTACCTGAACGTCGACCCGGGCACGATGAACCCGTTCCAGCACGGCGAGGTGTTCGTCACCAACGACGGCGCCGAGACGGACCTGGACATCGGCCACTACGAGCGCTTCCTCGACGTCGACCTCGACGGCTCGGCCAACGTCACCACCGGCCAGGTCTACTCGCAGGTCATCGCCAAGGAGCGGCGCGGCGAGTACCTCGGTGACACCGTGCAGGTCATCCCGCACATCACCAACGAGATCAAGCACCGCATCCGGCGCATGGCGACCGAGGACGTCGACGTCGTCATCACCGAGGTCGGCGGCACGGTCGGCGACATCGAGTCGCTGCCGTTCCTGGAGACCGTCCGCCAGGTCCGTCACGAGGTCGGCCGCGACAACGTCTTCGTCGTGCACATCTCGCTGCTGCCCTACATCGGCCCGTCCGGCGAGCTGAAGACCAAGCCGACCCAGCACTCGGTCGCGGCGCTGCGCAACATCGGTATCCAGCCCGACGCGATCGTGCTGCGCGCCGACCGCGAGGTCCCGACCTCGATCAAGCGCAAGATCTCGCTGATGTGCGACGTCGACGAAGCGGCCGTGGTCGCGGCGATCGACGCCAAGTCGATCTACGACATCCCCAAGGTGCTGCACACCGAGGGCCTCGACGCGTACGTCGTGCGCAAGCTCGACCTGCCGTTCCGCGACGTGGACTGGACGGTGTGGGAGGACCTGCTCGACCGGGTCCACAACCCCGACCACGAGGTCAAGGTCGCGCTCGTCGGCAAGTACATCGACCTGCCCGACGCCTACCTGTCGGTGACCGAGGCGCTGCGCGCCGGCGGTTTCGCCAACAAGGCCCGCGTCCAGATCAAGTGGGTCACCTCCGACGACTGCAAGACCCCGGCGGGCGCCGAGGCGCAGCTGGCCGACGTGGACGCGATCTGCGTGCCCGGCGGCTTCGGCGACCGCGGCGTCAACGGCAAGGTCGGCGCGATCACCTACGCCCGCGAGAACAAGATCCCGCTGCTCGGCCTGTGCCTGGGCCTGCAGTGCGTGGTCATCGAGGCCGCGCGCAACCTGGCGGGCATCGAGGACGCGAACTCCACCGAGTTCGACGCCTCCACCTCCCACCCGGTCATCTCGACCATGGAGGAGCAGCTGGCCTTCGTCGAGGGCGCGGGCGACCTGGGCGGCACCATGCGCCTGGGCATGTACACGGCCAAGCTGGCCGAGGGGTCGATCGTGCGCGAGGTCTACGGCGACGCCTACGTCGACGAGCGCCACCGCCACCGCTACGAGGTCAACAACGCCTACCGCGGCGAGCTGGAGAAGAAGGCGGGCATCGTCTTCTCCGGCACCTCCCCGGACAACAAGCTCGTCGAGTACGTCGAGTACCCGCGCGAGGTGCACCCCTACCTGGTGGCCACCCAGGCCCACCCGGAGCTGCGCTCGCGCCCGACCCGCCCGCACCCGCTGTTCGCGGGCCTGGTCAAGGCGGCGGTGGAGCGCCAGCAGTCGGCCAAGTGAGGCGCTGACCGCATAACGTAGACAGCCGGGGCAAGGATCTTGCCCCGGCTGTCGCGTTTTCGGAAAGGTACCCGGCATGACCATGGGCATTGCAGACACCGCCGAGTCGTGGGAGGTCGTCGCCTCCCGGACGCCGTTCGAGGGCGCGAAGACGGCGGTCCGGACCGAGCAGGTACGCATGCCGGACGACGCGGTGGTGCGCCGGGACTATCAGGTGCACCCGGGATCGGTGTGCGTGCTGGCGCTGGACGAGGACGGCGCCGTGATCGTGCTGCGCCAGTACCGGCACCCGGTACGGCACAGGCTGTGGGAGCTCCCGGCCGGGCTGCTCGACGTACCCGGTGAGAACCCGCTGCACGCCGCCCAGCGGGAGCTGTACGAGGAGGCGCACGTCAAGGCGGAGGACTGGCGGGTGCTCGTCGACTTCTTCGCGTCCCCCGGCGGGTCGGACGAGGCGATCCGGATCTTCCTCGCGCGGGGCCTCTCCGAGGCGGAGGGGGAGCGGTACAAGATGTCGGACGAGGAAGCGGACATGGAGACCGCCCGCATTCCGCTCACGGACCTGGTCGGGGGCGTCCTCGCGGGCCGGATCGGCAATCCGGGGCTGGTGACGGGGGTCCTGGCGCTCTCCGCGGCCCTGGCCGCCCCGGGCGGCCTCGACACCCTCCGCCCGGCCGCGTCCCCGTGGCCGGCCCGCCCGTACGAGGCGTAGCGACGGGCGGCAGGACCGTGCGGCCCAGCGGTGTGACCATCGGCTGATCCGATCGGGGGATTTGCCCGCCGCGCTCCACCCGGGTCGTCGCTCTGCGTGAACTACGCTCGCAATCCGGAGGCAGGGAGAGGAGCGGACCCGTGACGGATTTCGTCGGGCGGCGGCGTGAGCTCAAGGAGCTGCGCGAGGACATCGCACGGACCGGGCTCGACACCCTCTCGGGCCGCAAGGCCAAGGCACCCCGCGCCCGCGTGCTGCTGGTCGCGGGGCGGCCGGGGTCCGGGCGGACCGCTCTCGCCGAGGCGTTCGTGCGCGAGGTCGCCGGGCAGTACCCCGACGGGGTGCTCCGGACCCGCCTCACCGCACCCGGCGGTCAGGCCGTGGAAACCGAACGGGCCGTCAGGGGCCTGCTGGAGGGGCTGGGGCAGTCCACCCCGCCCGGGGCCGGCGAGGACGAGCTCAGCTCCGCCCTGCGCGCCGCGCTCGACGGGCGCCGGGTGGTCGTCCTCGTCGACGACGCCGCCGACCCGCACCAGGTCGACGCCCTGCTCCCGGACACGCCCGAGTGCCTCGTCGTGGTCACCGCGGAGGGGCCGCTCACCGGGATTCCGGACGTCCGCCCGTGCACCCTCGGCGGGCTGGACACCCCCTCCGCCGTGGAGATGCTCGTGCAGCGCATCGGCGACACCCGCGTCACCGCCGACCCCCGCGCCGCCGAGGCGCTCGCCGAGGAGTGCGGCGGCCAGCCCGCCGCGCTGGCCCTCGTCGGCGGCTGGCTCGCCGCCCACCCCAAGGCCTCCGTCTCCGACGTGGCCAAGCAGCTGCACGACATGCCCGTCGGCGCCGGCGGCCCGCTCGTCCGGGCCTTCCGCCTCGTCTACGAGTCCCTGCCGCAGCCCGCCCAGCGGACCCTGCGGCTGCTGCCGCTGGCCCCCGCCGGCAACGTCGACTCGCACACCGCCTCCGCCCTGGCGGGCTGCTCCGTGGCCGCGGCCCAGTCCACGCTCGACGACTTCGCCGGGCTCGGCCTGCTGCGTCACGGCCCCGACGGCCTGTTCCTGCTGCCCGGCTGCCTCGTGCCCCAGCTCCAGGCCCTGCTGGAGACCAAGGAGCGCCCCGCCGAGGTCCAGCTCGCGCGAGCCCGGATGCTGGAGCGCACCGTACGGCTCCTGCACTCCTGCCGGGCCATGGCCGAGGACGAGGACGACGGTCTGGACGTACGGGAGAAGCTGGAGGGGCTGCCGCGCGCCCTGCGCTTCCCCGACCGGCGGGCCGCCGCCAAGTGGCTCGACACCCGGCTGCCCGCGCTCTCGGCCGCGGCCACCCTGGCCGTGGCCGACGGCGAGCTGGACACCCTGGCCCGCAGGCTGGTGGCCGCCCTCGTACGGGCCCTCGCGGAGCACCGCGGCACCGCCGAGGCCGCCCCCGAGCTGTACGGGCTGCACCGGCTGGTCCTGGACGTGGCCGAGCGGCGCGGGCTGCACCGGGAGCAGGCGGCCGCGCTGCTGAACCTGGCCGACCTGGACGCCGCGACCGGGCGGACCCAGGAGGCCCTCGACCGATACCGGGCCGCGCTGCATGCCGGACGGGCCGCGAACGACCCGTACGCGACAGGTCGCGCGATGGAATCCGTAGGCGGCGCCTACCAGGCGCTGGAGGACTGGCACCGGGCCTGCGACTGGTTCGGCCGGGCGCTGGCCCATGCCCTCGCGCGGGGGGAGCGCCCGGACGAGGCCCGGCTGTACGGGCGGCTCGGCAACGTACACACGTACGCGGGCCGGTACGGGGACGCGCTGCGCAGCTGGCGGGCCGCCGCCGCGGGCTACCGCCGGCTGGCCGATGTCCCGGGTCAGGCGAAGGCGTTGAGCGAGATGGCCCGGGTCCAGGAGTACGCCGGCCGCCCCGAGGAGTCGCTGCACACCTGCCGGGAGGCGGTGGAGCTGGCGCGGCGCGCCGGGGACCAGCGGCTGCAGGCCGCGCTGCAGGTCCGGCTGGCCGACACGCTCGATCGGCTGGGCGACCCCGCGGCCGCCCGCCTGCACCGCTCCGCAGCCGACAGATTGCTGGGAGACGACCCCGCAGCCTGCGAAATCCGTAGTGATTCCGACTGAGATTATTTGTTTGCAAGGCTAGACACGAGTTCATCCTTCATTAAACTGGGTTCACCACGTCATCCCGTGGTGCATCCCGTTGCGCGTACTTGTGGGCGGGTATGTATGGAAGTGCCCCGTAATATCCCCTGAGCCAAGGACCGTGATCGACGATGAAGGTCGGCATCCCCCGCGAGGTCAAGAACAACGAGTTCCGGGTCGCCATCACGCCCGCCGGCGTGCATGAGCTGGTCCGCAACGGCCACCAGGTCTTCATCGAGCAGAACGCCGGTGTCGGCTCCTCGATCACGGACGCGGAGTACGTCGCCGCCGGTGCCGAGATCCTCGGCACCGCCGACGAGGTCTGGGCGACCGCGGACCTGCTGCTGAAGGTCAAGGAGCCCATCGCGGAGGAGTACCACCGCCTCCGCAAGGACCAGACGCTCTTCACCTACCTGCACCTCGCGGCGTCCCGCGAGTGCACGGACGCCCTGCTGGAGTCCGGCACCACCGCCATCGCGTACGAGACGGTCGAGCTCGCCAACCGCGCGCTGCCGCTGCTCGCCCCGATGTCCGAGGTCGCGGGCCGCCTGGCCCCGCAGGTCGGCGCCTACCACCTGATGCGCTCGGCCGGCGGCCGCGGCGTGCTCCCGGGCGGCGTCCCCGGCACCCACGCCGGCGAGTGCGTGGTCATCGGCGGCGGCGTCTCCGGCTGGAACGCCGCGCAGATCGCCATCGGCATGGGCTTCCACGTGACCCTGCTGGACCGCGACATCAACAAGCTCCGCGAGGCCGACAAGATCTTCGGCACGAAGATCAAGACGATCGTCTCCAACGCCTACGAGCTGGAGAAGGCCGTCATCGAGGCCGACCTCGTCATCGGCGCCGTGCTGATCCCGGGTGCGAAGGCCCCGAAGCTGGTCACCAACGAGCTCGTCGCCAAGATGAAGCCCGGAAGTGTCCTTGTCGACATTGCGATCGACCAGGGCGGCTGCTTCGAGGACTCCCGTCCGACCACCCACGCCGAGCCGACCTTCCAGGTCCACAACTCGGTCTTCTACTGCGTCGCCAACATGCCGGGCGCGGTGCCGAACACCTCCACCTACGCCCTGACCAACGCCACGCTGCCCTACATCGTGCAGCTCGCGAACCTCGGCTGGGTCGAGGCGCTGCGCCGTGACCCCGCGCTCGCCCTGGGCCTCAACACCCATGACGGCCAGGTCGTTTACGGTCCGGTCGCCGAGGCCCACGGCCTGCAGACCCTTGAGCTGAGCACGCTGCTCGGCTGAAACGTCAACGACTGACGTCAATCTCACGTATCCGGCCGGACCTTGCCCGCAAGGTCCGGCCGGACGCGTTTGCCGGGGTCACCGCGGAGGCTCTCAACTCGCCTCGAACGTAACCCTTTAACCCTTTCGCGCACCCGCGAAACTTCGTGGCGACGGCGCGTGCGCCCTTGACAGAGCGGTGTTCGGTTGCCGACACATCGTGCCGGGTCCGGCGGATTGTGTTGCCGCTGAGTGGTGACACGCCATAGAGTCGCCAACCGTCGGCATGGTGCCACGCTGACCTATCGATAAGTGTCCTGGTCACGTCCGAGGAGGTAAGACGACTTGTGAATGAGTCGACATTTGCTCCTGGGGGTGGTCGAGCAGGGACGCCGGAGCGGGGCCAAAGCCCCGCCGGGCTCGAGGCTGTCGGCTCCGTCGCAGTCCGCACCTTCGCAAACCACCAGCACATGACGACGCCCCAAAAGAGCATGGACGGCCTAGACGTGAACTCCAGGGCCGGCGACCTGAGCGGCGAAAAGCCCACTGGTTTCGCCGACTACGACAATGTGCCCGAAGGGCACTTCTACGACCCCGACGCGGAGTACGAACCGGACCCCGAGTACGCGGCCACCCTCGCCCCCGACGCTGCCCGCCAGCGCCGTGAGCGGATCGGCCCGACCGGACGCCCGCTCCCGTACTTCCCCATCCCGGGTCCGCTGACCGACCACGGTCCCGCGAAGATCATCGCGATGTGCAACCAGAAGGGCGGCGTGGGCAAGACCACGTCGACCATCAACCTGGGTGCCGCTCTCGCCGAGTACGGGCGCCGCGTGCTGCTCGTCGACTTCGACCCACAGGGCGCGCTGTCCGTGGGCCTCGGCGTGAACCCGATGGAACTCGACCTGACGGTCTACAACCTGCTCATGGAGCGGGGCATGTCGGCCGACGAGGTGCTGCTCAAGACGGCGGTCCCCAACATGGACCTGCTGCCGAGCAACATCGACCTGTCCGCTGCCGAAGTGCAGTTGGTCAGCGAGGTCGCGCGCGAGTCCACCCTGCAGCGGGCCCTGAAGCCCCTGATGGCCGACTACGACTACATCGTGATCGACTGTCAGCCCTCGCTCGGTCTGCTGACCGTGAACGCCCTGACGGCGGCTCACAAGGTCATCGTCCCGCTGGAATGCGAGTTCTTCGCGCTCCGCGGCGTGGCGCTGCTGACCGAGACCATCGAGAAGGTGCAGGAGCGGCTCAACCCCGAGCTGGAGCTCGACGGCATCCTCGCCACGATGTACGACTCCCGTACGGTGCACAGCCGTGAGGTGCTGGCGCGCGTCGTCGAGGCCTTCGACGACCACGTCTACCACACGGTCATCGGCCGGACGGTGCGCTTCCCGGAGACCACGGTCGCCGGTGAGCCGATCACGACGTACGCGTCCAACTCCGTCGGGGCCGCCGCCTATCGCCAGCTGGCCAGGGAGGTGCTCGCCCGGTGTCACGCCGAGTGAGTCTGCCCGGAGCCGACGAACTGTTCCGTACGACCGGCGGGATGGCCCTGCAGTCCTCCTCGCCGAGGCGGGGCGCCGACGAGGCGCCTGCCGCCGAGCACTCGGCCTCCTCGGCCGAGGGCGCGGCGGGCGAGGGCCGCAGCCGGGAGGCCGAGGCCGGCCCGGATCCCGTGGTGGGCGCACCCCGGCGGCCGCAGGAAGGTTCTGTCAGCTCCGCCAACGGGGCGGCCCAGCCGGACCGGCGGGGCAAGGGGCAGGGCCGGGGCGCCAACCGGCGGCCCAGCGGGCGGGAGCGGCACGACGAGAAGATCACGGTCTACGTCTCCGCCGAGGAGCTCATGGACCTGGAGCACGCGCGGCTGGTGCTGCGCGGGGAGCACGGCCTGGCGGTCGACCGCGGCCGCATCGTCCGCGAGGCGGTGGCGGTCGTCCTCGCCGATCTCGAATCCCGCGGGGACGCGAGCATCCTCGTACGGCGCCTCCGCGGCCGCTGACCGGCCGCGCCCGCCCCCTGCGGACCGAGCCGGGCCCGCGCGGCCCGGCCCCGCGGGCCCATCCGGCCGGATGAGCGGGACAGCCCTTAGGCTGCTCGTGGCCGCGGGCGACTCCGCGGGCCCTGTCGCCTGCCACCCGTTCCGCACCACCTGGACCGCGATGCCCTACCCCGCCGAACCCGGCCGACCGACCCGGCGACTCCTGGGCCGCGGGCCCGGTACGCCGCAGGACGGCCCTGAGCCGCCCGCTGCGCGGCGGGGACGGCCCGGAGGCGGGGCGGAGCCTCCGGAGCTCCCCGGGCCCGCTGAAGGGGCCCCTGAAGCCCGCGACGAGCCCCCGGCCGAGCCTGCGGCCCCGGCGGAGCCTGCGGCCCCGGTCGAGCCTGCGGCCCCGGTCGAGCCTGCGGCCGCGGCGGATTCTCCGGCCCCGGTCGAGCCTTCGGCCCCGGCGGAGCCTTCGGCCCCGGCGGAGCCTTCGGCCCCGGCGGAGCCTTCGGCCCCGGTCGAGCTTCCGAGCCTGGCCGAGCCTGCGGCTCCGGCCGAGCCTGCGGCCCCGGTCGAGCCTTCGGCCCCGGCCGGGGGCGACGGGCGGTTCACGTTGCGGCTCGCCAACTTCGAGGGGCCCTTCGACCTGCTGCTCCAGCTGATCTCGCGGCACAAGCTCGACGTCACCGAGGTCGCGCTGTCGAAGGTCACCGACGAGTTCATGGCCCACATCCGGGCCATGGGGCCCGACTGGGACCTCGACCAGATGACCGAGTTCCTCGTCGTCGCCGCCACCCTGCTGGACCTGAAGGCCGCCCGGCTGCTGCCGGCCGCCGAGGTCGAGGACGAGGCCGACCTCGCCCTGCTGGAGGCGCGCGACCTGCTCTTCGCCCGTCTGCTGCAGTACCGGGCGTACAAGCAGATCGCCGAGATCTTCGAGCGGCGGGCGGAAGCGGAGGGCAAGCGGTACCCGCGGACCGTGGGGCTGGAGCCGCACCACGCCGACCTGCTGCCCGAGGTCGTCATCAGCATCGGCCCGGAGGGGTTCGCCCGCCTCGCCGTCAAGGCCATGCAGCCCAAGGCCAAGCCCCAGGTCTACGTGGACCACATCCACGCGCCGCTCGTCAGCGTCCGCGAGCAGGCCGGGCTCGTCGTGCGGATGCTGAAGGCCCGCGGCGAGGCCACCTTCCAGGAGCTCACGGAGGACACCGAGGACATCCTCACCGTCGTCGCGCGCTTCCTGGCCCTGCTGGAGCTCTACCGCGAGAAGGCGGTGGCCCTGGACCAGGAGGAGGCCCTGCAGACCCTGACCGTGCGCTGGAGCGGCGGGGACGGCGACGGCATGCCGACCGTGACCGACGAGTTCGACCAGATCGTGGAGGCGAAGGATTGAGCAGCGACGCGAGCGCGGTGGCCGCGCTGGAGCTGAAGCCGGCCCTGGAGGCCGTCCTGATGGTCGTGGACGAGCCCGCGACCGAGGCGCACCTCGCCAAGGTGCTGGAGCGCACCCCGCGCGAGGTGGCGGACGCGCTGCGCGAGCTCGCCGACGAGTACACCCACCAGGGCCGCGGCTTCGAGCTGCGCCCGGTCGCCGGCGGCTGGCGGTTCTACACCCGGGCGCAGTACGCCCCGGCGGTCGAGGGCTTCGTACTGGACGGCCAGCAGGCCCGTCTCACCCAGGCGGCCCTTGAGACCCTGGCCGTCGTCGCGTACCGCCAGCCGGTGAGCCGGTCCAGGGTCTCGGCGGTCCGCGGAGTCAACTGCGACGGGGTCATGCGGACCCTCCTCCAGCGGGGTCTGGTGGAGGAGGCGGGGACGGAACCCGAAACAGGTGCGATCCTGTACAGGACGACGAACCACTTTTTGGAGCGGATGGGCCTACGAGGCCTGGACGAGCTCCCGGAGCTCGCGCCCTTCCTCCCCGAGGCGGACGCGATCGAAGCCGAGACGCAAGAAGGTGTGCCGTCGTTCGATCCGGACTCACCGGATACCGATGAAGACGACGACAAGACGACGGAACTTTGATGCGAAGCAGCGGCAACGGCAACGGCGGCGGCAACAGGAACAGCAGTGGCGGTGGCGGCGGCGGGCGTGGTAGCGCCCGCGGCGGCTCGGGCGGCGGTGGCTACCGCGGTGGCGGCTCCTCCTCCGGCGGCGGTGGCTCCCGCGGCGGCTCCTCCGGCGGTGGCTACCGCGGTGGCTCCTCCTCCGGCGGTGGCTACCGGGGCGGCTCCTCCTCCGGCGGCGACCGTGACCGCGACCAGGCGCCCCAGCGTCCCCGCAACCCGCGCCCCGAGGAGCGCCGCTACGACGTCGGCCCCGAGGGCGAGCGCAGCGGCCGCTCGGGCCCCAAGGCGGGCGGCGGCGGTGCGCGTGGCGCGGCCGCGCGCGGTGGCGCCAAGGGCGCCCCGAAGACCTCCAAGACCCCCGGCATCGGCGGGGCCGGCGGCCCGCGCCGCGGCCCGGGCAGCCGCAGCGGCCAGTCCCGCCCGCGTGAGCTGGACGCGCGGATCGAGGAGCGCGTGCGCGACCGGTACGCCGACAAGCCCGTGATCAAGACGCCCAAGACCTTCCCGGGTGCCGAGGAGGAGGGGGAGCGCCTGCAGAAGGTGCTCGCCCGCGCCGGCATGGGCTCGCGCCGTGCCTGCGAGGAGCTCATCGAGCAGGCCCGCGTCGAGGTCAACGGCGAGATCGTGCTGGAGCAGGGCAAGCGCGTCCAGCCGAAGGACGAGATCAAGGTGGACGGCCTGACCGTCGCCACCCAGTCGTACCTCTTCTTCGCGCTGAACAAGCCCGCCGGTGTCGTCTCCACCATGGAGGACCCGGACGGCCGCCAGTGCCTGGGCGACTACGTCACCAACCGTGAGACGCGTCTCTTCCACGTCGGCCGGCTCGACACCGAGACCGAGGGCATCATCCTGCTCACCAACCACGGTGAGCTGGCCCACCGCCTGACGCACCCGAAGTACGGCGTGCAGAAGACCTACGTGGCCGCGATCACCGGCTCGCTGCCGCGCGACATCGGCAAGCGCCTCAAGGACGGCATCGAGCTGGAGGACGGGTACGCCCGCGCCGACAACTTCCGCGTCGTCGACCAGGTCGGCAAGAACTACCTGGTCGAGGTGACCCTCCACGAGGGCCGCAAGCACATCGTCCGCCGCATGCTGGCCGAGGCGGGCTTCCCCGTCGACAAGCTCGTCCGGACCTCCTTCGGCCCGATCGAGCTGGGCGACCAGAAGTCCGGCTGGCTGCGCCGCCTGACCAACACCGAGGTCGGCATGCTGATGCGCGAGGTCGGTCTGTAGGACCGCCTGATCGCCTGACGGCCAGGACCGAGGAAAGCCCGCAGTGCCTTACGGCGCTGCGGGCTTTTCCCTTGTCCGGGACCCCTCCCTCTGTTTATAGTCAACATGACTATTAAAGGAGGGGTGGTCATGAGCTGGACCGAGGTACTCGGATTCGCCACTGGTGCCCTGTGCGTCTGGCTCGTTGCCCGGCAGCACGTCGCCAACTGGCCGATCGGCATCGCCAACAACATCTTCTTCATCGTGCTCTTCACCCAGGCCGGCCTGTACGCCGACGCCGGGCTGCAGATCGTCTTCATCGCCCTCGCCGCGTACGGCTGGTGGTCCTGGACCCACGGGGGTGGACCAGGAACCGCCGAGGCCCTGCCGGTGCGCCGCACCACACGCACCGAATGGGTCTGGCTGGCCGCGGCGGGGGCGGTGGGGGTGATCGGCCTGACCCTGCTGCTGGGCGAGGTCACCGACTCCACCGTCCCGTTCTGGGACGCCCTGACGACAGGGCTCTCGCTCGCGGCCACCTACGGCCAGTGCCGCAAGCTCGTCGAGTCCTGGTGGCTGTGGATCGCCGCCGACCTCGTCTACATCCCGCTCTACGCCTACAAGGAGCTCTACCTCACCTCCGTCCTCTACGTCGGCTTCCTCGCGCTGTGCGTGGTCGGCCTGATCGGCTGGCGGCGGACGCTCCCGGCCCGGGAGGCCCGTACGGCCATGGAGGCGCGGGCATGAGGCGCCACGGGCACGGCCTGGTCCTCGGCAAGTTCTATCCGCCGCACGCCGGCCACCACCACCTGGTCCGCACCGCCCAGGACCAGTGCGAGCGGCTGACCGTGCTGGTCTGCGCGGCCTCCGTGGAGTCCGTCCCGCTCGCCGACCGCGTCGCCTGGATGCGCGAGGCGCACCCGGGCGCGGAGGTCGTCGGCGCGGTCGACGACGTCCCGGTCGACCTGCACGACCCGGCAGTCTGGGAGGCGCACATGGCGATCTTCCGGGCCGCGGTGGCCGGGCCGGTGGACGCCGTCTTCACCTCCGAGGAGTACGGGACCGAGCTCGCGAGGCGGTTCGGTGCCGAGGAGGTCTGCGTGGACCCGGCGCGGACGCTGTTCCCGGTCTCCGGGACGGCGGTGCGGGCGGATCCCGTCGGCTGCTGGGACTTCCTGGGCCCGGCCGTACGGGCCTTCCTGACGCGGCGGGTCGTCGTACTCGGCGCCGAGTCCACGGGGACGACGACGCTGTCGCGGGCGCTGGCCGCGCACTACCGGCGGCGCGGCGGTGTGTGGGCCGGGACGGGCTGGGTCGCCGAGTACGGGCGCTCGTACAGCGAGGAGAAGCTGGCGGCGGCCCGCGCCGCCGACCCCGCGGCCACCTGGGCGGACATCTCCTTCACCTCGGAGGAGTTCCCGGTCATCGCGCGGCGCCAGGACGCCGACGAGGAGCGGGCGGCCCGGCTGGGCTCGCCGGTGCTGTTCTGCGACACCGATTCCTTCGCGACCGGTATCTGGCACGAGCGGTACACGGGCGGCCGCAGCGAGGAAGTGGAGAAGACCGCCTCCCTGACCCGGCGGGACCTCTACCTGCTGACGGACGACGCCGACGTGCCCTTCGAGGACGACGGGCTGCGGGACGGCCCGCACCTGCGGCCCTGGATGACCGGGCGGTTCCGCGAGGAACTGGAGCGCACAGGCAGGCGTTTCCTGCTCGTACGGGGCGACCGCGAGGAGCGGCTGGCGGCGGCCGTGGCGGCCGTCGACGAACTGCTCGCCGAGGGCTGGTACTTCGCCGATCCCCTGCCGGAGACCCGGTGAGCGGGGCGCTGCCCGCGGGCTACGACCCGCATGCCTTCGAACCGTTCGCGGTGACCGTCGACCTGGCGGTGTTCACCGTACGGGGCGGCCGGCTGCACGTGCTGCTGATCCGGCGCGGCCAGGAGCCGTACGCGGGGGCCTGGGCGCTCCCCGGCGGCTTCCTCCTGCCCCGGGAGTCCGCCGAGGCGGCCGCCCGCCGCGAGCTGGCCGAGGAGACCGGCCTGTCGGCGGCCCTGGTGGCCGGCCTGCACCTGGAGCAGCTGCGCACGTACAGCGAGCCGGACCGCGATCCCCGGATGCGGGTGGTCTCCGTGGCCTTCACGGCGCTGGTCCCGGACATGCCGGAGCCGGTGGCGGAGGGCGGCGGCGACGCGGCTGGGGCCCGCTGGATGCCGGTGGGGGAGGTCCCCGGGCTGGCCTTCGACCACGCGGTGATCCTGGCGGACGCCCGGGAGCGGATCGGCTCGAAGCTGGAGTACACCTGCCTGGCCACCGCCTTCTGCCCGCCCGAGTTCACCCTCGGGGAGCTCCAGGCCGTCTACGAGACCGTCTGGGACACGGCCCTGGACCGACCCAACTTCCGCCGCAAGGTCCTGGCCACACCCGGCTTCGTCGAGGCCGTACCGGGAGCCGCCCGGCTGACCGGCGGGCGCGGCAAACCGGCCGCGCTGTACCGGCCCGGACCGGCGACCTCCCTGCACCCGCCCCTGCTCCGCCCCTCGGAAGGACAGCCACGATGACGCTGACGACGACAACGAGCACGAAGCGCGCGGCGACGGGCGCCCTGATCGGCCTGGCGCTGGGCGACGCCCTGGGCTTCCCCACGGAGTTCAACGACGTGCCGTCGATCCTCGCCAAGACGGGCCCGTGGCGCGAGATGAAGCTGCCCCGCCCGGCGATCGTCACGGACGACACCCAGATGACGCTCGCCCTGGCCCGCGGCATACGGACGGCCGCGGAGCGGGGCCGGGTCGGCCCGCTGCGCCTCGCCCGGCCGGTCCGGGAGGAGTACGTCGACTGGTACCACTCCCCGGAGAACAACCGGGCCCCGGGCAACACCTGCCTGACCGCCTGCCGACTCCTCGCCGACCCGGAGCGGGACTGGCGGGACGCCAGCCAGGTCGGCTCCAAGGGCTGCGGCGCGAACATGCGGGTGGTCCCGGTGGGGCTCGTCCCCGGCTGGACCGAGGAGGAGCGGGCCGGCGCCGCCCAGCTCCAGTCGGCCCTCACCCACGGCCACCCGACGGCCCTGGCCGCCTCGGACCTGACGGCGCGGGCCGCGCACCTGCTGGCGGCGGGCACCGAGGTGACGGGCCTCGTCGGACGGCTGCGCTCGTACGCCCTGGAGAACCGCACCCGCTACCACGAGCGCTGGCTCGGGGACCTGTGGATGCGGACGGCCTCCGACGCCTCCGCGGAGTCCTTCATCGCGCGGGGCTGGGACGACTGCCTGGCGGTCCTGGACCGGCTGGCGGCCGCCCTGCGGAGCCCGTCCCCGGAGACGGACCCCTGTCTGACCACGGGCGACGGCTGGATCGCGGAAGAGGCCCTCGCCACGGCCCTGCAGTGCTTCCTGCTCTTCCCGGAGGAACCCCTCCTGGCCCTGCGCCGCGCGGCATGCACGAGGGGCGACTCCGACTCCATCGCCTGCCTCGCGGGCGCCTTCGCGGGCGCCCACCTCGGCGCGGACGTCTGGCCCCGCGACTGGGAGGGCGGCATCGAGTACCGCGACGAACTCCTGGCCTTCGGCACCCTCTGGGACGCGTGATCCATGCTGGACGCACTGAGTATCGACCTGACCCCCGTCGTGGCGGAGCAGCCCTACCCGCTGCTCTTCGCCACGGTGTCGGGCGCCCACCTCTACGGCTTCCCCTCACAGGACTCGGACGTCGACCTGCGCGGCGTCCACGTCCTGCCGGCGGCGGCGCTGCTGGGCCTGCGCGACCCGGAGGAGACCCGCAGCCGCATGTGGGACCGCGACGGCGTGGAGATGGACCTGGTCACGCACGACCTGCGCAAGTTCGTGACGCTGCTGCTGCGCCGCAACGGCTACGTCCTGGAACAACTGCTGTCCCCGCTGGTGGTCCACACGACGCCCGCCCACGCCGAACTCGTGGCGCTGGCCCCGGGCGTGCTGACCTCCCACCACGCCCACCACTACCGGGGCTTCGCCAACACCCAGTGGCGGCTCTTCGAGAAGGCCGCCGAACTCAAACCGCTGCTCTACGCCTTCCGGGCCCTGCTCACCGGCATCCACCTGATGCGCGCGGCCGAGGTGCAGGCGCACCTGCCGACCCTGCTGGCGGAGGTCCCGGAGGCGCCCGGCAGGCTGGCCGGGCTCGTCGAGGCCAAGGCGGCAGCCGAACACGGGGCGTACGAGGGGCCGCCCGTCGCTGCCGTACGGGAGGAGTTCGAGGCGCTGCACCGGGTACTGGACGAGGCGCAGGCGGCCTCCGCCCTGCCGGAGCAGGGGACCGCGTACGACGCGCTCGACGAGTTCGTCGTACGGCGGCGCGCCCTAGCGGACGGCGAGGGCTGACGCGCGGCGGGTGCGGACGAGGAAGTCCTCGACGCGGGCGTGGTCGGGCTCCGCGGGGAGCGGGGTGGCGGTGAGGGCCGCTTCGGTCTGCGCCACGAGGCGGGACATCCAGGCGTCGGCCTCGTCCCAGGTGAGCTCGCCGCGCCGGACCGCCAGAAGGCGGTCGCGGTACGGGCCCGCGTCGATGTTCAGGCGGCCCGTGCGCAGGAGGTCGCGGCAGGACAGGAGCAGGCGCATCAGGTGCATGGCGTGCTTCCAGCGCGGGGCGCCGTGGTTGCGGACGTCCGCGAGGAGTTTGCCGCGCTGGGAGGCCGCGTACCGGCTGAAACTGGTGTGGGCCCGGCGGGAGAGGAAGGCCTCGCGCAGGGAGAGCAACTCCTCGCCGACCGGCGTCAGCTGTTCCACCAGGGGGGAGTGCAGGCACTCCAGGATGTTCGGGTTGGCGCGCAGGGCCAGTTCGCAGAAGCGTTCCAGCTCCCAGGAGAACTCCTCGTCCCGAGGGCCCTCCACATGCGTGGGGGGCTTGCCGAACCGCCAGAACAGCGGCGTGGGGGCGAGGTAGACACCGCGCCGGTCGGTGTCGCTCGCCTCCGTCGCCAGCCCGAACGCCCGGGAGCCCATCACGCACTGGTAGACCGTGTGGTCCCGTACCAGGGTCAGTTCGTCCATCCACGGAGCCTAGGCTCCCGACCTGCCGCTATGCGAGCGAGATACTGCCGTCCGACCCGACCGTGATCTTCTTCTCCGGGAGCGGGCGGGTGGCCGGTCC
The DNA here is from genome assembly GCF_042870715.1 of Streptomyces sp. NPDC006463. Classification (NCBI taxonomy): domain Bacteria; kingdom Bacillati; phylum Actinomycetota; class Actinomycetes; order Kitasatosporales; family Streptomycetaceae; genus Streptomyces; species Streptomyces sp. NPDC006463. The sequence goes on along the minus strand of NZ_JBIAHP010000023.1, from coordinate 105,644 downwards.
CTTGGTCACGGCGCCGTCCGCCACCGCGAACTTGCTGCCGTGGCAGGGGCAGTCGATGGTGCCGTCCGCCACCTTGTTCACCAGGCAGCCCTGGTGGGTGCAGACCGCGCTGAAGCAGCGGAAGGACCCTGCGGTGGGCTGGGTGACGACCAGCTTCTCCTCCTTCAGCACCGTGCCGCCGCCGACCGGCACGTCCGCCGCCTTGGCGATGGCCTTACCGCCCCCCGCGGGCTGGGACGAGGCCGGCTGGGAGGTGTCCGGCTGGGCCGACGGGGCGGACACGGTGGGCGCGGTCGCCGACGGGCTCTCGGGCGCCTTCTCGCCGTCACTGCCGCAGGCCGTGAGCGCGCCTCCTGCCAGGGCGGCCGCGCCGGCCGCGAGTACCGTGCGCCGGGCCGTGTTCGTGGGATCGCTCATGCGTGTTTCTCCTCGCTTCGTGGCCGGATGGGCGAGCAGCATCCTGGCCTGCGGCGGGCTCCAGGTGAAGCCTGCCGCGCCGTTTCAGTGGCCCGGCGGCCATGGGGCCAGTGTGGCGGGACTGCCGGGTGTGCGTACCACCTCCCACACGCGGATCACGGCGCTCCGGTTCAACGGGCCGTGGACGTGTGGGTACAGGCCGCCGGATTCACCTTCGCGGCGGACCTCGGCGGTCAGTGCGTCTTCGTCGAGTTCCACCGCGAGCAGCGTCCCCGCCACCTCGCGGTAGTGCGTGTCGGCGATCGCGAGCGCCGTGGGGCGGTCGGCCGAACAGTGCACGAAACCCTCCGAGTCGAGCGAGGGCGGGGCGTACGGCAGTTCGGGCGCCGCGGTCCAGTCGGCGAGCGGGACGAGGTGGAAGATCATGCCGATCGTTCTACCGCAGTGACCGGGAGCAGCGCGTGGGCCAAGTGGCGGCAGTGTCCGCCATGGGTGACATTGCCCGTGTCTCGAAGCCGGGTACGCCGCCGTCGCGCGGACACGACGGCGCGAAGGGCCCGGCCGCCGTCCCACGGGACGGGCCGCCGGGCCCTTCGCCCGTCCCGGCTGGCTACTCTGGCCGGGCAGTCCCGTCACCGTGCCGCAGCAAACCCTGGAGTCCCCGTGAGAACCGCCGTCGTCATCGGAACCGGACTGATCGGCACCTCCGCGGCGCTCGCCCTGACCGCCCGCGGCATCACCGTGCACCTCGTCGACCACGACCCGGCCCAGGCCCATACGGCGGCCGCGCTCGGCGCCGGTACGGACGAGCCCGTGGACGGCACGGTCGACCTCGCGATCGTCGCCGTACCCCCGGCCCACGTGGCCGCGACGCTGGCCGACGCGATCGGCCGCGGAGCGGCGCGGGCGTACGTGGACGTGGCCAGCGTCAAGGGCGGACCGCGCCGGGAGCTGGCGGCGCTCGGCGTGGACGTCACCGCGTACATCGGCACGCACCCGATGGCGGGCAAGGAGAAGTCCGGGCCCCTGGCCGCCACCGCGGACCTCTTCGAGGGCCGTCCGTGGGTGCTGACCCCCACCCGGGACACGGACCACGAGGTGCTGAACCTCGCGCTGGAGCTGGTGTCCCTGTGCCGGGCCGTGCCCGTGGTGATGGACGCGGACGCGCACGACCGGGCCGTGGCGCTCGTCTCGCACACCCCGCAGCTGGTGTCGAGCATGGTCGCCGCGCGGCTGGAGGAGGCCGACGAGACGACGGTCCGGCTGTGCGGGCAGGGCATCCGCGACGTCACGCGCATCGCGGCCTCCGACCCGCGGATGTGGGTGGAGATCCTGTCGGCGAACCCGGGCCCGGTGGCCGACGTCCTGGCCGGCATCGCGGCCGACCTGGAGGAGACGGTGGACGCGCTGCGCGGGCTCCAGTCGGCCGACGTGGAGAAGCGGCGCGGCGGCGCCGCGGGCATCGAGGACGTACTGCGGCGCGGGAACGCGGGCCGGGTCCGGGTGCCGGGCAAGCACGGCGCGGCGCCCACGGTCTACGAGACGGTGGCCGTCCTCATCAGCGACCAGCCGGGCGAGCTGGCCCGGATCTTCGCCGACGCCGGGCGGGCCGGGGTCAACATCGAGGACGTGCGGATCGAGCACGCGACGGGTCAGCAGGCCGGCCTGGTCCAGCTGATGGTTGAGCCGCGGGCGGCGGCCGGCCTGACCGCCGAGCTGCGCGAGCGGGGCTGGGCGCTGCGCCAGCAGTAGGCCGCGGGCCGGTTCCGGCCGGGGCGCGGAGCCGGGCGCGGGCCGGTACGGCACCCCGGGCGCGGCCCGGTGCGGCGCCGGGGATCGAGCGCGCGGGGCCGGGGGGTTCCCGGGGCCGGTAACCTTGGGGAGGGGCGCTTTGGCGCGCCCGGACACGTACGCGCAACCAGGAAGGTGCCCGCACCGTGGAAACCGCAGCTCCGGCAGCCGTGATCGTCGCCATCGACGGTCCCTCCGGCACGGGCAAGTCCAGCACCTCCAAGGCCGTGGCGGCAAAGCTCGGCCTGCGCTACCTGGACACCGGCGCGCAGTACCGGGCCATCACCTGGTGGATGATCACCAACGGTGTCGACACCGACGACCCGCAGGCCATCGCGGTCGCCGCGGGCAAGCCCGCCATCGTCTCCGGCACCGACCCGGCCGCCCCCACCATCACGGTGGACGGCCTGGACGCCGCCGGCCCCATCCGCACCCAGGAGGTCACCTCCAAGGTCAGCGCCGTCAGCGCCGTCCCCGAGGTGCGCACCCTCATCACCGAGCTCCAGCGCTCCATCGCCGCCCAGGCGGCCGTGGAGGCCGAGGGCATCGTCGTCGAGGGCCGGGACATCGGCACCACCGTCCTGCCCGACGCCGACCTCAAGATCTTCCTGACCGCCTCCCCCGAGGCGCGCGCCGCCCGGCGCAGCGGTGAGCTCCGCGGCAAGGAGGCCGTCGACCTCGCGGCCACCAAGGAGGCGCTCATCAAGCGCGACGCGGCCGACTCCGGCCGCAAGACCTCCCCGCTGGCCAAGGCCGGTGACGCCGTGGAGGTGGACACCACCGAGCTCACCCTCGACCAGGTGATCGAGTGCGTCGTGACGCTCGTCGAGGAGCGGCGCAGCGCGGCCGAAGGCACCGAGAAGCGGGCGGGCAGCAAGTGAGCGAAGCGCCCTCCCTCAAGGGTGCGGCGGTCGGCAGGCGCATCGGCATCGGGCTCATGTACGGGCTGTGGAAGCCCCGCGTGCTCGGCGCCTGGAAGGTGCCCGCCTCCGGCCCTGTCATCCTTGCCGTGAACCACTCGCACAACATCGACGGCCCGATGGTGATGGGGACCGCGCCGCGGCCCCTGCACTTCCTGATCAAGAAGGAAGCGTACGTCGGCCCGCTCGGCCCCTTCCTCGAAGGGATCGGGCAGGTCAAGGTCGACCGCGGCGGAGCCGACCGGACGGCGATAAGCCGCGCCCTCGGCGTGCTCGACAATGGAGGGGCCCTGGGGATCTTCCCCGAGGGAACCCGGGGCGAGGGCGACTTCGCCTCGCTGCGGGCGGGCCTCGCGTACTTCGCGGTCCGCAGCGGCGCGCCCATAGTGCCGGTGGCCGTGCTCGGCAGCGGCGACACCCGTGGGCGGCTCGTCAAGGGCCTGCCCGCTTTCAAGAGCCGGGTCGACGTCGTCTTCGGGTCGGCCTTCGACGCCGGTGACGGCACCGGCCGCCGTACCCGTACGGCGCTGGACGAGGCCACCGTACGCATCCAGGACCGGCTGACCGCCCACCTGGCCGATGCCAAGCGCCTCACAGGGCGCTGAGCGAGACTTGACCTAGTAGTGGAACTGCGCTGCGCGGGTACCACCGACCACCACGATCGACGAGGAACGGACTTCATGAACGACCAGCACGACCACGGAGCACTTGGCGATGCCGAGTACGCGGAGTTCATGGAGCTCGCCGCGGAAGAGGGCTTCGACATCGAGGACGTCGAAGGTGCCCTCGAGGAGGCCGCTGCCGGCCCCCTCCCCGTCCTCGCCATCGTGGGCCGGCCGAACGTCGGCAAGTCGACCCTGGTGAACCGCATCATCGGCCGCCGCGAGGCGGTCGTCGAGGACAAGCCCGGCGTCACCCGCGACCGCGTCATGTACGAGGCCGAGTGGGCGGGCCGCCGCTTCACGGTCGTCGACACCGGCGGCTGGGAGCAGGACGTCCTCGGCATCGACGCCTCCGTCGCGGCCCAGGCCGAGTACGCCATCGAGGCCGCCGACGCCGTGGTCTTCGTCGTCGACGCCAAGGTCGGCGCCACCGACACCGACGAGGCCGTCGTCCGCCTGCTGCGCAAGTCCAAGAAGCCCGTCGTGCTGTGCGCCAACAAGGTCGACGGCCAGAGCGGCGAGTCCGACGCGGCCTCCCTGTGGTCCCTGGGCCTCGGCATGCCGCACCCGGTCTCCTCGCTGCACGGCCGCGGGACCGGCGACATGCTGGACGCGGTGCTCGAAGCCCTGCCGGAGGCCCCCGCGCAGACCTTCGGCGGCGGCGCCATCGGCGGTCCGCGCCGCATCGCGCTGATCGGCCGCCCGAACGTCGGCAAGTCCTCGCTGCTCAACAAGGTCGCGAAGGAGGAGCGGGTCGTCGTCAACGAGCTGGCCGGCACCACCCGCGACCCGGTCGACGAGCTGATCGAGCTCGGTGGCGTCACCTGGAAGTTCGTCGACACCGCCGGCATCCGCAAGAAGGTCCACCTCCAGCAGGGCGCCGACTACTACGCCTCCCTGCGCACGGCAGCGGCCGTGGAGAAGGCGGAGGTCGCGGTCATCCTGATCGACACCACCGAGACCATCAGCGTCCAGGACCAGCGCATCATCACCATGGCCGTCGAGTCCGGCCGCGCGATCGTGATCGCCTACAACAAGTGGGACGAGCTCGACGAGGAGCGCCGCTACTACCTCGAGCGCGAGATCGAGACCGAGATGCAGCAGGTCTCCTGGGCGCCGCGGGTGAACGTCTCGGCGCTCACCGGCCGCCACATGGAGAAGCTGGTCCCGGCGATCGAGACCGCCCTCGCCGGCTGGGAGACGCGCGTCCCGACCGGCCGCCTGAACGCCTTCCTCGGTGAGGTCGTCGCCGCCCACCCGCACCCGATCCGCGGCGGCAAGCAGCCCCGCATCCTGTTCGGTACCCAGGCGGGCAGCAAGCCGCCGCGGTTCGTCCTCTTCGCCTCGGGCTTCCTGGAGCACGGCTACCGGCGCTTCATCGAGCGCCGGCTGCGCGAGGAGTTCGGTTTCGAGGGCACCCCGATCCACATCTCGGTGCGGGTGCGCGAGAAGCGCGGCGCCCAGTACAAGAAGAAGAAGTAGCAGGCGCAGTACGCTGCCGCGGGCTCAGTAGCCCCGGCGCGGAGCGGGCGGCAGGGCCGCCGGGACGTGTGTCATCCCGGTCTGGCGCTGCCGCCCGTCGGCGTATCCGGAGCCGCCCGCGTACGAGTACAAGGGCTGGGGCTGCGGCTGGGGGACGTACGCGGGCTGCCGGCTGTCGGTCTCCTGCCACGACGAACCGTTCCAGCCGCCGTACGAGCCGGTTCCGTACGGGCCGGTTCCGTACGGGCCGGTGCCGTACGAGCTGACCGTGCCGGAGTACCCGGCCCCGTACGAGAAGGCCGTGAACCCGAGGTCCTCCTCGCCCGTACGGTCGCCCGGCAGCGCGCGGAAGGAACGCAGGTACTCCGAGTACAGGGTGTCGTAGATCGGGGTGTGCGAGACGGTGCTCGTACGGGACGGGGCGCGGGAGGAGTCGTATGGATGCACGTATCAGCCAACGAAACGAGCGCCTTGCGGATGCGGGGTGACGGCCCGGAAAACGCAGATCGCCGGGGGTGTGCCGGACGGACCGCCCCCCCGGCGCACGCCGCCCGGCCCCCCTGCGGCGGGGGGCCGGGCGGCTGTTCCGGTACCGGCTGTGGAGCCTGTGGATCAGGCTCCCGGAGTGCCCGCCAGGGGCATCGAGGCGGCCACGAGCTTGCCCGCGGCGGCCGCCTTGTCCAGCGCGTCGCGCAGCAGGTCCTCGCGGGGCTGCTGGCCGATGGAGCCGACCGGGGCGGCGTAGATGAGCACGCGCTGGGTCTTGTTGACGGCGGACCGCCAGCCGTCGGTGACCGACAGCGCCTGGTGCGCCTGCCACCAGGCGACCGGGCGGCCGCCATCGGTGCCCGGCTGGAGGACGGCGTGCAGCTGGCCGCCGGCGAGCAGGACCGACCAGCCGTTCAGCGCGGTGGGGAGCTCGGCCGTGTCGGTGACGGGGATGAAGCCCTGCTCGATGAGGAGCGGGAGGAAGTCGTCGCCGGGGCCGTCGCTGCCGGGGCGGGCGATCGGCGCGGTCGGCTCGACGACGAGGGCGGGGTGGAGCTCGCCGCCGATCAGGATCAGACCGCTGGTGATGCCGAGGACGGCCTGGCCGCCGGGCACGTTCTGCGGGCCGCCGGCGGTTGCGGGCGCGCCGGGGGCCGGGCTGTCGCCGGTGATGCTCGCGACGGCGCCCTGGAGCTGCTCCTCGGACACGGTGACGACCTGCGAGGGGATGCAGGTGGCGTGGGCGAAGGCGAGGACGGCGGTCTCCTCGCCTACGAACAGCACCGTGCTGGTGCGGTCGTTCTCGGGGTCGCCCGGGGTGCGACAGGAGGTGCAGTCGTAACTGCGCGGCGCGTCCTCGCCGACGAGCAGCCTGTCGGCTTCTTCGTCACCGATCTCGGCACGTACCTCATCACTGACGTCGAGCATGCGCGGCACGGGTGGCTCCTCGGCATAGGTGCGGGGGCCGGGCGGTTCCCGGCTCGCCGGGATCAACGGGGGAGCGGCGGCCGGGGTCACGCCATTGGAGGGAACGGAATCGAACCAGGCCCCCGGAGGAGTGAACCGTCCGACCGGAGCTTCGCTTTCGTGCCAACTGTTTTCTGCTTGTGCGCAGTTGGTGGCCCAGGATGGCCGTTTGGGGAAGGGGTGGCCGGTCGGCCGACCGGGTGGGGCGCGGGGCGCGCCCGGTGCGCCGGGCCGGGGAGGGCGGCGCGGGCTGCGTAGCGTGACCCGGTGCCCCACCTCCGGATCCGGCGTGCCGCCGGTGCCGCTGCCGTCGCCGCCGTACTGGTCCTCGTACTCCCCTCCGGTACGGCGGCGGCCGGAGCGGCACCGCCGCCGCCCGCGCCCGGACCGGCGGGGGCGTCGCACCCCGGTTCGCCGGGCCTGATCGGAAGCGGGCCGGGGGACTGCGGGCCGGGCGGGCAGTGGCCCTGGGACTGCGTCGCCGACTGCGAGAGCAGTGGGCGCTGGGCGATCAACAACGGCAACGGCTTCTACGGCGGGCTGCAGTTCTGGCAGCCGACGTGGGTGGAGTACGGGGGGCCCGCGTTCGCGCCGCGGGCGGACCTGGCGAGCCGGGCGCAGCAGATCCGGGTCGCGGAGGACGTGATCGGCAGTCAGGGCTGGGACGCCTGGCCCGCGTGCTCGAAGCGGTACGGGCTGGCCGGGCGGATGCACGTGGTGCGGGCTGGTGACACGCTGGTGACGATCGCGCGCAAGCACACGGTGCCGGGCGGCTGGCGGGCGCTGTACGAGGTGAACCGGGAGCTGATCGGGGCGCGGCCCGAGGCGATCGAGGTGGGCATGCTGCTGGCCATTCCAGAGCGGGCGTCCGTCCCTCCGGTGGTCCCGGTGGTCCCGGCGGAGGCGACGCCCGTCCCGGTTCCCCGTCCGTCACCCGTCCCGGCCGTGACCCCGTCGTCGCCTCCCGGGACGCCTCTGGGCTGAACGCGGGTGCGCCCCGCCGCAGTTCGCCGCTGGCAGACTTCGGCCATGCTCGATACCTCCGCGCGACTGCTGCGTCTGTTGTCCCTGTTGCAGGCTCACCGCGAATGGACCGGGGCCGATCTCGCCGAACGGCTCGGGGTGACCGCGCGGACCGTCCGGCGGGACGTGGACCGGCTGCGGGAGCTGGGGTACCCGGTGAACGCCAGTCCCGGGACCGGCGGCGGGTACCAACTGGGGGCGGGGGCCGAGCTGCCGCCGCTGCTGCTGGACGACGACGAGGCCGTGGCCGTCGCGGTCGGGCTGCGGACCGCCGCCGGGAACGGGGTCGAGGGGATCGGGGAGGCCTCCGTACGGGCCCTCGCCAAGCTGGAGCAGGTACTGCCGTCGAGGCTGCGGCGCCGGGTCTCCGCGCTCAACGAGTTCACCGTTCCGATGCTGCGCGGGCCGCAGCGCTCCACCGTCGATCCCTCGGTGCTGACCGAGCTCGCCGCCGTGTGCCGGGACGCGGAGCGGCTGCGCTTCGGCTACCGGGACCACGAGGGCAACGTGACCCGCCGCGCGGTGGAGCCGCACCGGCTGGTGTGCACCGAGCGGCGCTGGTACCTGGTCGCCTGGGACCTGGACCGGGAGGACTGGCGCACCTTCCGGGCCGACCGGATCGAGCCCAGGCCGCCGCACGGGCCGCGGTTCACGCCGCGCCGGCCGCCCGCCGAGGACCTCGCCGCGTACGTCTCCGAGGGCGTGGCGCAGCGCGCGTACGCGGCCCGCGCGGTGGTACGGCTGAAGATTTCGGTAGAGGAGGCGGCGCGGACCGTCGGGCCGAGCGACGGCGCCCTCGAACCCGTCGACGGGCAGAGCTGCCTGCTGCGCACCGGGGCGGTGAGCCTGGACGTCCTGGTGATTCACCTCATGCTGCTCGGCTGTGAGTTCGAAGTGGTCGAGCCGCCCGAGCTGACCGACCGGATCAGGGCCGCCAGGGATCTGCTGGGGCGGGCCGTGGAGTCGGCGGCGGTGAAGGAAATGTAGGGGAAGTGAGGGGGATTCAGCTGGTCCGGTCCAACGGGCACGCGGCAATCTCCGGCAGGAATTCCCCGGTTGAGTGGATTGGTTTCGGCGGAAATTCCGAACAGGTTGTGCGACGGGCGTGTCGCGGGCCGTAAAACAATTGACGACTGTCGATATTCTGTGACACAAGCGTGACCCGGGACGGACGAACGTCAGGGCGCGCGGCTGACGGACGGCGAACGACGAAGGCGGGCCGGGTCAGTGACCCGGCCCGCCTTCGCGGTGTGCGGTGAGGTGTGCGTACCGTCCCGCGACGCTGGTTCAGCCGCCGGCGACCGGGCGGGGCGCCGTCCCCCGTGCGGTGGCCCGTTCGGTGTGCGCCGGGCGGCGGCTGCCGACGGGGGTGACCGGGGTCCGCTCGGAACGGATGACGTGCGGCCGGGCGGAGAGCACGGCCGCGGGCCGCGGCGCCGGGGTGTGCCCGACGGGTACTGCCGCCTGTGCGAGCGCCGCGGCGGTCGCGGGAGCCGGCTCCTCGGCGGGGTCGGTGACGCGGACCAGCTGCCACTTTCCGCCCGCGGAGAGCAGCGGGGTGAGCGCGGACGCGACGGGCGCGGACATCCGGCCGGTCTCCGCGCGGCGGCGCAGCAGTTCGCGCAGCTCGAAGACGTAGGCCTCGGACCGGGCGATGAGCGGCTCGAACCAGGGCAGCGCCAGCAGGATCAGCAGTCCCGCGGACCAGCCGAGCAGGACGTCGCTGACCCAGTGGGTGCCGAGGTAGACGGTGGTGGCGCCGACGCTCAGCGAGACGACCGCGGACACCACGGACAACACCCGCCGGGTGACCACGGTGGAGGCCAGGTACGCGAGGATGCCCCAGGTCACGACGGCGTTCGCGGTGTGGCCGGAAGGGAATATATCGCCGCCCGCGAAGAGTTCGGCCGATCCGATCTCCGTGGCGTAGTGCGGGCCGAGCCGGCCGAGGCCGAGCTTGACGGACCCGACGGTGATGTTGAGCAGCAGCAGTGCCACGCCGAGCGCGATCAGCGGGCGGAGGGTGTGCTGCCGCCAGGAGCGCCAGCCGAGCCAGGCGGCGACCATGACCGCGGTGGGCCCGCGCTGGCCGAGCACGACGAGGTAGTCGAGGAAGGCGTGCACCTGCGGCCACTGCTCGTAGGGCCGGAAGAACATGATCTGCCAGTCCAGGCGGACGAGCCAGGACGTGGTCAGTACGGCCACCACGATCGCGAGGTAGAAGGCGAAGGTCGATCCCAGGAGAACGACGCGGTGCCGGCTCATCTGCGGGGTTTGCAGATGAGCCGGTCGCTCTGGTTCCCGGTCCAGCCGGGCGAACACCCGCTCCAGACGGGTCAGGATTTGGTCGGTACGCACTCAATCGACGTTACCGCGCGCCGATGGTCAGCCCGGGCGAATCACCGGCTTTGTGATGACCATGTGATGTGGAGTTGGTCTCACGAGGGACTTAATTCCCCGTATTTCGGCAATGGTTGGAGCGGTCTGATCCACTGCCCTGGCAATTATTTCGCATACTTACCGGCACTTTATCGCCGCCGCTCCTTTCCTTTGCCGAATGATGGATCGGAATGATCCATTCCGTTACGGAGGGCCCGAGCCGTTCAGCCACAGCGCCCCGTAGACCGCCGAGGCCAGCGCCGCCGCGCCCAGCACCAGGGCCGCCCGGCGGGTCCGCCACCGGGCCAACGCCACCGCCACCGGCAGCAGCAGCGGGAAGGCGGGCAGCAACAGCCGGGGCTTGGAGCCGAAGTACCCCGACGCGCAGAGCGCCAGCGCCACGACGATGCCGCAGTACACGAGGAGCGGCGCCGGCTGCCGTTGCCGCACGCACCGCCCGTACAGCCAGAGCACGAGCACGACCCCGGCGATCAGCCCCAGCCCGGCCGCGAAGGCGGAGGAGGCCAACTTCGCCCCGATGAACCGGGCGAAGGCCCAGCCCCCGTCGAAGCCGTTGCCCCAGCCGCCCTGTACGTCCAGGTACCCGAACAGGCCGCGCCCGGTGTGCTCGCCGACCCACAGCACGTACGCCGCCGCACCCAGCGGAGCCAGCGCCGCCCCCGCGGTGATCCGCCACGACCGCTCCCCGCGCCGCAGTGCCAGTGCGGCGGCCACCCACACCGCGGCGACCACCGCGGCGCCGACCGGCCGGGTCAGCCCCGCCCCGGCCGCGAGCAGGCCCGCCGTCAGCCACCGGCCGCGCAGGGCCCCGTACAACGCCCAGGCGGCCAGCGCGGTGAACAACGACTCGCTGTAGGCCATCGACTGCACGATCCCGACGGGCAGCGCCGCCCACAGGGCGACGGCGATGACCCCGGCCCGGCGGCCGTGGAGCAGGTCCGCCACCGCGAAGATCCCCCAGGCCGCGGCGAGCCCCGCCGCCACCGAGACCACCAGACCCGCGGAGCCGTACGAGAGCCCGGTCGCCGCCGACACCAGCCGCTCCAGCCAGGGCAGCAGCGGGAAGAAGGCGAGGTTCGAGTGGACGTCCCCGTTCGGGAGGAGGACCTCGTACCCGTACCCCTCGGCGGCGATGCGGGCGTACCAGAGCGAGTCCCAGCGCGCCGACAGCAACGTGTGCGGGCTGCTGCCGGCCGCCGCGCTCCACACCGCGAGCACGGCCAGCCCGAGCAGGCGGACCGCCGCGAAGACGGCGAGCGCGGGCGCGGCCCGGCGGAATCCAAGATCTTTCACGGGCATGATTATCGGTGGCGACGCCGGCGGCCCCGAGAACCACGGGCCGTGAGCGCGCGTGTACGCGGGGGAGGGGCGAGGTGGGGGAGTGGCGTACACCACAGGACGGCCGTCGCCGGGATGAGAGCTTGACCACGTATCGGGCAGGCGAACTCGCGTACGCTGACCGTTCACTCGCGTGTCGATGCCGGACCCCGTTGGACGCCGCACAGCGCACCACCCCCCGTGGCTCCGCAAGACGCTGGTCCGCCGAGCGCGAGGGATCACCTGGGAGGTACATGCATGTCGGGGACGAACGCGGCCGGGGCCAGGACCCCTTCTCCCTGGCAGCGGCTCCGCGCAGCCTCCGGCGGGGCCAACCGCTGGGTCGTCCTGGCGGTGCTGTGCGTCAGCCTGGTCCTCGTCGCGCTCGACGCGACGATCCTGCACGTCGCCGTCCCCTCCATCACCGAGGACCTGCGCCCCGGCTCGATCGAACTCCTGTGGATAGTCGACGCCTACCCGCTGGTCTGCGCCTCGCTGCTGATCCTCTTCGGCACCCTCGGGGACCGGGTCGGCCGCCGCCGCGTCCTCCTCCTCGGCTACGGGCTCTTCGGTGTTGCCTCCGCCATCGCCGCCCTCGCCGACAACGCCCAGGTCCTCATCGCCGCGCGCGCCCTGCTCGGCATCGGCGGCGCGATGATCATGCCCGCCACCCTGTCGATCCTTCGCCAGGTCTTCCCGGACCGGCGCGAGCGTGCCCTCGCCATCGGCATCTGGACCGCCGTCGCCGCGGTCGGCGCCGCCAGCGGACCCGTGCTCGGCGGCTTCCTCATCCAGCACTACTGGTGGGGTTCGGTCTTCCTCATCAACATCCCGCTGATGGCACTGATCCTGCCGCTGGGACGTTGGCTGCTGCCCGAGTCGAAGGGATCCTGCGACGGGCCGTGGGACGTGACCGGCGCCCTGATGGCCGCCGCCGGCGTGCTCGGCTCGGTGCTCGGCATCAAACGGCTGGGCGCGGAGCGGGAGCTCCTCGACGCGCAGGCGCTGGTGCCGCTGGTGCTCGGCGTGGCGCTGCTCGTCCTCTTCGTACGCAGGCAGAAGCGGCGCACGCACCCGCTGATCGACATGCGGATGTTCTCCCGCGCCGCCTTCTCGACCTCCGTCGGCTGCATCGTGCTCGCCATGCTGGCCCTGGTCGGCCTGGAGCTGATCGCCGTCCAGTACCTCCAGCTGGTGCTGCACCTCAGCCCGCTGGCGACCGGCCTGCGGCTGCTGCCGCTCACCTTCGCCGCCATGGCCGCGGGCGCCACCGGCTCGTACACGCTGGCCCGGATCGGGCCGCGCACGATGGTCTCCCTGGGCTTCCTGCTCACCGCCTTCGCCGTGCTGCTGCTGACCTTCATGGGCCAGCACGACCGGCCCGTGCTGCTCACCGTCGGCTTCATCCTGCTCGGCTTCGGGCTCCAGACCACGCTGTTCGCCGCGTACGAGTCCATGCTGAGCGAGGCCCCCGCGGACACCGCGGGCGGCGCGGCCTCGATCGGCGAGACCTCGTACCAGCTGGGCGCGGGCATCGGCATCGCGCTGCTGGGCAGCGTGATGAACGCCGCGTACGCGCCCGGGCTCGCGCGGGTGCCGGGGGTCTCGCCCGCGGACTCGGCGGGCGCCGCGCATTCCCTGGGCGAGGCCTACCAGATCGCCGCGCACCTCGGAGGGCCGGCGGGGGCGGCGCTGTACGCCGCCGCCCGTCACTCGTTCGTGCACGGCCTGCACGTGACGCTCCTGGTGAGTGCGGGGCTCCTGCTGGCGGGGGCCGTGATGGCGCTGAGGCTGCCGCGGGTGATGGAGTGCGGGGCGGCTGCCCGCGAGCCCGATGCGCAGACCCCCGCGAAGGCTCACCCGGAGCCCCACGCGGAGTCCACGGTCGTGCGGCTGCCGGCGCAGGTCAGCGGCGAGCCGTGCCCGTCCCCGGCGGAGCGGGCGGGCTGACCGTACGGGGTGGGGCTGGATTTGCCCGGCGCGGACGCATAGCGTCGGCGGAGCGTAAAACTCGCGCTGCTAGGTTCTGTACTCAGGCCTTCGGGAGGCCCCGTGTCCGCGTTCCTGCCCCTTGATCCGCTCGGGCTCGACGAGCTCCTCGGGCCCGAGGACCTCGCGATCCGCGACACCGTCCGCAGCTGGGCCGCCGACCGCGTGCTGCCGCACATCGCACAGTGGTACGAGAGCGGCGAGCTGCCCGGGATCCGGGAGCTGGCCCGGGAGCTCGGGGCCATCGGGGCGCTCGGCATGTCCCTCACCGGGTACGGGTGCGCCGGCGCCAGCGCCGTTCAGTACGGTCTCGCCTGCCTCGAACTGGAGGCCGCCGACTCCGGCATCCGCTCGCTGGTCTCCGTCCAGGGCTCGCTCGCCATGTACGCGATCTGGAAGTACGGCTCGGAGGAGCAGAAGCAGCGCTGGCTGCCCGGCATGGCGGCCGGTGAGCTGATCGGCTGCTTCGGGCTGACCGAGCCCGACGTCGGCTCCGACCCCGCCGCCATGCGCACGTACGCGAAGCGCGACGGCACCGACTGGGTGCTCAACGGCCGCAAGATGTGGATCACCAACGGTTCCGTCGCGGCGGTCGCCGTGGTGTGGGCGCAGACCGACGAGGGGATCCGCGGGTTCGCGGTGCCCACCGACACCCCCGGGTTCTGCGCGCCGGAGATCAAGCACAAGTGGTCGCTGCGGGCCAGCGTCACCAGCGAGCTGGTCATGGACGACGTACGGCTGCCCGCCGACGCGGTGCTGCCGGAGGTCACCGGGCTCAAGGGGCCGCTCGGCTGCCTCAGCCACGCGCGGTACGGGATCATCTGGGGGTCCATGGGCGCGGCGCGCGCCAGCTTCGAGTCCGCGCTCGGCTACGCGAAGACGCGCGAGCAGTTCGGCAGGCCGATCGGCGGCTTCCAGCTCACCCAGGCCAAACTCGCGGACATGGCCCTCGAACTCCACAAGGGCATCCTTCTCGCCCACCATCTGGGCCGGCGGATGGACGCGGGCACCCTGCGGCCGGAGCAGATCAGCTTCGGCAAGCTCAACAACGTCCGCGAGGCCATCGAGATCTGCCGCACCGCGCGGACCATCCTGGGTGCCAACGGGATCTCACTGGAATACCCCGTCATGCGGCACGCCACCAACCTCGAATCGGTCCTCACCTACGAGGGCACCGTCGAGATGCACCAACTGGTGCTGGGCAAGGCGCTCACCGGGCTCGACGCCTTCCGGTGAGGGCCCTGCCTAGCTCTGGTTGAAGAACTCGCGCGAGCGGCCGCCGGGCTCGCCGCTCACGATCTGGGTGTCGGCCGGGGTCAGCAGGAAGACCCTGGTCGCCACCCGCTCGATCGAACCGCGCAGCCCGAAGGTCAGTCCGGCCGCGAAGTCGACGACGCGCTTCGCGTCGCCCGGGTCCATCGACGACAGGTTGACGATCACCGGGACACCCTCGCGGAACAGCTCGCCGATCCCCCGTGCGTCACGGAAGCCGTCCGGGGTGACCGTCGCGATCCGACGGCCCTGCTCGACGGCCGACTCCGACGCCACCCTGACCCGGGGGTCGGTGACCCACTGGTCGCCGGGCCCGGACACCGAGCCACCCTGGGCGGCCTCCGCGTAGTCGTCGTCGTAGTAACGCTCGTCGTCGCTGTCCTCCACGAGACCCAGCCAGGCACTCGCCTTGCGCACCGAACCCATGGACGCCTCCTTTCACCGCGGTCAGTCTGTCTTCTCTCCGCTGCCCCTATGGTCGTCCATGATGCTGACAACGCGCCAAGTGGATAGTCGCCGCGCACGGGTTTCGTGACGGTACTGGTGCAGAACATGCGTTGCACGATCAAGGATCCAGACGGCTACCACTGCTGACTGAGTGAAAATACGACTGTCGCGTCCGTACGGGTGAGCGACGGGGACGTACGGGTGAAGAATCCGGCTCGATACCATGCCGGGCAGGCACGCGTACGACACACGGGGGAAGCAGTTGTTCGGCATCGTCAGACCATGCACGCACCGGCTGGGGGAGCGGTTCAAAGCGGAGTGGATGGCTCATCTTTGCGGGCTGTGCCTGGCACTTCGGGGTGACCACGGCCAGTTCGCCCGGATCGTCACCAACTACGACGGGCTGCTCGTCTCCGTTCTGACGGAGGCTCAGTCCGGTCCGGCGCCCGGCGCCCGCCGCACCGCGGGCCCCTGCCCCCTGCGCGGGATGCGTACGGCCCCGGTCGCCAACGGCGAGGGCGCCCGACTCGCCGCGGCCGTCTCGCTCGTCCTGGCCTCCGCGAAGGTACGGGACCACGTGGCGGACCGCGACGGGCTGTTGGCCCGCGCCCCCATAGCCGCGGCCGCCCGCAAGGTGGCCCGCGGCTGGGACCGGGCCGGCGCCCGCACCGGGGCCTCGCTCGGCTTCGACACGGCGGTCCTGGTCGACGCCGTGGACCGGCAGGCGGGCATCGAGACGCTGGCCGGCCTCGGCACGCCCGTACTCGTGGTGACCGAACCGACGGAGACCGCGACGGCCGCGGCCTTCGCCCATACCGCGCAGCTGGCCGGACGGCCAGGCAACGCCCCCGCGCTCGCCGAGGCGGGCCGGTACTTCGGGCGGCTCGCGCACCTGCTGGACGCGGTGGAGGACCGGAGCGCGGACGCCGCGGCGGGCGCCTGGAACCCGCTCACCGCCACCGGGACCTCGCTCACCGAGGCCCGGCGGCTGTGCGACGACGCCCTGCGCGGCATCAGGCTGGCGCTGCGCGAGGTCGAGTTCGCCGACGCGGGACTCGCCCACCGGCTGCTCGTGCACGAGCTGCGCACGTCGGTGGACCGGGCCTTCGGGACCAGCAGCTGCGGGCATGTCGAGGCGAACGCCGCCGGTCAGGGGCAGGGCGGCTACGGACCGCCGCCGCAGGGCTACGCACCGCAGGGCTACGCACCGGGCGGACCCGGCCCGTACGGCAGCGCTCCGTACGGGGGCGGCAACCCCTACGCGCCGGGTGCTCCCGCCCACGCTCCGGGCGGGCCGGGCATGCCGCCGCCCATGGGGCCCGGTGGTGGAGGCGGAGGCGGTGGCGGTGGTGGTGGCGGCGGGCTGCCCCCGCAGAAGCCGCGCCGCGGGCTGCTCGCCGGCTGTGCGGTGGCCCTCGGGCTGTTCTGTACCTGCCAGCTGTGCTGCACGGACCACGAGGGTCCGTGGTCGCGGAAGAAGCGCGACCCCTGGTGCGACGCTTGCGAATGCGGCAACTGCAATTGCGATTGCTGCAACTGCTGCGGCGACGGCGGCTGCTGTGACGGGTGTGACTGCGGCTGCGACTGCGGCTGCTGAACCCCTTTCAGATTCCGCAGGTCCGGACGGGCTACCTCACGGTTCCCGTCCGGACCGGTGTGGAAGGGGTGCGGGATGAGCGATGACGCAGACGATCCGCCCGTCGACCGGCGGGAAGGGGGAAGGGCGCGGCAGCCGGGTGGGCGCCGTGCCCTGCGGGACCGTCACGCCGACCGGCACCCCTCCCGGACCCCGTCGGGGTGGACTCCCGGGCCGGCCGATTACCTGGAAGGTCGAATTCCGGCCGTTCCGGGGGAGGCTCGGGGCGCCGCCCCGGAACATGCTGCTCTTCGATGCGGCGGCGGGAGAGCGGCGGCTGAAAGGCGCCCTTGCGACCGGTAACTGACGCCCCCACACTCCCGACAGTGCTTGTCAGGGACACGGCGCAAAAGCGTGCACTTCCCGTGCCCCGACTGCGCCTCACGGGCTCCGGCACCCCCACGACCGCCGGGCCCCCGACCCTCTCGGAGGACGAGAAGTGAGGATCAAGAGCATCACCCGTACCAGGCTGCTCGCGGTGGCCACCGGCCTGGCCGCCGTCGCAGCGCTCGCCGCCCCCACCGTCGCGAACGCGGACGCGAGCCGGGACGGCAAGGAAGCGGTGTTCAGCCCCGCCCAGCTGGCCTCGGCAGGCGCATCCGTCCTGCGCGCCAATGTCGCCGGCACCGCCTGGCACACCGACCCCGCCACCGGGACCCTCGTGGTCGCCGCCGACTCCACCGTCTCCGCCGCGGACATCGCGAGAATCAAGCGCGAGGCCGGAGCCGATGCCGGGGCCCTGCGCATCGAGCGCACCCCGGGCAAGCTGACCAAGCTGATCTCCGGCGGCGACGCGATCTACGCGTCGAGCTGGCGCTGCTCGCTCGGCTTCAACGTGCGCAGCGGAAGCACCTACTACGTCCTGACCGCCGGGCACTGCACCGACGGCGCGGGCACCTGGTGGACCAACTCCTCCCACACCACCACCATCGGCGCGACCGTGGGCTCCAGCTTCCCCACCAACGACTACGGGCTCATCCGTTACGACAACACCTCGCTCGCCCACCCCGGCACCGTCGGCAGCCAGGACATCACCAGCGCCGTCAACGCCACGAACGGCATGTCCGTGACCCGGCGCGGCTCCACCACCGGAACCCACAGCGGCACGGTGACCGGCCTCAACGCCACCGTCAACTACGGCGGCGGCGACATCGTCTACGGCATGATCAAGACCAACGTCTGCGCCGAACCCGGCGACAGCGGCGGCCCCCTCTACTCGGGCACCCGCGCGGTCGGCCTCACCTCCGGCGGCAGCGGCAACTGCTCCTCGGGCGGGACCACCTACTTCCAGCCCGTGGTCGAGGCCCTCAACGCCTACGGGGTCAGCGTGTACTGATCCCCGGGGCCGGGTAGGAGACCCGCCCGGCCTGCGGCACGATCGTGAGCCCCTGCCCAACTCCTGGGCAGGGGCTCGCCTTTGGGGGAGAGGGGCAGCGCACATGGCCAGTGCACCTTCCGGACGGGGAGGCCCCGCGCCCGACGCGCAGCGCCGGATCCGGCGCAACCGCTGGCTTTTCACCGCACCACTGGTGCTGCTGTGCGTGCTGGCAGCCGTCCTCGTGTGGGAGATCGTGCGCGGGAACGTCCCCGATGCCTCCCGTTCGCACTGGCCGTGGCGCCTTCAGCTGATGAGCGCCGAACCGCTGGCGAGCCTGCTGGCCGTCTCGGCCGGTACCGTCCTGGCGCGGGCCCAGTACGCCCGTACGGTACGGCCCGCCCTGGGCTGGCGGTCCGAGTTCGTGGCGGGCCTGCTGCCGGGCACGTCGAAGGCCTGGAGCGTGGGAGTCCTCAACGGCGGCCAGCACAACGTGGTGGTGGAGCGCGTGGACTACCGGCTTCTCCTGGCCGGGGACCCGGACGAAGGGCAGGGCGAGGCGGAGTGGACGGGCCTGGCGGGCGTCGGCGACCGGCTGGCCGGCGCCGGGCTACGGGCAACGGTCGACTTCAGGCTCATAGGAATGGGGCCGGGATACCCGCTGGTGGCCACCGGTACGTACGAGACCGTCGGTGTGGGGGTGTTCTCGAAGCGGTTCATCGACGAGGTGCGGGCCTTCTACATGCGCATACAGGTGATGGACAGCGTCGGCGACACGCACGAGCGGATCATCCAGTGCCTGGAAGGCGCCCGCGAGGCGGTGGTCGCGCCGGTCGAAGAGGAGCCTGCGGTCACAACAGCCAGTCCAGGGCCTCCGGCTGCGCGTACTGCGCGGCGAAGTGGCCGGCCCCGGGCTTGATCACGACTGTGCTGTGCTCGATGTGTCCGGCCAGCCAGCGGAAGTGGCCCAGGGGGGAGAAGGCGTCCTCGGCGCCCCGCCAGAGCAGGACCCGGCCGGGGATCGAGCCGGGGTCGAAGCCCCAGGGGCGGCAGAAGGCCAGACTGTCGTCCAGCCAGCCGTACACGGACGTGCGCAACGCCTCCCGGTAGTTCTCCAGGATCACCTCGTGCACCTGGTGGTCCGAGAGGACCGGCAGGTCGGCGTCGGAGAGATCCGCGCGCAGCTCTTCGAGCAGCCGGTGCGGATCGCTGCTGATCGCCGCTGCCCGGGGAGTGAGCCGCCGCTCCAGGGCCGCCGGATCGCGCACCGCGAGGGCGTAGTGCTCCACGTTGTGCGGGGTCATTCCGGCGAACCAGTCGAGTCCGGCTCCGTCCCACGGCGCGAGGCTGACCAGGGCGGCCGTCCCCGTCACCCGCTCCGGCAGCAGCGCCGCGCAGGCGAGGGCGTGCGGACCGCCCCCGGAGCGGCCGACGACGGCGAAGGTGTCCACGCCCAGGGCGTCCGCCACGGCGGCGGAATCCCCGGCGGCATCGGCCACCGTCCGCCCCGGGGAGCGCTCGGAGTCCCCGTAGCCGGGCCGGTCGTAGGCGAAGAAGCGGATGTCCGGGTAGCGATCCGTGATGTCAGGCAGCGCGGTCCCCAGCCTGCTCCCCGGCATGCCGTGGTGCAGGAGCACGGGGAAACCGTCCGGCGCACCCCAGACCTCCGCCACGAGCATGCGGCCGTCTCGTGCCCTCACCTCGACGCGCACTACGCCTCCGTGGTCTTTCGGCGTGCTGCGGATGTCTCTAGTCTCATGACCACAGCTCCACTGATGGAATCTCATGATGGAAACACAGCCACGACCTTGAGGGGGGAACCGTGACGAACACCCAGGAGCAGCCCGCCGTCCCGACGGTGCCGCAGGAGCACCACGCCGCCCGGCCCCGCCTGTCATCGCTCACCGCACGGGGCGCGGACGCCGACCGGCGCATCGCCCGGCTGCTCCCCGAGGCGACCCTTTCCGGCGCGCGGACGGTCACCTTCAACTCCTCCCTCTGAGCGCGGCGCACCCCGTCGCGATGGAGCTCCCCGGGGACGGTGCCGCGCGGCTCGTCCCCTTCCGCGAGTTCGTGGTCAAGGTGCACAGCAGATGCGATCTCGCATGCGACCACTGCTACGTCTACGAACACGCGGACCAGAGCTGGCGGCAACAGCCCAAGGCACTCTCCGAACCGGTGGCGGAACGGGTGGCGGCACGACTCGCCGAGCACGCGGCCACCCACGGCCTGCCCTCGGTGACCGTCATCCTGCACGGCGGCGAGCCCCTGCTGGCCGGCCCCGCCCGGCTGCGGACGCTGTGCGAGGTGCTCACCCGCGCCCTCGACGGGGTGGCCGGACTCGATCTGCGCATCCATACCAACGGGCTCCGGCTGGGCGTCCCCTTCCTCGACCTCTTCTCCGAGTACGGGGTCAAGGTCGGGGTGTCCCTCGACGGCGACCGCACGGCCAACGACCGGCACCGTCGCTTCGCGGACGGCCGTTCCAGCCACCCCCTGGTCCTCAAGGCGCTCGAACTGCTCAGACAGGAGCGCTACCGGCACCTGTACCAGGGCCTGCTCTGCACGGTGGACGTCGAGAACGACCCCCGCGCGGTGCTCGACGCGCTCACCTCGCTCGAACCGCCGCGCATCGACTTCCTGCTGCCGCACGCCACTTGGGAGACGCCCCCGGCCCGGCCCGACGGGCTGCCCGTGCCCTACGCCCGGTGGCTCCTGCGGGCCTTCGACCACTGGGAGACGCAGGGCAGGCCGGTGCCCGTCCGGCTGTTCGACTCGCTCCTGAGCACCTTGCGGGGCGGGCCGAGCCTCACGGAGTCGCTCGGCTTGGCACCCACGGACCTGGTCGTCGTCGAGACCGACGGCACGCTGGAGCAGGCCGATTCGCTCAAGACCGCTCACGAGGGCGCCGCCGCCACCGGTTTCGACGTCTTCCGGCACAGCTTCGACGAGGTGGCCGCCCACCCCGGCATCCGGGCCCGGCAGTCGGGCCTCGCGGGCGTCAGCGCCGAGTGCCGCCGGTGCCCCGTGGTGCGTTCGTGCGGCGGAGGCCTCTACGCGCACCGCTACCGGGACGCGAACGGGTTCGACAACCCCTCCGTCTACTGCACCGACCTGCGGGAACTGGTGGACGGGGTCGAAGCGCGCACCGCCCCTGTCGTCATCGCGCCCGAGGTCGCCGGGCCCGCCGTCCTCATGGCCTCCCAGCAGGAGCTGACCCGGGTACTGCTGGCCCGGCTGCACAGCGACATGGGGGAGGCCGGGGGCGAGGACTGGCAGCACTCCTGGGAGCTGCTCGCGGCCGTGGAGGCCGCAGCGCCGGACGCCCTGGACACCGTAGTGGACCATCCGTACACCCGTGCGTGGGTGCTCGCCGCCCTGGATTCGGTACGCCGGGGGCGGCCCCCGGGAACGGAGCCGGTCCGGCAGTTGTCCGCGCTGGCCGCGGCGGCCGTGGTGCGAGGGCGGCTGGACATGACCGCGACCGTGGTCCACCAGGGCGGCGCGCTGTACCTGCCCACGCTCGGCCTGCTGCGCACCGGCGCGTCCGCCGAGGAGGGCCGGGCCGGGATCAGGGCCGCCGACGCGGGGTTCTCCGTACGGGAAGGCGGCACCGAAACCCGCTTCGGGCTGTCCGAGGAGGGCCCGCGCTGGCAGCCCGTACGGCTCCTTCCGGGAACCGGGGCGTGGGTGCGGCCGATGGCTCTGGAGGACGTCGACCCCTACCGCGACTGCTTCTCCCGGCCGCCCTCGCCGCGACTGGACGGAGCCGGAGCCGAGGGCTGGCAGCGCCGGCTCGGCGCGGCCTGGACGCTGCTGCACCGCACGGTGCCGGCCCTGGCGCGGGAGACCGCGGCCGGCCTGGGCACGCTCACACCCCTCGCGGACGGAGCGGGCGCCGGCCCGGGGCGCGCGGGGCGGCGCGGGCCCGGCGCGCTGGGCGTGACCTGCTCGGCGGGCGTACGCGGGACCGCCCTGGCGCTCCTCACCGGGCGGCGGCGGGCCCGGCTGCGCGAGTTGACCGAGGTGGCCGACCTGTACGCGCTGGACGGGGAGTGGCTGCACGAATCCCCTTGGCGGGAGCGGCCGGTGCCGGTGTCGGAGCTGCTGGCCGATGTGTACGCGCGGGTGGCGGCCGAGGAGTACCGGCGGTCGCAGGGCCGCGGGGACGGGGACGGGGACGGCGGGGATGGTGACGGCGACGGGGATGCGATCAAGCGCGCCCTGGACCGGCTGTCCGGCGCGGCGGAGCTGACGGTGAGCGGCAAAGCGGTCGTGGGCGAACTGCGCAGGGAGTTCGAGTCGGGGGCCTGAGGCGTAAGGACGGGCGTCACGTGCGGGAGTAGAGCAGGGGCGCCGCCGAGCGGGCGCGCTCCAGGGTCCTGGTCGTGCCGGCGGCCGAGATCCCGGGTACGGTCGCCGAAACGGTGGCGGGCGCGGGCGAACCGATCCACCGCGCCTGACCGTTGCCCGCGGCAAAGCCCCGGGACTCCCCCCAGCCCCCAGCCCCCGCCTCGATCGCCGACGGGCCGGATGTCCGGGCGGGACCGGGTGTGGGGCGGGACCGGGAAGGGCCCCGGCCCGGCGCAGCCGAGCCCTCGCTTTGCGAAGCCCCCGGCAGGGTCTCCCGCAGCGGGGCCCTCACCCCGCCGAGCCCCCGGCAGGGCCCGGCAGCCCGCTGCCCACGGCCGCCCCCGGACGGCCCCTGCGGAACGCCGCGCAGGCCAGCGTGACCGCGGAGCCGAGCACCGCCCAGCCGGCCAGCACCAGCATCGGCCCGGCCAGGTCGTTGCCCTTGAAGTACGTGATGGAGCGCGCGGCGTACGTACCGGCGCCCGGGGGCAGGGCCGGGCCGATGGTGCTCCAGAACGGCGGCAGCAGCGGGTACGGGTAGGCGCCGCCGGCGCTCGGGTTGCCGAGCACCACGACCAGCAGGATCGCCAGACCGATGCCGACCACGCCCGCCAGCCCCTGAAAGGCCAGCGTGATCGCGCCGACCGCGAAGACGACCAGCGTCCCCAGCCCCCACAGGCCCATGAGGGAGCCGGGCAGCGCGTCCAGGACCGGGCCGGCGATGACCGCGCCGAGCAGTCCGGCGGCGATCGCGTACACGAGCAGCGCGCCGAGCCGGATGACGGCGCGGGCGGAGTTCGCGGGCCGGGCGCCCGCGCTGATCGCGAGGATCGCGGCGCACAGGTAGCCGCCCACGCACCAGCCGATGACCAGGTAGAAGGAGCTCAGGCCACGGCTGTCGCCCTTGTAGGCCGGGGCCACGTCGATGACCCGGACCGTCCGGCCCTGGGCTCTTTCGGCCGCGCCGACCACCCCTTCGAGGGCCTGCGAGAGAGCGGCCCCGGCGCCGGAGGCGACCAGCAGCCTGTCGGTCCGGTCGGCCGGGTCGATGATCAGCGCACCGTCCACGTCCCGGTTCTCGATCAGGCCGACCGCGGCGGCCTCGTCCTTGGCCGTACGGGGGTCGAGCGGCTTGCCGGGCAGGGCGGCGAGCTGCCGCGCGGACCGTTCGGCGACCTGGGCGAGGGGGGCGGTCACGGCGATCGGGATCTCGCTGGGCTTCGGGTGGTGGAAGGCGCCGATGTACGAGGCGATGAAGGCGAGCTGGAGCGCCAGCACCCCCAGGACCAGCAGCGCCGCCCGGATGGTCACGGCGTCCTTGATCTCGGCGAGGAAGCCGCCGGACCGGCCTGCGTCGGTGTTCTGGGTGGGCTGGGTCATGTCTCACACGCTCGGCGTACCGGGGGCGGCACGCAGCAGGGGCGGGCCGAATGGATGACCGGGACGGACGCCCCGCACCGATGCCCCGCACCGGTGCCCCGCACCCCATGCCCCGCACGTCCCGCACGGGCGTCCCGCACCGGCGTCCAGGATGATCGAACAAGTGTTTCGCACGGATATTCGAATTGCTCTATGGTGGATGACGGGGGGAGGTTCATCGAGCGAAGCAGGAGGCCGCGGGTGCCTGGTTTTACGCATCTGCACACCGTTTCGGGGTTCTCCATGCGCTACGGAGGCTCGCACCCGGAACGACTGGCGGAGCGTGCCGCCGAGCGGGGCATGGACGCCCTCGCCCTGACCGACCGCGACACCCTGGCGGGCGCGGTCCGGTTCGCCAAGGCGTCCGCGAAGGCCGGCATCCGGCCCCTGTTCGGTGTGGACCTGGCCGTGTCGCCTGCCGCGTCGCCCGCCGGACCGCCCGCCGCGGGCTCGGCCGGGTCGGGGGGCCCGGCCGGGTCCGGAACGACCGGGTCGGCCGGCTCCGCCGAGGCCTCGTACCGGCGGCGCAACCCCGTCAAGGGCGGGGCCTTCATCGACGAATCGGCTCCGCGCGCGGTGTTCCTCGCCCGCGACGGGGCCACCGGATGGGCCGAGCTGTGCCGGATGGTCACCGCCGCCCACGCGGGGGACGGGGACGCGGGACGACAGCCGGTGCTGCCCTGGAGCGCCCTGCGCGGCGAGGGCGTCTTGGTCCTGCTCGGGCCCGGTTCCGAGACGGGGCGGGCGCTCGCCGCGGGCCGCCCCGACCGGGCCGCCCGGTTGCTCGCGCCCTGGCGGGATGTCTTCGGCGACTCCCTGCGCCTGGAAGCCGTCCACCACGGCCGCACCGGTACCGGACCCGGATCGCTCCGGCTGGCCGCCCGTACCGTCGGCTTCGCCGCCGAGCAGGGCGTCCCGGCCGTGCTGACCAACGCCGTCCGCTACGCCGACCCCGGCCAGGGCCCGGTCGCCGACATCCTCGACGCGGCCCGCCGCCTGGTCCCCATCGACCCCCGCGCCTCCCTCGACAGCGGCGAACGCTGGCTCAAGGACCCCGGAGCCATGGCCGAGGCCGCCGACCGCATCGCCCGGGCCGCCGGCCTGCGCCCCGCCGACGCGCGGCGCCTCCTCGCGGAGACCCGGCACACCGCCGAGGCCTGCTCCGTGGACCCCGAGGACGACCTCGGGATGGGATCCGTGCACTTCCCCGAGGCCCGCCTCGTCGGCGCGGCCCACCGCAGCGCCCAGCGGGTCCTCGCCTCCCGCGCCTCGGCCGGCATGGTGCTGCGCGGGTACGCGGACGACCGCGCGTACTGGGAGCGGATGCACCACGAGCTCGACATCATCGCCTACCACGGCTTCGCCTCGTACTTCCTGACGGTCGCCCAAGTGGTCGACGACGTACGGCTGATGGGCATCCGTGTGGCCGCCCGCGGCTCCGGCGCCGGCTCCCTCGTCAACCACCTGCTGGGCATCGCGCACGCCGACCCCGTCGAGCACGGCCTGCTGATGGAGCGCTTCCTGTCCAAGCGCCGGCGCGTCCTGCCCGACATCGACATCGACGTGGAGTCCGCCCGCCGGCTGGAGGTCTACCGGCGGATCATCGCCCGGTTCGGCGCCGAGCGCGTCGCCACCGTCTCCATGCCCGAGACCTACCGGGTCCGGCACGCCATCCGCGACGTCGGCGCCGCCCTGTCCATGGACCCGGCCGCCGTCGACCGGCTCGCCAAGGCCTTCCCGCACATCCGGGCCCGCGACGCCCGCGCCGCGCTGGAGGAGCTCCCCGAACTGCGCGACGTACGCGGGGAGTCGTACGGGCGGCTGTGGGAGCTCGTCGAATCGCTCGACGCACTGCCGCGCGGGATCGCCATGCACCCGTGCGGGGTGCTGCTCTCCGACGCCTCCCTGCTCGCCCGTACCCCCGTGGTGCCCACCAGCGGCGAGGGCTTCCCCATGTCCCAGTTCGACAAGGACGACGTGGAGGACCTCGGGCTGCTCAAACTCGACGTGCTGGGCGTACGGATGCAGTCCGCGATGGCGCACGCCGTCGCGGAGATCCGGCGCGGCACGGGGGAGGAGCTGGACCTGGACGACCCGGCGCAGGTACCGCCGGGCGACCGGGCCACGTACGAGCTGATCCGCTCGGCCGAGACGCTGGGGTGCTTCCAGATCGAGTCCCCCGGTCAGCGGGACCTGGTGGGACGGCTCCAGCCGTCGACCTTCCACGACCTGGTGGTCGACATCTCCCTCTTCCGGCCGGGGCCGGTGGCGGCCGACATGGTGCGGCCCTTCATCGAGGCCCGGCACGGGCGGGCGCCGGTGCGCTTCCCGCACCCGGACCTGGCGGACGCGCTGCGCGAGACGTACGGGGTGGTGGTCTTCCACGAGCAGATCATCGAGATCGTGAACATCATGACCGGCTGCGGGCGGGACGAGGCGGACCGGGTGCGGCGCGGGCTGTCCGACCCGCAGTCGCAGGGGCGGATCAAGGTCTGGTTCGCGGCGAAGGCGGGCGAGCGCGGCTATCCGGTGGAAGTGATCGGCCGGGCCTGGGAGATCGTGGAGGCCTTCGGCAGCTACGGATTCTGCAAGGCGCACGCGGTGGCCTTCGCGGTGCCCACCTACCAGTCCGCGTGGCTGAAGGCGCACCACCCGGCGGCCTTCTACGCGGGGCTGCTGACCCACGATCCGGGCATGTACCCGAAGCGGCTGCTGCTGGCGGACGCACGGCGACGGGGCGTGCCCGTGCTGCCGCTGGACGTGAACCGGTCGGCGGCCGCCCACCGTATCGAACTGGTGTCCGATGCGCCTCGGGTGTGGGGGCTGCGGCTCGGGCTGTCCGACGTCCACGGCATCAGCGAGGCCGAGGCGGGCCGGATCGAGGCCGGACGGCCGTACGCCTCCCTGCGCGACTTCTGGGACCGGGCGCACCCGGGTCGCCCGGTGGCCGAACGCCTCGCGCAGGTCGGCGCGTTGGACGCCTTCGGAGCCAACCGGCGTGACCTGTTGCTGCACTTGACCGAACTGCACGGGGCGCAGCGGGCGGCCGGCGTACGCGGTCCCCAACTCCCCTTGGAGGGCGGCCGGTCCACGGCCTCCGTCGGGCTGCCCGACCTGACCGACGCGGAACGGCTCAGTGCCGAGCTGGGCGTCCTCGGCATGGACGCCTCGCGGCACCTGATGGCGGACCACCACGCCTTCCTGGCGGAGCTCGGGGTGATCCCGGCGCGGCGGCTGAGGGATGCCGGGCACGGGCAGACGGTCCTGGTCGCGGGAGCCAAGGCGGCCACCCAGACCCCGCCGATCCGGTCCGGGAAGCGGGTCATCTTCACCACGCTGGACGACGGGACGGGCCTGGTCGACCTCGCCTTCTTCGACGACAGCCACGAGGCCTGCGCACACACCGTCTTCCACTCCTTCCTGCTGCTGGTACGCGGCGTCGTGCAGCGGCGGGGCCCGCAGAGCCTGAGCGTGGTCGGGGCGGCGGCCTGGAACCTGGCCGAGCTGGTGGAACTGCGGGCGGCCGGCGGGCTGGACGCGGTCGCGGCCCGGCTCGCGGAGCGGCTGCCCACCACGCCCGGGCCCGCCGACCCGGGTCGGCGCATCCAGCTGTCCACGGGGTACGAGATGAACCCCTGGGCCGACCTCCAGCCGCCGGGCTCCGGCCCCGCGACCGGACGCAAGCTGTGGCACTCCAGCCCGGGGAGCGCGGGATGAGCACCGTGATGTGCCTGCGGCTGCACCCCGCCGACGGCGGCCCGCTCGGGGCGGACGCGTACGCCGGGGTGCTCGCGCTGCTCGGCGGGATCACCCCGGCCGTGCAGGCCCTGCCGCCCGACGCGGCCCTCGCCGATGTCCGGGCCGCGCTGCGGTACTTCGGCTGCGACGCCGCCGGGCTGGCCTCCGTGATCCGGGTCCGGGCCCTCGCCCTGTACGGCGTGGACGCCTCCGTCGGTGTGGCCGGCAACCCCATGCTGGCCCGGGCGGCGGCCCGCGAGGCCCGGCCCGGGGCGACCCTGGTGATCCCCGACGAGCCCACCGCCGCGGCCGAGTTCCTGGCCGGCAAGCCGGTCACCGCCCTCGACGGCGTCGGCCCCAAGGCCGCCCGCACCCTGTGCTCCTACGGCCTCGACTCCGTCGGCAGGGTCGCCGCCGCCCCGCCCGCCGCCCTGCGGCGGATCCTCGGCGCCCGGCTCGGCCGTGAGGTGCAGGAGCGCGCCCTCGGGATCGACCGGACCCCCGTCCGGCCGGGCGCGGCCGCCCGCGCCGTCGCCGCCGAGCGGGCCTTCGACCGGGACGAGCTGGATCCCGTACGGCACCGGCGGGCCCTGCTCTCGCTCACGGAGGAGCTGGGCGCGAAGCTCCGTACCCTTCGTACACAAGGGCAGGGCCCGGGGCAGGTCTGCCGCACCCTCTCGCTCACCGTCCGCTGCGCCGACCGCACCACGCTCACGCGGACCCGCACCCTGGCCGAACCCACCGCGCACTCCGCCGCCTTGACCGCCACGGCCTACGCCCTGTACGCCGGGCTGGGCCTGCAGCGGGCCCGGGTCCGGGCGTTGTCCCTGCGTGCCGAGGACCTGACCCCGGCCGAACGGGCCACGCGGCAGCTCAGTCTGGACCCCGAGGACGAGAAGGCCCGCCGTCTGGAAGCCGTCACGGACCGCGTCCGCGCCCGCTTCGGACCGCACGCCATCGCCCGCGGCACGCTCGCGGCGTGACTGCGTAGCACCGGAGGATCGCCCGACACGCGAGTTTTTACCGACGCGTAACTTCCCTGTGTTGCTACTCACCCGTAATTTAGCGTCAGCAGCGCCCCCTTGTGATCCGGATCACGGGACGAACCCCCCACGCTCCATCCCCTTGAGTCGAGCCGCAAGGAGATCACACGATGCTGCCCTGGAGACGCCTGCTCCGCCCGCTGGCCGTCCTCGCCCTCACCGCCGCCGCGCTCGTCGCCCCCACCGGCGCCGCGCAGGCCGCGTCCGCACCCAGCAGCGGCTGGAACAACTGGTCCTGCAAGCCGTCCGCCGCGCATCCGCGCCCCGTCGTGCTCGTGCACGGCACCTTCGGCAATTCCGTCGACAACTGGCTCGGCCTCGCGCCGTACCTCGTGCACCGCGGGTACTGCGTCTACTCGCTCGACTACGGGCAACTGCCCGGCGTGCCCTTCTTCAACGGGCTCGGACCCATCGACAAGTCCGCCGGCCAGCTCGACGTCTTCGTCGACAAGGTGCTCGCCGCCACCGGCTCCGCCAAGACCGACATCATCGGGCACTCGCAGGGCGGCATGATGCCGCGCTACTACCTGAAGTACCTCGGGGGCGCCCCCAAGGTCAACGCGCTCGTCGGGCTCGCACCCGACAACCACGGCACCACCCTGCTCGGCCTCACCCAACTGCTCCCGTACTTCCCCGGAGCCGAGGACCTGATCAGCACCGCGACCCCGGGCCTCGCCGACCAGATCGCGGGATCGGCCTTCCAGACCAAGCTGAACGAGGGCGGGGACACCGTGCCCGGGGTGAAGTACACGGTGATCGCGACCAAGTACGACGAGGTGGTCACGCCGTACCGGAGCGCGTTCCTGGACGGGCCGAACGTGAAGAACGTCGTACTCCAGGACCTGTGCGTCCTGGACCTCTCGGAGCACGTCGCCATCGGTCTCACGGACCGCATCGCCTGGCACGAGGCGCTGAACGCCCTCGACCCGGCACACGCCGAACGGACCACCTGCGCGTCGGTCTTCGACTGACCGGCGCACAGGCGGCCCGCGGTCCGACGTCCGGACCGGCGGCCGTGGGGTGCCTCCCGGCTACCGCTGGGAGGCACCCCCGGTCGCACGGCGGCGGGCCACTGCGAACAGCACGGCCGCGCCCACGGCCAGGGCGGCGGCGCCGGCGATCGCGATCGTCGGGGTGGCGCCGTTTCCGCCGGTCTCGGCGAGGTTCCCGTTCTGCGACGCGGACTGCGACGCCACCGGGGTGGCCGCGACCTGCCCGTTCGTCTTCGGGTCGTTGTCACCGTGGCCGCCGTGCTCCACCGTGGACTTGTCCGCGCCCGCCGCGATCTGCTGGTCCGTCGGGGCCGAGGGGACGGTGCCCGTACCGGGCTTCGAGCCGGGCCCGGTGCTGGTGGCGGCGGTCGGCGCGGTGCTCGGCGCGGCGCTCGGTGCGGTGCTCGGCTTGGAGTCCGAACCGCCGCCGCTGTCCTTGCCGAAGACCACGTCCGAGCAGGTGTAGAAGGCCTCAGGGCTGTCCGAGCGCTGCCAGACGCTGTAGATCAGGTGGCGGCCGGACTTGTCGGGAACGGTGCCGGAGAACACGTAGTCGCCGTTCTGCATACCCGGATCGGTCGCCTTCGCGAACGGCGCGGGCTCCAGGTCGGACCACTTCAGCGGCTTCGCCGGGTCGTACCCGTCCTTCGTCACGTACAGCTCGAAGGAACCCTTGTGGGGCGCTGTCCCCTTGTAGCGGAAGGTGTGCGCGCCCGCCGTCATCGGGCTCGCCGGCCAGTCGGCGCGCGCCAGGTCCAGTCCCTTGTACTTGGCGTTGCCCGCCGAGCACAGCTGGCCGTCCGGGATCAGCGACTTGCTCTTCCCGGCGGCGTTGGCGATGTTCACCGCGTTCCAGTCGTAGAACGCCTGCGTCCCGCTCGCCGCGACCGCCGCCTTGCACGCCGCGGACCGCGGGGACTCCGGGCCCTCCGCGTAGCAGGCCGCCACCCGGCTGACCGGGTCCGTCATCGAGCCGTGGGCGGCCGCGGGAGCGGCGGCGTACGCGGCCATCGCGAGCGGGGCGAGGCCGGCTGCGGCGATACGGGTGGCGATACGGCGTGCGGACATGGGTGGGTCTCCTTCGGGCACAAGGCAGGGGCGCGCCAGCGGAACCGGAATCGGCCCGTGGCGCCGCCCCCCGGCGGCGCCACATCCGGCCCTTCCTGTCCTGGCCCGGCCAAGCTAGCCCCCCGAACCACGGGTTCCGCCGGGTTCGGGCCCCTGGAAGTGATCCTTACGCTCCACTTAAGGCAGGGGTAAGAAGCCGCTCAGGAAAAGGCGAGCGGGGAGGTCAGCCCGTGCAGCCGGTGACGCTGCCGGCCGGGGCGCAGTTGTCCGGACGGTTGTCGCGCACCGCGGAGCGGTCCAGCGTCACCGTGGCGCCGTTGTTGAAGATGCCGCCGCCGCTGCCGATGCCGCCGTTCGCGGTGTTGTGGCGTACCTCGGAGTCGGTCAGGTTCACGGTGCCGCCCTCGGAGTAGATGCCGCCGCCCTGCAGGGAGGCCGTGTTGCGGCTCACCTTGGAGTGGTTCAGCGTCAGCGCGTTGGCGTTGAAGATGCCGCCCCCGTTGTCGGCGTAGTTGTCGCGCACCTTGGAGCCCGACAGCGTCATCGAGCCGAAGTTGGCGAGGCCGCCGCCGCTGGCGGCGCTGTTGTCGTTCACCGTGGACTCGGAGAGCGAGAAGGTGCCCTGGTTGCGGACGCCGCCCCCGCTGTCGTCCGCGGTGTTGTGGCGCACCACCGACCGGAACAGGTTCACCGTGGCACCGGGGGCGTTGAAGATGCCGCCTCCGTTGTTGGTGTGGTTGCCGGCCACGGTCGACTCGGTCAGCGTCAGCGTGCCGCTGTTGTGGACGCCGCCGCCGAAGCCGGTGCCATCGTCGGGGGTCCCGGTGCCGTTGGTGATGGTCAGGTGGGACAACCGCAGCCGGACGCCCGTCGCGACCGTGACCGTCGAGCCGGCCCGGTTGCCGTTGAGGGTCGAGTGCTTCTCGCCGGTCACGGTCAGGTTCTTGTCGACGGAGAAGGTGAAGGGGCCGACGCACGTCCCCTTCACCAGCAGCGTCTCGCCCGGAGCGGCCACGTCGATGGCGGGTTGCAGGGCCAGCGAGTTGTGGAAGCAGTTCACCACCGTGGGATGGTCGTCGCCGGCGTCCGTGCCGGCGGCCGCGGCCGGGACGGCCCCGACCAGGCCGACCGCCGCTGCCGCCACCGTCGCCGTCGTCGCCCACCGGCGTGCTTGCTCGAGCATCCGTCTTCTCCTGTCTCCGTGCAGCGGAGAACGCCCGACGGCGTTCCCCGCTGTCGCTTCCAGGCGCGGGCGACCTGATCGCCGACGCCGGAACAACCGATCCCCCCTCGGGCGCGGGGAAGGCCCGGAGCGGGCCGCACGTCCCCCGAACGGCCCGGGACGATGACCGGTGTGGCCCACAAGACGGGGTTCGCCGGGCCCGGCCGGTCCGCGGTCAGAGAAGGAGCGCGGGCAGGCCGTCCGGCGTCCGGGCCTGGTCGTCCAGGGCGTCGAGGGCCCGTACGGCCTGGGCGGCCGCCTCGGGGTCGCTCGTGGTGAGACCGCTCTGCGCGAACTCGTCCTCGTCCAGGCGCAGCACCGAGGACCCATCCGCCGAGACCCACAGGTCCAGGTCCAGGTCCTCGACGTGGATCTCCCCGCTGCGCACCACGGCCGGGCGGGTGACGTCGCAGTACCAGCCCTTGAGGACCCCGTCGCCGGTCCACACCTCCTTGACCGCGTACCAGCGGGTCCGCCAGAAGTGCTCGACGAACACGTCGCCCGGCTCGAAGCGGACGAACCCGAAGTCCCGTACGCCCTTCGCCGCCCACGGGGCACGCACCGAGATGCGGTCGCCGTCGTCGGCGACCCGCGCCGCCGGGTAGCGGATCTTGACGCGGCCCGCCTTGGTCAGGACGACGGTCAGTTGCTCGGTCACTCGGTCTCCAGCCTCTTCGTGTAGCGCGTCTCGGTCGCGCAGATCTCGTATCCGAACCACGTGTTGATGGCGAGCATCGGGCCGTTCTCCGCGTCGTTGCCGGTGAAGGCCTCCGTGTACCCGCATCCGCGGGCCCGGTGCAGGGACGCCGTCTTGGCGAGCTTGGCCAGGCCCCGGCCGCGGAAGGCGCGCCGGGTGCCGGTCATCGCCGAGCCGTAGCGGGTGGCGCCGTCGGTCCGGGCGGCGCTGAACGCGGCCACCTCGCCGTCGACCAGGACGACGGCGGTCAGCTCCTTGTCGAGGGACGGGCTGTTCCAGGTCTGCGCGAGCCAGTCCTCGTAGTCGTCCAACTCGGTGCCCACGTCGCCCGGCTCGTCACAGGTCGTCTCCGCGTCGGCCTCGAAGAGCGGACGCGGATCGGCGGCGAAGGCGGAGGCGGGACGCAGTTCGACCCCGGCCGGGAGGGTCCGCGGGAGCGGGGGCAGCGTGGCCGCCGCCAGGTCCAGGCGCAGGAAGTGCGCGGACCGGCTGCGGCGGTAGCCGCGCCGCTCGGCGAAGGCGCGGTGCGCGGGTTCGTCGAGGACCCAGGCGTAGGTGTCCACCGCGCCGTGGGCGGCGAGGTGCTCCTCCGCCGCGGCGAGCAGCAGGCGGCCGGCGCCGAGGCCGCGGTGGGCGGGGTCGACGTACGCGTTGACGTACGACTGGCCGGGCTCGGGGCTGTCGTAGGCGATGCCGACCTGGGCGGTGCCGATGACGAGTCCCTCGTCGGTCTGGGCGACGAGGAGGCGGTGGTGCGCGGCGGGGTGGGCGGAGGAGACCTCGAAGGCCACGCCCTCAGCTGTGGTGATCATGAAGGGCAGGGCCGAGCGGCGTACCCGTACGACGGACTCCGCGTCCGAGGAGTCGTCCGGGCGGAGATCGCGGATGAGGACGGTCATGCGGCCGACGCTACGGGCGGACTTCGCTCCGGCGCCTCCCAATTATCCGGCGATGGGAGACAATCAGCCGCGTGACCTCGACAAACCTGAAGATCACCATCGACGGCTCGACGGGCTCGGCCGCCCCGTACGAACAGCTGCGCGCGCAGATCGCCGACCGGGCCCGGTCGGGGAAGCTGCCGGCCGGCTTCAAGCTGCCGACGGTGCGCGGACTGGCGGAGGAGCTGGGGCTCGCCGCCAACACCGTCGCGAAGGCGTACCGGGCGCTGGAAGCGGACGGGGTGATCGAGACGCGCGGCCGGCACGGGACGTTCGTCGCGGCGGCGGAGGGAGCCTCCCGCGAGGCCGCGGCCGCCGCGCAGGCGTTCGCGGAGCGGGCGCACCGCCTGGGCCTGACCGAGGCCGAGGCCCTGTCCGCCGCCGCCGACGCCCTCCGGGCCCGGTTCGCCGCCTGCTAGCGCTTCTTCCGGAGCCCGCCTACAGATAGAGCCCGGCCTCGGACGAGTGCGGCTGCGGTGGGAGCACGGCCGCCGGGCCCGTGCCCCGGCGCAGCGCGAAGAGTTCGGCCAGGCTGGCGCCCTCGCGGGAGACGCCCTCGTCCGTGCCCAGCCAGTCCACCGCCTCCCGGTGGGTCAGTCGGCCCACCTCGATGCGGGCCAGGCAGCGCCCCGGGCGGACCACCGCCGGGTGGAGGCGTTCGAGGTCCTCGTTGGTCGTGACACCGACCAGGACGTTGCGGCCCTGGCCCAGCAGACCGTCCGTCAGGTTGAGGAGACGGGACAGCGCCTGCCCGGCGGTGTGCCGGGCCTCGCCGCGGATCAGCTCGTCGCAGTCCTCCAGCAGCAGGAGCCGCCAGCGGCCCTTCGCCGTGCCCTCCTCCTCGCCGATCGCGATGTCCATCAGGTAGCCCACGTCGTTGAACAGCCGCTCGGGGTCCAGGACGCAGTCCACCTGGCACCAGTCCCGCCAGGACCGGGCCAGCGTGCGCAGTGCGGAGGTCTTGCCCGTACCCGGCGGGCCGTGCAGCAGGAGCAGCCGGCCCGCGATGTCGTCCGGGGTCACCTTCATCAGCCGGTCCATCGCCCCGGCCACCGGCGCGGTGTAGTTGGGCCGCACCTCGGCCCAGGTCCCGGCGGCGATCTGGCGGGTCGTCCGGTACGGGCCGCGGCGCGGGGAGACGTACCAGAAGCCCATCGTGACGTTCTCCGGCTGCGGTTCGGGGTCGTCCTGCGCCCCTTCCGTGGCCTTGCCGAGCACATCGGCGGCGAGTTCGTCGCTGACCGCCGTCACGGTGACGTCCGCGCCCCGGCTCCATCGGGAGACGAGCATGGTCCAGCCCTCGCCCTCGGCGAGGACGGCGCTGCGGTCGCTGTCGCGCGCCGAGCGCAACACGCCGGCCCCGGGCGGCAGCAGGGTGGCCCCCGGCCTCACCCGGTCGATCGACACGCTGTGCGAGAACGGCTGCTCGCCTGACGCGAACCGGCCGAGGAACAGCGCGTCGACGACGTCCGACGGCGAGTCGCTGTCGTCGACGTTGAGCCGGATCGGCAGCGCGTCATGCGGGTTGGCTGGCATGGCGCCCATGATCCGGCACGAGTTGGCCTCGTGCACCCGTGTTTCGCCGGATCGGGTGGCCGAGTTCCCTCTTCAAACGCATCGGGAGTGAAGATTCGGGCCGTAACTCTGCGCCGAATATTCTTGGCATGAACACTTCCAGCCAAGCTCGGCTCCTTGTACCACGGACTCAGGAGTAACCCCCACAAGGAGCCGCACACATGAGCATGAGAATCCCGCGCTTCGCCGCGCTCGCCTCATCCCTGTTACTCGCCGCGGGCGCCGCCCTGTTCGGCGCGGGTCAGGCGGCCGCAGCAGCTCAGGCCGACTTCGGCTACGTCGCCCTCGGCGACTCGTACTCCTCCGGCGTCGGCGCCGGCAACTACGACGGCGCCAGTGGCGCCTGCAAGCGCACCACCCGTGCATATCCGGCCCTGTGGGCCGCCGCTCATGCCCCGCAGACCTTCTCCTTCGCCGCGTGCTCGGGCGCCCGCACGGGTGACGTCCTCTCCGGCCAGCTCGGCCCGCTGAACTCCGGCACCGACCTGGTCAGCATCACCATCGGCGGCAACGACGCCGGATTCTCCGACGTCATGACGACCTGTGTGCTCCAGTCCGAATCCACCTGCGTCAACCGCGTCAACCAGGCCAAGGCGTACGTGGACTCCACCCTCCCCGGTCAGCTCGACCAGGTCTACAACGCCATCGACAGCCGGTCGCCGAACGCGCACGTGGTCGTCCTCGGCTATCCCCGCTTCTACAAGCTGAACGGCACCTGCGCCACCGGCCTGACCGAAGGCGAACGTTCCGCCATCAACGGCGCCGCCGACTACCTCAACGCCGCCATCGCCAAACGCGCCGCCGACCACGGCTTCACCTTCGCCTCGGTCGCCGGCGCCTTCACGGGCCACGAGATCTGCTCCGGCGACGCGTGGCTGCACAGCGTCAACTGGCTCAACATCGGCGAGTCGTACCACCCGACCGCTGCCGGACAGTCCGGCGGCTACCTGCCGGTCTTCACCAACGCCGCCTGAGGGGCCGGGGAACTGACGGAAGGCTCCGCCGGCGGCTGCGCCGACGGGGTCGGTGACGTACTGGCGCCAGGGGAGGGGGCCCCGCTCGTCGGGGTCTCCTTCTCGCAGGTCACGGAGGTCCCCACCCACTGGGTGGCCACCTCCGCGGGCCCCCGTACCTCCAGCCGGACCGCGTCCTCGAACGCCGCGTCCGGCACGTGCGTGAGCTCGGTGTGCTCCAGCCGCCGGCTCCTCGGCCCGCCCTCCTCGTACGTGACGGACTGCCAGCCGGGGCCGGAGGTCCTCCCGCTCCGTGTGGCCCAGCGGTACTCCAGCTCGACGGGGGTGCGCTCCACCTCGACGGTGGCGGTGAAGGAGGGCGCGCGCTCCGGCGGCGGCGGGCAGCCGCCGCTGTAGGAGGCGCGCACGGTGTCGACGTACACCGACACGTGCTGGGCGGGGGAGGCGGACGCCGAGGCCGGGGCCGAGGGCGAAGCCGAAGCGGAAGGGGCGGCGGAGGCGGCAGTGGTGACGGCCTGGGCGGTGGTCGCCGGGCCGGTCGGGCCGGCGCCTTTGCGGTCGTCGCCCTCACGGTCCTTCAGCAGCAGCCACCCCAGCGCGACCAGCGCCAGCAGCAGCACCACGATCCCGGCCGTGAGCACCGCCCCGGCCCGGCCCTGGCGGGGCGCCGCCCCGGGCCCCGGCTCCCGGACCCGCTCCGAGGCCGGCCCCTGTACCGGCGGCGTGGGGTCCCCGTACGGCGACCGCTGCGACTCCTGCCGGTGGTGGTCAGGGTGCGCGGCGGCCGTCGGCGAGTGGGGCCCGGACACCGACCCGCCCGAGGCCCGCACGGCCCCGCCCGCGCCCACCACCCGCAGCATCCGGGTGGCCTCCGTCGAGGACAGCCGCTCCGCCGGGTCCTTGCGCAGCAGCCCTTCCAGTACGGGCTCCAGCGGCCCGCCCCGGCGAGGCGGCGGCAACTCCTCTTCCACCACGGCCCGCAGGGTGTCCAGCCCGGTCGCACGCCGGAACGGCGAAACCCCCTCGACGGCCGCGTACAGCATGATCCCGAGCGACCACAGGTCCGACTCGGGTCCCGGATCGCGCCCCAGCACCCGCTCCGGCGCCACGAACTCGGGAGAGCCGACCACTTCGCCCGTCATCGTGATCGCCGAGGACCCCTCCAGGCTCGCGATCCCGAAATCGCTCAGCACCACCCTGCCGTCATTGGCGATCAGCACGTTCCCGGGCTTCACGTCCCGGTGCAGCACCCCCGAGTCGTGCGCGGAGCGCAGCGCGGTGAGCACCTGTTCCCCGAGGTGCGCGGCGCGCTGCGGGGTCAGCGGCCCCTCGGCCTCCAGTACGTCGGCCAGCGTCAGCCCGCGCACGAGCTCCATCACGATCCACGGCCGGCCGTCCTCGGAGGCCACGTCGTAGACCGTGACGACCCCGCGGTGCGAGACCCGCGCCGCCGCCCAGGCCTCCCGCTCCAGCCGCCGGTACATCCGCTGGAGTTCGCCGGGCTCGATTCCCGCGGGCGCCCGTACCTCCTTGACGGCGACGTCGCGCGCCAGGACCTCGTCCCGGGCCCGCCACACGATGCCCATCCCGCCGCGGCCGATCTGTTCCAGCAGCCGGTAGCGGCCCGAGATGACACGATCGGAGTTGGATTCCTCACTCACGCGAGCCCCCCGAATGCTTCTGTGCGCCCATGTGTCATCGATCGGTCACTCCAAGTTAGCGCAGAGCGCGCCACGTGGCCCCTGTCGTGACGAGACTCGCGCCGAGGTCTTCCGGAGCGTGATTTCCGCGCTGCCCTCTGTGCGGAGAGTGACTGGCGACTCCGCTGAGTAATCGTCAACTCCCCGTCGCCACAGGGGTAATTCACACCACCGGGATACCCGCGCGCGACGCGGGGGCGATAGGGTTAACCTGCCCGGGCCGGGTGCCCTCGTACGGGTGGGGAGAGATCATGGAACAGATAGCAATGCGCAGCAGGCCGCCTCGCGTGCCTGCCATCACCTGCGGCAGCAGTGCGACCAGCTCGCGCCTCGACCGCCACCTCGCCGTGCTGGGCGGACCCGCCGTCCCGCACCGGGAGGTAGCGGAGGCGACGCTGCTGATGCGCGAGCTCACCTCCCGCGACCACACGCACCGTCTGCGGAGCCGGAGCGCGCGCGTCTCGCTCTTCGCGCCGCTGCGTCGTTTGCGTCGCACGCTCTTCGGCAGCCGCCGCTCGTAACAGACCCCGCACCCGCGGCCGTTCGCCCTTCCGGCATCCAGCCACCCGGCCCTACGCGATCACACCGTCCCGGCGCAGTTCCGAGATCTGTGCGCCCGCCATCCCCAGGGCGCGCAAGAGGGTCTCGGTGTGTTCGCCCAGCGCGGGCACCGCACCCATGTGCGGTGCCGCGCCGCCCGGCAGCCCGATCGGCGGCAGCAGAGCCCGCAGCGGGCCGGCCGGTGATCCCACCTCCCGCCAGCGGTCCCGGGCCGCCAGCTGCGGATGCGCGGCCAGCTGGGCCACCGAGTTCAGCCGTGCGCAGGCGATACCCGCCGCCTCCAGCCGCCCGATCGCCTCGTCCGCACCCAGCCGGCCCAGCGCCTGCGCCACCACCGCGTCCGTCTTCTCCCGGTTGGCGGTGCGCGCCGCGTTCGTCGCGTACGCCGGGTCCTGCGCCAACTCCGGTCGGGCCAGCACCTGTTGCACGAGGCGCCGCCATTCCCGGTCGTTCTGCACCGACAGCAGCACCCGGTCCCCGTCGGCCGTCGCGTAGGCGTCGTAGGGCGCGATCACGGCATGCGCGAGGCCGGTGCGCACGGGCTGCTCCCCGCCGTGCATCGTGTGGTGCAGCGGATGCCCCATCCACTCGGCGAGCGCGTCCAGCATGGACACCTCCACCCTGCCCCCGCGCCCGGTGATCCCGCGGCGCAGCAGGGCGGCGAGGACCCCCGAGAAGGCGTACATGGCCGCCGCGATGTCCGCCGCCGGGATCCCCGCCTTGACGGGCTGCTCCGGCGTGCCGGTCACCGAGACCAGGCCGGCCTCGCACTGCACGAGCATGTCGTAGGCGCGCTTGTGGGCGTACGGGCCCTCGGCGCCGTAGCCGGACACGTCCACGGCGACCAGCCGCGGGTAACGCGCGCACAGCGTGGCCGAGTCGAGCCCGAGCCGGGCCGCTGCGCCCTGCGCGAGGTTCTGCACGAACACGTCGGCGCCGGCCAACAGGCCGTGCAGGACCTCCCGGCCGCGCGGGTCCTTCAGGTCGAGCGCGATCGACTCCTTGCCGCGGTTGGCCCATACGAAGTGCGAGGCGAGGCCGTGCGCGGCGGTGTCGTAGGCGCGCGCGAAGTCGCCGCCGTCGGGGCGCTCGACCTTGACCACCCGGGCGCCGAGGTCGGCGAGTTGACGGGTGGCGAAGGGGGCCGAGACGGCCTGTTCGACGGCGACGACGGTGATGCCGGCGAGGGGGAGCGGTTCGGGCGCGGCGCTTTCTGTGTTCATGGCACCGATCCCTATCCCGTCCGACCCCGGCCTGTCACCCCCCCGGTGGTATGTCAGCCCGCCGCGCCCCGGGCGAACCGCCGGGTCGCGAGCGGCACGAACAGCGCGAGCAGCAGCGCCGACCAGAGCAGCGCACCGGCCACCGGATGCGCGGCCGGCCAGGCGGCGCCCGCCGCGGCTTCGGCCGCCTCGCCGCCGGCGTTCCCGCACAGTTCGCGGACGCCGGTCGCGACAGCGCTGATCGGGTTCCACTCGGCGACCGTACGCAGCCACGCGGGGAGCCCGGCGGTCGGCAGGTACGCGCTGGACAGCAACGGCAGGACGAAGGTGGCGCTGCCGAGCTGCCCCGCCGCCTCCTCGCTCGTGCTCACCAAGCCGAGGTAGGTCCCCACCCACGCGGTGGCGAAGCGGAACAGCAGCAGCAGGCCCAGGGCGCCGAGTGCGCCGGGCAGGCCGTTCTCGACGCGCCAGCCCATCGCCAGCCCCACCAGCATCAGGGGCACCATGGAGACCCCGGTGGTGAGCAGGTCCGCGGCGGTCTGTCCGAGCGGGACGGCGCCGCGGCTCATCGGCAGGGTCCGGAAGCGGTCCATCACCCCGCGGTGGGCGTCCTGCGCGGCGGTGAACATGCCCGTCATCAGGCCGTTCGCGGCGGTCGCGGCGAGCAGGCCGGGTACCAGGAACTCGCGGTACTCCGTACCCGGCATGGCGAGCGCGCTGCCGAAGACGTAGCCGAAGAACAGCAGCATGGTGATCGGCATGGTCTGGGTGAGGATCAGCAGCGCCGGGGCGTGCCGGGCCTTTTGGAGCTGGCGGGTGAGGACGGCTCCGCCGTCGGACAGCACGCTGCTCA
The DNA here is from genome assembly GCF_042870715.1 of Streptomyces sp. NPDC006463. Classification (NCBI taxonomy): domain Bacteria; kingdom Bacillati; phylum Actinomycetota; class Actinomycetes; order Kitasatosporales; family Streptomycetaceae; genus Streptomyces; species Streptomyces sp. NPDC006463. The sequence goes on along the minus strand of NZ_JBIAHP010000023.1, from coordinate 65,162 downwards.
TGCGGCGTTCTCCTTCCGGGCCACGGGGACGCGGGTGAGGCGCAGGAACACCTCGTCGAGGGTGGGCGGGCGCAGGCTCGCGTCGGTGACCGGGACACCGGCCGTGTCGAGCGCGCGGATGATCCGGGGCAGGGTGAGGCCGGAGTCGAGCACGGTGACACCGGCGGTGAGCCGTTCCTCGTCGAGTACCGGTCGGCCGCCGGTGAGCTGGTCCAGTACGACGGCGGCGCCGGACAGGGCCTCGCGCGCGGCGACGGCGACCTCGGCGTAGGCGCCGATCCGGGCCTTCAGTTCCGCCGGGGTGCCGGTGGCGACGGCCCGGCCGCGGTCGACGACCACGATGTCGTCGGCGAGCCGGTCGGCCTCCTCCAGGTACTGGGTGGTCAGCAGCACCGTGGTGCCCTCCGCGGCGAGGTCCCGTACCGCGGTCCAGATCTGCTCGCGGGCCGCCGGGTCCAGGCCGGTGGTCGGTTCGTCCAGGAAGAGCACGCGGGGGCGGGTGATCAGTCCGGCGGCCAGGTCCAGGCGCCGCTTCATGCCGCCCGACCAGGTGCCGGCCACCCGGTCGGCGGCCTCGCCGAGCCCGAAGCGCTCCAGCAGCCCGTCGGCGCGGTCCCGGCCGGCGGAGCCGCGCAGTCCGGCGAGGCGGGCGAAGAGCCGCAGGTTCTCCCGGCCCGTCAGATCCCCGTCGACGGAGGCGTACTGGCCGGTGACCCCGATGGCGCGGCGGACGACCGCGGGGTCGCGGGTGACGTCGTGGCCCGCGACGAGGGCGCGGCCGCCGGTGGGTTCGGTGAGCGTGGTGAAGATCCGGACGGCGGTGGTCTTGCCCGCGCCGTTGGGGCCGAGGAGACCGCAGACCGTGCCCTCGGACACGGCGAGATCGAGGCCGCGCAGGGCATGGACCTGCCCGTAGTTCTTCTCCAGACCTTCACTAAGTACAGCGTACGTAGTCGTCATGTGCGGCACCTTACCGCACTACGTACGGCGTACGTAACTAAGATGGTGGCGAGACGACGAGGTGATCTGAGCGATGACTGCCGGCGGGCGACCCGCTGAACCCGAAGTGATCTGGGCCCGCCCGCAGCGGGCCGGCCGCGGACCCCGGCCCGCGCACAGCCGCGAGTCGATCGCCGCCGAGGCGGTGCGGATCGCCGACGAGGAGGGGATCGAGTCCGTCTCCATGCGGCGCGTGGCGGCCGGGATCGGCGCCGGGACCATGTCCCTGTACAACTACGTGCCGCGCAAGGAGGACCTCTACGAGCTGATGGTCGACGCGGTCAGCGGGGAGTACGAGTTCACCGCGCCGACCGGCGACTGGCGGGCCGATCTGCTCGCGCTCGCCCGCCAGACGCGGGCGCTGATGCACCGGCACCCGTGGCTGCCCCGGCTGCTGAGCCCGGTCCACGGCTTCAGCCCCAACGCCCTGCGGTACCTGGAGCACAGCCTGGACTGCCTGGCGCCGCTGGCGGCGCCGGACGGCGAGAAGCTGGAGCTGATCGCCGCGGTCAACGGCATGGTGTCCACCTACGTGACGGGCGAGCTGGCGCTGGCCGAGCGGGCCCGGGCGCTGCCCTGGAGCGAGGCCGAGGAGCAGGGCGTACGGGCGGCGTGGATCGGCTCACGGCTGGCCACCGGGCAGTACCCGCGGCTGGCGGCGGCCCTCGCGGGCGGCGCCGCGCCGATCACCGAGGCGGGGCCGGATCTGGTCGCGGCGTTCGACCGCTCGTTGTCGCGGCTGCTGGGGGCGTGGGGTCCGTAACCCTCCTGTCCGGCGGCGGGCGGCGGGCGGCGGGCGGCCGGTGGCCGGTGGCCGGGGTTCGGGGGTCCGGGGGTCCGGGGGTCCGGGGTCGACGGCCAGGGGCCGACGGCCGGGGCCGGGCCCGGGTCGGGTTCCGGCAGTCGGAGTCAGAGCAGGGCGAACTGCCCGCCCGGGCCCTCCTCCTGGTGGTCCAGGACCGAGGCCGGACGCCTGGCCCAGTGCGGCGGCGGCAGCACCCCGGCCGCGCGCAGCTCGCCGGCGGACAGCCCGGGGCCCGGCTCGAACGCGGCCCGCTCCGGGGCCAGGTCGGCCAGCAGTGCCAGGGTCGTGACCAGGGCCAGCAGCTCAGAGGTCCAGGCCTGCGGCCACTCGGCCGGGCCGAGCGCCTCCAGCCCGTCGGCGGCCGGGTCTCGGTGCTCGCCGCGGGCGGCGAGCCACGCCTCCAGCACCCGCACGCCCTGCGCCTCGTACTCCCACGCGCCGGCCGGTACGGGGGACACGGTCCCGCCGCCGAGGCTCAGCGTCTCGCTCGCGGGGTCGTACGCGAGCTCGTGCGGCCACGCCACCAGTGCCGAGCGGACGTACGGGCGGCGCCCGCCGGGCAGCCGGGGCGGTTCCCCGCCGCGGACCCCGCGCAGCTGCACGCCGAGCAGCCGGTGGCCCAGCTCCAGCCCGGCCCGCCAGCGCTCCGGGTCGGCGGTGAGCGGGACCTCGTACCCCCGCGGCCCTGGGCGGCCCGCCGCGAGGATCCAGCACAGCATGTCCTCGGGGGCGGCCCAGCCGCCGTACCGCTCGCCCAGCAGCGGCAGCAGGCCGGGGGCGAGATTCGGCTCGGCGCCGCCGGGGCGCCGGTGCAACGGTCGGATCCGGCCGAGACGGCCCGCCGGGAGGTGCGCTGTGACCAGCAGGTCGGGGGTCTCCACGGTGAACAGCTGATGCTCGTCCAGGACCCGCCAGAGCTCCGGGCGGGCCATGTCGATGAGCCGCTGGTCGGGCAGCAGCCACTGCTGGTCGAAGGGGTCGCGCAGGACCCGTACGGGCTCGGGGCAGGGGCCGGGCGCGTCGGCGAAACGGGCGGTGGCCGAGCGCTGACCGGGCAGCGCGGCCGCGCCGGCGGCGGGCGTACGGCTGCGGCTCGGGCGGAACAGCCGCTCCCGCTCGGCGGCTTCGGCGCCGGTCAGGGCGGCCCAGCGGGCGCGCAGGGCCGCCGGATCGGGCGCGGCCACCCAGTCCCGGCCCAGGCGCAGGCTCCCCACGGCCCAGGGCATCAGATCGTCCAGCAGCGGTACGTCTTCGCTCACGCCGCCGATGGTAGCGACGGCATCCGGTGGCCGGGCTGCGTCCAGGCCGAAGCGCTACGCTCCTTATGTAGGCATAAGTCCTATATGGGCATCCATCGCATGCGCACCGTATCGACCGAGGAGACGGTCATGAGTCAGTACGACGAATACTCGACTCCTTCGCAGGCCGAGGGCGAGCGGCTCGAAGAGGACATGGACGAGGCCCAGCGCAAGCAGCGGCACCCCCAGACGATGCGGACGACGCCGTCCCAGGCGGAGGGTGAGCGCACCACGGAGGACGACGAGAAGTAACCGGCCGCAGGGAGCTGCTGCCGCCGCAGCTCAGTGCGCGTCGACGGTCACCGTGAAGGAGAACCGGTCGCCGCGGTAGCGGATCCTCGCCACGTCCACCACCCGGCCGTCCTCGTCGTAGGTCACGCCCGTGTAGTGCAGGATCGGGCTGAGCAGCGGGACCTGGAGCAGCTCGGCCGTCTCCGGGTCGGCGAGCCGGGCCTCCACCGTGTCCGTGATCCGGCTGATGCGCACCCCCACGACGTCCCGCAGGACCTTCGTCATCGGCCAGCGTTCGAGGTCGGCCAGATCCACCGCCTCGGCGAACTCCGGAAGGACCGCGTTCTCCACCCAGTTCGTCGGCTCGCCGCTCGCGCGGTCGTGCCGCAGGCGGCGGTAGGTGACCACCTCGGGCGTGTCCGGGAAGTGCGCCAGCAGCTCCCCGGACACGGCGGTGCGCCCGTGGCCGAGAATCGTCGTACGGTCGCCCGACTGCTGCGCCACGATCGCGTCGACCGAGCCCAGCAGCCGCACCGGGGCGCCGCGCAGCGCGCCCGGCTCGATGAACGTGCCGCGCCGCCGGTGCCGGCTGATCAGGCCCTCGCCCTCCAGCTCCTTGAGCGCTTGCCGCATGGTCAGCACGCTCACCCCGTAGTGCTCGGCGAGCTGCTCCTCCGTGGGCAGGCGCAGCGAGGCGTCCGGGGTGCGCCCGAGTATCGAGGCGCGCAGCGACTGCGACACCTGGTACCAGAGGGGCAGTTTCCGGTTCAGCACCAGGGAGTCGGGGGCGAAGGCGGTCACGGGTGGTTCTCCGTACGGCTGGACGGGGCGGCATGCGGCTGGCGGCGGGCGCCTGCGCCCGCGGCGGGCGGGTCGCGCAGGCGAGCGTACGCAGCGCGGGTCAGGCGCGGAAGTGGCGCTGCAGACCCTGCCACACGTCGTCGTAACCCCGCTGGAGGTGATCCGCGCCGGCCGCCTGGGCGGTGGCGGTGATCGGCCAGCGGGTCTCGAACATGAAGGCCAGGCCGTCGTCGATCTTCTGCGGCTTCAGCTCCGCGGCGCTGGCCCGGTCGAAGGTCTCCCGGTCCGGGCCGTGCGCGGACATCATGTTGTGCAGCGAGCCGCCGCCCGGCACGAAGCCCTCGGCCTTGGCATCATAGGCGCCCTCGATCAGGCCCATGTACTCGCTCATCACGTTGCGGTGGAAGTACGGCGGGCGGAAGGTGTCCTCGCCGACCAGCCAGCGCGGGGCGAAGACCACGAAGTCGACGCCCGCCAGCCCCGGGGTGTCGGAGGGCGAGGTCAGGACCGTGAAGATGGACGGGTCGGGGTGGTCGTAGCTGATCGAGCCCAGGACGTTGAAGCGGCGCAGGTCGTAGACGTACGGCACGTGGGTGCCGTGCCAGGCGACGACGTCGAGCGGCGAGTGGTCGTAGGTGGCCGACCAGAGGTTGCCGCAGAACTTGTTGACCACCTCGGTCGGGCGCTCGCTGTCCTCGTACGCGGCGACCGGGGCGCGGAAGTCCCGAGCGGCGGCGAGGCCGTTGGCGCCGATCGGGCCCAGGTTCGGCAGCTCGAAGGGCTGGCCGTAGTTCTCGCACACGTAGCCGCGGGCGGGGGCCGCGGCGTCGGTGCCGGCGTCCTGGAGCTCGACGCGGAAGCGGACACCGCGGGGGACGAGGGCCATCTCGCCTGGCCGGACCGAGAGCAGGCCGAACTCGGTCCGCAGGAGCAGTCCGCCGCGCTCGGGGACGATCAGCAGTTCGCCGTCGGAGTCGCTGAACACCCGGTCGGTCATCGAGGCGTTGGCGGCGTAGAGGTGGATGGCCATGCCGGCGCGCTGGGCGGCGTCACCGTTGCCGCCCAGGGTCCACAGACCGGCCAGGAAGTCGGTGCCGGGGGCCGGGTCGGGCAGCGGGTTCCAGCGGAGCCGGTTGGGGTCCGCCGCGGCCTCGGTGAACGGCGCCGTGCGCAGGGCCCCGTTGTCGATCCGGATGAAGGGCGGGTGCGCGGCCGAGGGGCGGATCCGGTAGAGCCAGGAGCGGCGGTTGTGGGTGCGCGGCTCGGTGAAGGCGGAGCCGCTGAGCTGCTCGGCGTAGAGGCCCAGGGGTGCGCGCTGGGGCGAGTTCCGGCCGAGCGGCAGCGCGCCGGGGACGGCCTCCGAGCTGTGCTCGTTGCCGAAGCCGGTGAGGTACTCCAGCGCCTCCGCCGTCTTCCTGGCCTGCTCGCTCATGTGCTGCTCCCACTCCGTCGAAGGAATCCTATGGGTGACAGTAGGATTCCGCGGCCCGCGCGTCAACGGTGCTTTTCGCGGCGGCGCCCCCTCGCGGCGGATTCATGCAGAGGGGGATCCCAAAAGATGAACAATGCTCTACTCTCACGCGCATGTCGTGGACCCGCAGGTTCCCTGCCGTGCCGGCGGCGCTCCTCGCCGCCCTCCTCGCTTTCCTGTCCCTCCTCGCCGCCGCGCCCGCCGCCCGCGCGCACGAGGAACGCCCCGTCACCCTCCCCGACGGCTCCGGATCCGTGCCCGAGTACCGCAGGGCCGAGCCCGACCTGGTGGTCTGCAAGACGGGCCGCCCCGAGTTCGAACGCCGGATATCCGCCTTCCCCGAGGAGCTCAGACAGCGGAACCTCGCCCTGTACGAGCGGTGCGAGAAGAGCGGCTACCGGCACCTCCAGGAGGCCGTCGACGCCGTCGACCGGCCCGGGATGAACATCGCGATCCTCCCCGGCCTGTACGAGGAGGAGCCCTCGCTCGGGAAGCCGACGGGTCAGTGCGCGGAGCTGAAGGCCCCGAACTCCGCGCTCGGCTACCAGATCCTGACCTACGAGCAGCAGGTCGCCTGCCGGCACAACCAGAACCTCGTCGCCATCCTCGGCAAGACGAACCTGCAGATCGAGGGCACGGGCGCGTCCCGGCTGGACGTGATCGTCGACGCCAAATACCAGAAGCTGAACGGCATCCGCGCCGACAAGTCCAACGGCGTCTACTTCCGCAACTTCACCGCCCAGCGCACCACCTTCAACTCGCTGTACGTGCTGGCGGGCGACGGGTTCGTCATCGACGACGTGCTGACCCGGTGGAACGACGAATACGGCTTCCTCACCTTCGCCAGCGACCACGGGCTCTACAAGAACTGCGAGTCGTACGGCAACGGAGACTCCGGCATCTACCCCGGCAGCGCCTCCAACATCAACGACGGCCGGGGCTACGAAGTCCCCCGCTACTCGATCGAGATCACCGGCTGCCACAGCCATCACAACATGGTCGGCTACTCCGGTACCGCGGGCGACTCGGTGTGGGTGCACGACAACGAGTTCGACCAGAACATGGGCGGCGCCTCGATGGACAGCGCCTTCCCCGGCCACCCCGGACTCCCGCAGAACCACGCCAAGTTCGAGCGGAACCTCATCCACGACAACAACCAGGACTACTACGGGTACGTCGCCGACGGCACCTGCGCCAAGCCGCCGGTCGAGCGCGGCTACGAGCGCGGCGTCGTCTGCCCGCAGATCTCCATGCCGCCGGGCACCGGCATCATCACCGCGGGCGGAAACTGGAACATCTACGAGGACAACTGGGTGTACGGGCACCAGCGCGCGGGCTTCTTCCTCAGCGCCGTCCCCGCCTTCATCCGCGGCGAGGAGAAGTGGTCGAAGCAGGCCGACACCTCCCATCACAACCGGTACGCCGGGAACACCCTGGGCAAGGACAAGTCCGGAGCCGCCCGCCCCAACGGCATGGACGTCTGGTGGGACGGCCAGGGGCGCGCCAACTGCTGGCAGGACGGCCCCGACGGCTCGACGCCGGGCACCGTGCCGCGGTGCGGGAAGGCGCGCGGAGACGTCACCGGCGCCTCGGCCCGCCTGGTCGGCGAACCGGTGAAGCTGGTCCAGCTGCTCGTCTGCGCGGACTACAGCGTCCAGGCACGCAAACTCCCGGCCGGCTGCGACTGGTACGGCGCCCGCGGTCTGGAACGCGTGGAGACCCAGATCGCGCTCGCCGTGGCGGGCGTCCTCCTCCTGGTCGGCGGGGTGCTGTGGTGGCGCCGCCTGCGCGGCTCGCGCCTGGGCACGGCGGCCTCGCTCCTGGGCCTGGCGGGCCTGGCCCTGGACGTGGCCGGCTCCACGGCCGGGCTGGTCGCCAGCTCCCTCCCCGCACTGGCACTGATCCTCCTCGGACTGTGGTGGACGGGCGTCGGGCTCGCTCTGCGCCCCACCCGCCCCTGGCTTGCCCGCCTGACCCTGCTGCTGGCCGGGCTCACCCTGCTGGACGCCTTCGACAAGGCGGTCCTGATGATCCCCTGGACCCCCCTGAGCCCCGCCTGGGTACGGTCCCTGGTCGCCGTCGTCTGGATCCTGTGGGCGGTCGTCGCCTCGGCCCGCCCCGGCACCCCGGCCCTGCCCCCCGGCCCCGGCGGCGATCCGGTGGGCGACCGGGAGCCGGTGCCGGCCGGCCCCGCACCGGCCCTCGACGCGGCGGCCCCCGAACCCCCGCCCACCCCGGACTCCACGCCGGACCGCACCTCGGGCCCCACGCCGTGACCGCCGACCCCGCCACCCCGGCCGCAGGAGGCCAGCCGTGACCGACCAGCCCGACGACCGCATCGGGTGCGACGCCTGCGGTACGCCGCCCAGCCCGCGCCGCAGGCCGGGCCGGACCGCCCGCACCACGGCGCTGCTCGCCCTCGTGCTGCTGCTCGCGTCCGGAGCGGCGACGGGCTGCGGCGGGCGGGCCACGACCCACCACAAGCCCGGCACCACCCACGAGCAGGCGTCCGGGAGCACGGGCACCCTGCTCACCACCGACGACGGCGCCGGCCACCGGCTACGCGAGGTCCCGGCCGAGGGCGCGCCGGAAGTGCGGCTCACCGCCCGCCCGGACTCGGAGGACGGCTGGAACCTCCAGCTGGCGGTGAAGAACTTCCGCTTCACCCCCGACAGCACCGGCGGCGCCGCCCTCCCGGGCGCCGGCCACGCCCACCTGGAGCTCGACGGCCGCAAACTGGCCCGACTGTACGGCCCGTGGTTCCACCTGCCCGCAGCGCAGGTCCCCGAGGGCGCGCACACCCTGACCGTCCGGCTGTACGCGGACGACCACACCGCCTGGGCGGTGTCCGGCAAGCCGGTCGAGGGCACGACCCCGCTCACCGCCGCCGCTGCGGGCCAGTCCGGGGGGCACAGCCACGGCGAAGCCCCGCCGGAGCAGGCCGACCGGACGGTCGCCATCACCGTCCGCGACGGCAAGGTCAGCCCCGCCCCCGCCCGCACCGAGCTCCGGCACGGAGAGCGGGTCGCCCTGCGCGTCACCAGCGACCGCGCGGACACCCTGCACGTCCACGGCTACGACAAGGAACTCGTTCTGCCCGCAGGCCAGGAGGCCACCCTGATCCTGACGGCCGACCGCACCGGCCTGTTCGAGGTCGAAACCCACGAGTCCGCCCTCGTCCTGACCCAGCTCCTCGTCCGATGACCCCGCAGCCGCCCCCGATGACACGGCCGACGCCGCACGAGATCCCGGTCCGGGCCCCCGTTCCGGTCCGGGCCCCCGTTCCAGTCCGGGCCCTCGTCCCAGTCCGGGCCCTCGTCCCGGCCCGGGCCCTCGTCCCGGCCCGGGCCCCGGGGCGGGGGGGCCCCGCCCGGGGGGCCGGCCCGGGGCGGCGCGGGGGCCCGCCCCCCGGGGGGGGGGGGGGGCGGGCCGCCGGGCGGGGGGCCCGCCGGGC
>NZ_JBIAHP010000023.1:0-56093 GCF_042870715.1 Streptomyces sp. NPDC006463 | reverse complement strand
GGCCCGGGCCCCTGGACGTGGGCCCACGTCCGGGATGCCAGGCCGGGGCCGGCGCGGGTCACTGCCCCGGGTGGGCCGGTGGTGACCTCCGTCGGGCCGGGCGCCGCCCTGGGCGCCGCCCCGGGCGGCGGTGGTGGCGGCGACGGCCAGGACGTGGTCCTTCACCCGGCCGATCCGCTCACCGCGCTCGCGCACGGGATCGGTTCCCAGCACGATCTGCCGATCTCTCCCTTCTACGCATTCGCCGGTGCCTTCGCCGCGCTCTTCATCTCCTTCCTCGCCCTCGGCCTGCTCTGGTCCACCTCCCGCTTCCAGGCCGACCGCTCGGGTCGCGCCCTGCCCGCCGCCCTCCAACGGGTGGCCGACGCGCCGGTCACCCGCACCGCCCTGCGCGGACTCGGGCTCGCCGCTGCCCTGGGGGTCCTCCTCCACCTCCTCCTCGGTCCCGACGACCCCGCGCGCAACCCCGCTCCCGGCGCCGTCTACGTCCTCTTCTGGGTCGGACTCGTCCCCGCCTCCCTCCTTCTCGGCCCCGTCTGGCGCCTGCTCAACCCGCTCCGCACCCTGCACCGCCTGCTCCGCCGTGCCCGGCATCGCCTCGACCCCGACCGCCCCCTTCCCCCGCGTCTCGGCCAATGGCCCGCCGCGGCCGGGCTGTTCGCCTTCACGTGGCTCGAACTCGTCGCTCCCGATCCCGCATCCACCACCACCCTTCTCGTCGCCCTCACCGTCTACGCCACCGCCCAGCTCCTGCTCGCCGCCCGCTTCGGCGAGCGCTGGTTCGACGACGGAGACGCCTTCGACGCGTATTCGGCCCTCCTGGCCCGCCTCTCCCTCCTCGGCCGTCGCAGCGACGGCCGCCTGGTTCTCGGTAACCCCTTCCACGGACTCGACGCGACACCCGAGCGGCCCGGACTCGTCGCCACCGTCTGCGTCCTGCTCGGCTCCACCGCCTACGACGGCTTCTCCGACAACCCTTCGTGGATCAACACCCTGCAGACCTCCCCTCTCGGCCGCACCCCCACGGCCACCCTCGGACTCCTCGCTTCCGTCGCCCTCGTCGCCACCCTGTACTGCATGTGCGCCGCGGCCACCCGCCTCGTCAGCGGACCGCACCCCCGCCCGCTGACCGCCTTCGCGCACTCACTCGTACCGATCGCGCTCGGCTATCTCACCGCCCACTACTTCTCCCTCCTGGTAACCGAAGGACCACGCACAGTAAGCATTGCAGCCGGCACTGACAACGCCCCCGAACCCGCCCCGCTCCTGGGTCCCGGCGGCCTCGCCGCCCTCCAGGTCGTCGCCGTCGTCACCGGCCACGTACTCGGCGTCGTCGCCGCCCACGACCGCTCCGTACGCCTCTTTCCGCCAGCGAAAGCGGTGGCCGGCCAGCTGCCGCTGCTCGCGCTGATGATCACGTACACCATCGGCGGGCTGAGCCTCCTGCTGAACTGAGGCCGGTGCTCCGCTCGACAGAGAACCGAGGAACGGCATGATGGACCCCGTGCCTCCCGCCCACTCCCTGCGCCGCGCTCCGATCCAGCAGCGCAGCGCCGACCGGCTCGCCCGGATCCTCGACGCCTGCGCCGAACTGCTCGACGAGACCGGGTACGAGAACCTCAGCACCCGCGCCGTCGCCCTGCGCGCCGGCGTGCCGATCGGCTCGGTCTACCGCTTCTTCGGCAACAAGCGGGCCATGGCCATCGCCCTTGCCCACCGCAATCTGGACCACTACGCCGACGGCATCGCCGACCGGCTCGCCGACCTCCCGGCCACGGACTGGCGGCCCGTCGTCGACGCGGTGCTGGACGAGTACCTGACCATGAAGCGCAGCGTCCCCGGCTTCGCGCTCGTCGACTTCGGCGTGCCCGCGCCGCCGCCCGACGGCCCGGAGGCCGACCCCAACCACCTGGTCGCGGCCCGTCTCACCGAACTGCTCTGCGCCCATCTCGGCCTGACTCCCGATGCCACCCTGGAGCGGGCCGTACTGGTCGCCGTCGAGGCCACCGACGCTCTGATCCAGCTGGCCTTCCGCGCCGACCCGGCGGGGGATCCCGGCATCGTCGCCGAGACCCGGGCGATGATGCACGCCTACCTGTCCCGCGTGCTGGACTGAACCCCGCCCCCTGGCTCGGGTCGCCCCCTGGCCCGGGCCGCCCCCCGGCCCTCGCCACTCTGCCGTCCGTCCGGCCCTTCCCGAACTTCTCGAAGGCTGCTCCCGCAGACCCCTGCCCCCCGTGCCTACCGGTCGGTATGCTCGGTGCCCCCGCGCCCCGCGCCGCAGCCAGCCGTCCAAGGAGGGCCCCATGCCCCGCACCGCCCTGCGCATCTGCCCCCTGTGCGAAGCCACCTGCGGCCTCACCCTCACCATCGGGGACGCCGCCGTCACCGGCGCCCGCGGCGACCGCGAGGACGTCTTCAGCCGCGGCTTCATCTGCCCCAAGGGCGCAGCCTTCGGAGCGATCGACTCCGACCCCGACCGGCTGCGCGCTCCGCTCGTCCGCCGTGACGGCAAGCTGCGGGAAGCCACCTGGGAGGAGGCCTTCGACGCGATCGCCGCCGCCGTCCCCGCCCTCGTCGGGGAGTACGGGGCGCAGACGGCCGGGGTCGTCCTCGGCAACCCGAACGTCCACACCATGGCGGGTGCCCTCTACCCGCCGCTGCTCCTCAAGGCACTCGGCACCCGCAACCTCTTCACCGCCAGCACGCTCGACCAGATGCCCAAACACGTCTCCAGCGGGCTGCTGTTCGGCGATCCCTTCGCCATCCCGGTCCCCGACCTCGACCGCACCGACTTCCTGCTGCTCCTCGGCGCCAACCCGGTCGAGTCCAACGGCTCCCTCTGCACCGCCCCCGACTTCCCCGGCAAGCTGAAGGCCCTGCGTGCCCGCGGCGGCACCCTGGTCGTCGTCGACCCGCGCCGCACCCGCACCGCCCGGCTCGCCGACCGCCACCTGGCGCCGCGCCCCGGCAGCGACGCGCTCCTGCTCGCCGCGCTCGCGCACACTCTGCTCGCCGAGAAGCTCGCCGCCCCGGGCGCGCTGGAGGAACACACCGAGGGCCTCGGGGAACTCGCCGCCGCGCTCGGGAGTTTCACCCCTGAGGCCGTAGCCCCCGCCTGCGACCTCACGGCGGCCGAGATCCGCACCCTCGCCCGCGACCTCGCGGCCGCGCCCACCGCCGCCGTCTACGGACGGATCGGCAGCTGCACCGTCGAGTACGGCACGCTCGCCAGCTGGCTGGTCGACGTACTGAACATCCTCACCGGCAACCTGGACCGGCCGGGCGGAGCTCTCTTCCCGCTCTCCGCGACGGCCCCCGCACCCAGGCCCGCCCGTCCTGGCAAGGGGTTCGCCCTCGGCCGCTGGTCCAGCCGGGTCAGCGGCCACCCCGAGGCCAAGGGCGAACTGCCCATCGCCGCCCTCGCGGAGGAGATCGAGACCCCGGGCGACGGGCAGGTACGGGTCCTGATCGCCATCGCCGCGAACCCCGTCCTGTCCGCACCTGACGGCGACCGGCTCGACCGGGCGCTGGCCGGCCTCGACTTCATGGTCTCCGTGGACCCGTACCTGAACGAGACCTCACGCCACGCCCACGTCGTGCTGCCCCCGCCGCCGCCGTCCCAGAGCGCGCACTTCGACTTCGCGTTCAACGGATTCGCCGTGCACAACCAGGCGCGCTACTCGCCGGCCGTCGTACCGCTTGAGGAGGGGCGGATGGACGAGTGCGAGATCCAGGCCCGTCTCGTGCTGGCCGTCTCCGGCATGCACGGCTCCGCCGCCCCGGACGCCGTCGACGAACTGGCCATCCGGGCCGCTCTTGCCAAGGAGACCGCGGACCCCCGCTCACGGGTGTACGGGCAGGACCCGGCGAGCCTCGCCGGCCTGCTCAAGGGCGGGAGCGGCCCCGAGCGGCGGCTCGACCTGATGCTCCGACTCGGGCCGTACGGAGACCGGTTCGCCGGTACTGACGAGGCCGACCCCGGCCCCGCCGACGCCGACGCCGAGGCCGACGCGGGGGCGCACGCCGAGGGGGAGGCGGCCATGTACGCGCTCAGCCTGGAGCGGCTGCTCGCGCATCCGCACGGCATCGACCTGGGCCCGCTGCGGCCCCGGCTCCCGGGCGTGCTGAAGACCCGCAGCGGCAGGATCGAGCTGCTCCCGGACCCGATCGCGGCCGAGCTCCCCAGGATGCGCGCGGCGCTCGCCGACCGCCCCGCGGCCCTGGTGCTCGTGGGCCGCCGCCATCTGCGGTCCAACAACAGCTGGTTGCACAACGTCCCGGCCCTCACCGGAGGTTCCAACCGCTGCACACTTCAGATCCACCCGCAGGACGCGGACCGGCTGGGACTGGCCGACGGCGGCCGGGCCAGGGTCACCGCCGACGGCGGCAGCCTGGAGGTGCCCGTCGAGGTCACCGACGCCGTCCGCACCGGAGTGGTGAGCCTCCCGCACGGCTGGGGCCACGACCGCGCCGGTTCGAGGCTCTCGGTCGCCTCCGCCACACCCGGCGTCAACGTCAACCAGCTGCTCGACGGCACCCGGCTCGACCCGCTGTCCGGCACGGCCGTGCTCAACGGCTTCCCCGTCGAGCTCACACCCCTGCCCTGAGCTGGGGTTTTGCTCGTATTGCTCACGCGCAGACGTCTTGTTGGCATAAGGAGGCGGCACCTACCTTCCCCCCATGCTGACCTTCCTCGGCTTTGCCATGATCGCGACGTTCCTGGTCCTGATCATGATGAAGAAAATGTCGCCCATCGCGGCGCTCGTCCTCATTCCCGCGCTCTTCTGCGTGTTCGCAGGCAAGGGTGCGCACCTCGGCGACTACGTCATCGACGGCGTCGGCAAACTCGCGCCGACCGCCGCCATGCTGATGTTCGCCATCGTCTACTTCGGCGTGATGATCGACGTCGGCCTCTTCGACCCGGTCGTACGGGGCATCCTGCGCTTCTGCAAGGCCGACCCGATGCGCGTCGTCGTCGGCACCGCCGTCCTCGCCGCCATCGTCTCGCTCGACGGCGACGGGTCGACCACCTTCATGATCACCGTCTCGGCGATGTATCCGCTGTACAAGCGGCTCGGCCTCAGCCTGGTGGTCATGACGGGCGTCGCCGCCACCGCCAACGGCGTCATGAACACCCTGCCCTGGGGCGGACCCACGGCCCGCGCCGCCACCGCGCTCAAGCTCGACGCCGCCGACATCTTCGTCCCGATGATCCCGGCCCTCGCGGTGGGCCTGCTCTTCGTCTTCGTCCTGGCGTACGTCCTCGGCGTGAAGGAGCGCCGCCGGGTCGGCCTCCTTGCCCTCCCCGTGGACAAGGACAAGGCCAAGGTCAAGGGCGAGAACAGCGGCAAGGACGCGGACGCGGACACGGACGTCCAGGAGGAGCCCGCGCCTGAGGTCGCCGCCGCGCTGGTGGCCGCCGGTACCGGGGCCTCCGCCGGCCCGGCCGCCGGTGCGCCGGGCGCTGCGGCCGGCGGCTCCGCCGCCACGGGCGACCGCCACGCGACGGGCGGCTCCGAGTCGGCCCCCGGCGTCCCCGAGGACGGCCTCCGGGGCCTCGACCCCCACCGCGCGACCCTGCGGCCGCGCCTGTACTGGTTCAACGCGGGCCTCACGATCGCCCTCCTAACCGCGATGATCATGGAACTGCTGCCCATCCCGGTGCTGTTCCTGCTCGGCGCCGCCCTCGCCCTCACCGTCAACTTCCCGCACATGCCCGACCAGAAGGCCCGGATCGCCGCCCACGCCGACAACGTCCTCAACGTCGCGGGCATGGTCTTCGCCGCCGCCGTCTTCACGGGCGTCCTCACCGGCACGGGCATGGTCAAGCACATGGCCGACTGGCTCGTCGGCGCCATCCCCGAGGGCATGGGCCCCCACATGGCCCTGGTCACCGGCCTGCTCAGCCTGCCGCTCACCTACTTCATGTCCAACGACGGGTTCTACTTCGGCGTGCTCCCCGTCCTGGCCGAGGCCGGAGCCGCCCACGGGGTCTCGCCGCTCGAAATCGCCCGCGCCTCCCTGGTCGGCCAGGCCCTGCACATGTCCAGCCCGCTGGTTCCGGCCGTCTACGTCCTCGTCGGCATGGCCAAGGTCGAGTTCGGCGACCACACCCGCTTCACCGTGAAATGGGCGGCCCTGACCTCTCTGGTCGTCCTCGCGGCAGGGATGCTTTTCGGCATCATCTGATTCCGGCCGTCGCTGGCCTTCCGAAAACTACCGACGCTAGTTTGTAGGGTGTCGACGACGTCAGGTCTACGCGCTGGTGCGTGCTCGGGAGGATTGCCATGAAGGCCCACGACGGGATGTACATCGGCGGCGAATGGCGGCCCGCCGCCGGACGCGACCGGATCGAGGTCGTCAACCCGGCCGACGAGCTGGTCATCGCCTCGGTTCCGGCCGGCACCGCCGACGACGTGGACGCCGCCGTACGCGCGGCCCGCGAGGCCTTCCCCGGCTGGGCGGCCACGGCTCCGGCCGAGCGGGCAGCGCTGATCGGCGCGCTCCGCGACGTGCTGATCGCCCGCAAGAGCGAGATCGCCGAGCTCATCACCACGGAGCTCGGCTCTCCGCTCGGCTTCGCGGAGATGGTCCACGTCGGCGCGCCGATCGCCGTGGCCTCCTCCTACGCCGAACTCGCCGCCTCGTACGCCTTCGAGGAGCGGATCGGGAACTCCACCGTGCTGCTGGAACCGGTCGGTGTGGTCGGAGCCATCACGCCCTGGAACTACCCGCTGCACCAGGTCGTTGCAAAGGTGGCGCCCGCTCTCGCCGCCGGCTGCACCCTCGTCCTCAAGCCGGCCGAGGACACCCCGCTGACCGCACAGCTCTTCGCCGAAGCCGTGCACGAGGCGGGCATCCCGGCCGGAGTCTTCAACCTGGTGACCGGCACGGGTCCGGTCGCCGGCCAGGCGCTGGCCGCGCACGAGGGAGTCGACCTCGTCTCCTTCACCGGCTCGACCGCTGTCGGCAAGCAGATCGGCGCCACCGCCGGTGCCGCCATCAAGCGGGTCGCCCTCGAGCTGGGCGGAAAATCGGCCAATGTCATCCTGCCCGGGGCCGACCTGGCCAAGGCCGTCGCGACCGGCGTCGGCCACGTCATGAACAACGCCGGCCAGAGCTGCAACGCGCTCACCCGCATGCTCGTCCACCGGGACCAGTACGAGGAGGCCGTCGCGCTCGCAGCCGCCGCCGTCGCCACGTACCCCACCGGCGACCCCGGCGACGCGGCCACCCGCCTCGGCCCGGTCGTCAACGCCAAGCAGCACGCACGCGTGCGCGGATACATCGCCAAGGGCATCGAGGAAGGCGCCCGCCTCGTCGCCGGCGGGCCCGACGCACCGCACGCACGGGGCTACTTCGTCGCCCCGACCGTGTTCGCCGACGTCACACCCGACATGACCATCGCCCAGGAGGAGATCTTCGGCCCGGTGCTGTCGATCCTCTCCTACGAGGACGAGGAGGACGCTCTGCGCATCGCCAACGGCACCGTCTACGGCCTGGGCGGCGCCGTCTGGGCCGCGGACGAGGAGACGGCCGTGGCCTTCGCCCGCCGCATGGACACCGGGCAGGTGGACATCAACGGCGGCCGCTTCAACGTGCTCGCGCCCTTCGGCGGGTACAAGCAGTCGGGCGTCGGCCGAGAGCTGGGTCCGCACGGTCTGGCGGAGTACCTCCAGACCAAGTCGTTGCAGTTCTAAGCTGTCCTGCCAGTTCCGAGCCGCCCCGATCCGGAGAAGACGACCATGGTCCGCGCCGCCATCCTGCCCGCCGTCGGAGCCCCGCTGGAGATACGGGAGATCGTGCTGCCCGATCCCGGCCCCGGGCAGGTCCGGGTCAGGCTCACCGCAGCCGGGGTCTGCCACTCGGACCTCTCCCTCACCAACGGCACCATGCGAGTTCCCGTTCCCGCCGTCCTCGGCCACGAGGGCGCGGGTACGGTCCTCGCCGTCGGCGAGGGCGTGACCCACGTCGCCCCCGGCGACGGGGTCGTGCTCAACTGGGCCCCGTCCTGCGGGGAGTGCCACCACTGCTCCATCGGCGAGGTCTGGCTCTGCGCCAACGCGCTCACGGGCGTCGGGGCCGTCTACGCGCACGACGCCCAAGGCACCGAGCTGCACCCGGGGCTGAACGTGGCCGCGTTCGCCGAGGAGACCGTCGTCGCGGCCAACTGCGTGCTGCCCGCACCCGCCGGGATCCCGCTCGCCGAGGCCGCCCTGCTCGGCTGCGCGGTCCTCACCGGCTACGGCGCCGTCCACCACAGCGCCCAGGTCCGCCCCGGCGAATCCGTCGCCGTCTTCGGTGTCGGCGGTGTCGGCCTGGCCGCCCTCCAGTCCGCCCGGATCGCACAGGCGGGCCCGGTCATCGCCGTCGACGTGTCCCCGGCCAAGGAGGAACTGGCCCGGGCGGCGGGAGCCACCGAATTCGTGCTCGCCTCCGACACCACCGCCAAGCAGATCCGTTCGCTCACCGGCGGTCAGGGCGCGGACGTCGCCGTCGAATGCGTCGGCCGGGCGGAGGCCATCCGCGGAGCCTGGGAGTCCACCCGCCGCGGCGGCCGCACCACGGTCGTGGGCATCGGCGGCAAGGACCAGCAGGTGACCTTCCACGCGCTGGAGATCTTCCACTTCGCCCGCACCCTGACCGGCTGCGTCTACGGCAGCAGCGACCCCGCCCGCGACCTCCCGGTGATCGCCGAACACGTCCGCGCGGGCCGTCTCGACCTCGGAGCCCTGGTCACCGACCGCATCACGCTCGACGGCATCCCGGCCGCCTTCGACGCCATGCTGGCGGGCAAGGGCGGCCGCTCCCTGGTCGTCTTCTAGCCCGTCTCCCGCCGGGTGCGGGCCGCCGCGCGCAGGGCCTCCCCGTCGCGCGGCTCCCGCCCCGCCCCGCCCGCCCCGCCCCGCCCCGCGACGCGGGACACGCGCCCGGCCTCAGGGAACGTCGTGCGCCAGCGCCTCGTACTGCAGGGAGAGCCCGTCCAGCAGCGCCGCCAGGCCCGTTTCGAAGGCGCCCTCGTCCACCTCGCGCTGGCGCTCGGCCAGCAGATGGGCCTGGCCCAGGTGTGGATAGTCCGCCGGGTCGTATGCCGTCTCGTCGTCCACGAAACCCCGGGCGAAGGACGCCACCGCCGAGCCGAGGATGAAGTACCTCATCAGCGCGCCGATCCGGGTCGCCTGAGCCGGGGGCCAGCCGGCCGCCGTCATCGCGCCGAACACGGCGTCCGCCAGCCGCAGGCCCGCCGGGCGGCGGCCCGGCCCCCGCGCCAGCACCGGCACGATGTTCGGATGGTCGGACAGGGCGTCCCGGTACGAGTGGGCCCAGGCGTGCAGAGCGCCCCGCCAGTCCGGGCCGGGAGCCTCGAACATCGACAAGTCGACCCGCGCGCTCACCGCGTCCGCCACCGCCTCCAGGATCTCGTCCTTCGTGCGGAAGTGGTTGTACAGGGACGGGCCGCTGACCCCCAGCGCGGCCGCCAGCCGCCGCGTCGAGACCGCCTCCAGCCCCTCCGCGTCGACCAGCACGGCCGCCGCCTCGACGATGCGGGCTCTGCTGAGGAGAGGCTTGCGCGGTCTGGCCATGCGCCACATAGTAGGGCCTGCCCCGCATAAACTACCGGTGCTAGTTAACGGCCGGACGAGAAGCCCGGAGGTGCCCGGTGAACCTGGAGCTGAGCGAGGAGCAGGAGGCCGTACGCCGGCTCGCCCGCGAGTTCACCGAGCGCGAGGTCGCCCCGTACGCGGCCGAGTGGGACCGCGCCGAGAGCGTGGACCGGGCCATCGTGAAGAAGCTCGGGGACCTCGGCTTCCTCGGCCTGACCGTCCCCGAGGAATACGGCGGCTCCGGCGGCGACCACCTCTCCTACGTCCTGGTCACCGAGGAGCTCGGCCGCGGCGACTCCGCCGTGCGCGGCATCGTCTCCGTCTCCCTCGGCCTGGTCGCCAAGACCGTCGCGGCCTGGGGCACCGAGGAGCAGAAGCACGCCTGGCTGCCCCGCCTGTGCTCCGGGGACGCGCTCGGCTGCTTCGGCCTCACCGAGCCCGGCACCGGCTCCGACGCGGGCAGCCTCACCACCCGCGCCGTGCGCGAGGGGGACTCGTACCTGGTCAGCGGCAGCAAGATGTTCATCACCAACGGCACCTGGGCCGACGTCGTCCTGCTCTTCGCCCGCACCGGCGACGAACCCGGCCACCGAGGGGTCTCCGCCTTCCTCGTTCCCACCGACACGCCCGGCCTCACCCGGCGCGAGATCCACGGCAAGCTCGGCCTGCGCGGCCAGGCCACCGCCGAACTCGCCCTCGACGGCGTCCGCGTCCCCGCCTCCGCGATGCTCGGCCCGGAGGGCAAGGGCTTCTCGGTCGCCATGTCCGCGCTGGCCAAGGGCCGGATGTCGGTCGCCGCCGGCTGTGTCGGCATCGCCCAGGCGGCGCTCGACGCGGCCGTCTCGTACGCCGCCCAGCGCGAGCAGTTCGGCAAGCCGATCGCCCACCACCAGCTGGTCCAGGAGCTGATCGCCGACATCTCGGTCGACGTGGACGCCGCCCGCCTGCTCACCTGGCGGGTCGCGGACCTCATCGACCGCGGGCGGCCGTTCGCCACCGAGTCCTCCACCGCGAAGCTCTTCGCCTCCGAGGCCGCCGTCCGGGCCGCGAGCAACGCCCTCCAGGTGCACGGCGGTTACGGTTACATCGACGAGTACCCGGCCGGGAAACTGCTGCGCGACGCCCGCGTGATGACCCTGTATGAGGGCACCAGCCAGATCCAGAAGCTGCTCATCGGCCGGGCGCACACCGGGGTCTCGGCCTTCTGAGTACGCGCATGAGTATCCGCGCGGATGTGGGCCCCGCCACATCCGCCGGATGCTGTGGCCATGAACGAGACACCGGTCAAGCAGCAGAACACGGGGGCGTACTACGGCCAGGCCGTCGCCTCCTTCGGCGTCGCGCTGAGCGCGGTGGCCGTCGGCATCTACAACCTCGACGCGGACGCGTGGGTGCGGGGGTTCCTCGGCATCGCCGTCCTCTACCTGACCACCTCGGCCTTCACGCTCGCCAAGGTGATCCGCGACCGGCAGGAGGCGGGCCAGATCGTCAGCAGGGTCGACCAGGCCAGGATGGAGAAGATCCTGGCCGAGTACGAACCCTTCCAGCCGAAGCCCTAAGCGCTTGCTCACCCTCCGGTAAGGTGTTCACTTCCACACGGCGAAGAGGGTGAGTGCGAGCGATGGACAGCGCGGAGGAGACGGTCGGCGGGTACCAGCCGTGGTCGGAGGTCACCCCCGACGCCGCGCGGCGGCTGCTCGTCGCCGCCGTCGACGCGTTCGCCGAGCGCGGGTACCACGCCACCACCACACGTGACATCGCGGGCCGCGCCGGCATGAGCCCGGCCGCGCTCTACATCCACTACAAGACCAAGGAAGAGCTGCTCCACCGGATCAGCCGGATCGGCCACGACAAGGCCCTGGAGATCCTCACCACCGCGGCCGACGGCCCCGGCCGCGCCGCCGAGCGGCTCGACGCCGCCGTACGGTCCTTCGTGCGGTGGCACGCGGCACACCACACGACCGCGCGCGTGGTCCAGTACGAGCTCGACGCTCTCGCTCCGGAGCACCGCTCCGAGATCGTGGCACTGCGCCGGCGGAGCGACGCCGCCGTGCGCCGCATCCTCACCGACGGGGTCGCGGCGGGGGAGTTCGACGTCCCCGACGTGCCGGGCACCACCCTCGCCGTACTGTCGCTCTGCATCGACGTGGCCCGCTGGTTCAGCGCGGCCGGGCAGCGCACACCCGACGAGGTCGGCGCGCTCTACGCCGACCTCGTGCTCCGCATGGTGGACGCGCGCCCCCGGAGCCGCAACCAGTCGGCCGCCGGAAGCGGTGAAGCGGTCCGGGATCAGAAGTAGTAGCGGGACACCGACTCCGCGACGCACACCGGCTTGTCCCCGCCCTCGCGCTCGACCGTGACGGTCGCCGCGACCTGTACGCCGCCCCTGGCCTCCGTGACCTCCGTGATCACGGCCGTGGCCCGGAGCCGCGACCCGACCGGCACCGGCGCCGGGAAGCGCACCTTGTTCGTCCCGTAGTTGATGCCCATCTTCATGCCCTCGACCCGCATGATCTGCGGCACCAGGCTCGGCAGCAGGGACAGGGTCAGGTAGCCGTGGGCGATCGTGGAACCGAAGGGTCCGGTAGCCGCCCGCTCCGGGTCCACGTGGATCCACTGGTGGTCGCCGGTCGCGTCCGCGAAGAGGTCGATCCGCTTCTGGTCCACCTCCAGCCACCCGCTGGGCCCCAGCGGCTCGCCCGTCCCGGCGTGCAGCTCCTCGGCGGACGTGAAGATCCTCGGCTCGGCCATGCCCTGCTCCTGCCTCTCACTCACGGATAGCGCTGGGCGAATAAGCGCTTGCTCAGCATGCTGGGACCGTATGTGTATGTCAACGGACCTCCGACTACCCTCGGCGGGGTGCCGCAGATTCCCGAGAAAATCCACGAACTCACCGTCGGCCAGCTGTCCGCCCGCAGCGGCGCAGCCGTCTCCGCGCTCCACTTCTACGAGACCAAGGGCCTGATCAGCAGCCGCCGCACCTCCGGCAACCAGCGCCGCTACACCCGCGACGCGCTGCGCCGGGTGGCCTTCGTGCGCGCCGCCCAGCGCGTGGGCATCCCGCTGGCCAGCATCCGCGACGCACTGGCCCGACTTCCCGAGGAGCGCACCCCCAACCGCGAGGACTGGGCCCAGCTGTCCGAGGCCTGGCGCGCCGAACTCGACCAGCGCATCGCCCAACTCGGGCGCCTGCGCGACCACCTGACGGACTGCATCGGCTGCGGCTGCCTCTCGCTGGAGAACTGCGCACTGTCCAACCCCGACGACGTCTTCGGCGAGAGGCTCACCGGCTCGCGGCTGTAACACCCGTCCCGGCCCGCGCCCCGGCCTCCCGCTCCCACACCGCCCGGGCCGCCGCCACCAGTTCGGCATTCGACCGCGCCGGGCGCCCGTCCGGCAGGTGCAGTACGTCCCCCACGCCGGTCCGCCCGCCCGTACCGCACCGCGCGGCCAGCCGCAGCACCGGCCAGGCGGCGGCCTCCCGCCCGTACAGCAGCAGTGCCACCGGCGGCAGCCCGCGCAGCCCGGCCACCAGGGCCGGATCGGCAGTCGCGAGCTCCACCGCGAGCCGGACCCGCCCGGGGGTGCGCACCGGCCAGGCCAGGAACCGCGCCATCGGCTCCGGCCCGGCCGGTCCGCCCAGCGGCACCACCGCCTCCACCGAAACCCCCCGCGCCAGCAGCGCCCCGGCCAGCTCCCCGGCCCCCGGCTCCGCGAAGCTCACCGCCGCCCGGTCCGGCAGCACCGACCAGGACCGGACCCGCTCCAGCCGCTCCGCCGGATCGGGTTCGGCCCCGATGCTCGCGTCCACGCACAGGGGTACGCCGACCCCTGCGCCCCGCAGCGCCTCCAGCACCGGCCCGACCACCCGGGGCGACAGGCTCTGCCGGCCGCACGGGGTCCGCGGGTGCACCAGTACCTCCCCGGCCCCGGCGGCGATCGCGTCCAGCGCCGCCTCCGCCAGGTCCTGCGGGGACATCGGCACGGCCGGGCCGTCGGCGGCGCTCCGGGCGCCGTTCAGCGACACCGTCGGCGCGGGCCTCACGCGGCCCCCGCCGTCGGGGTGTCCGCCAGCGCCGGTCTCGGCACCACGATCCCGCAGCCCCCGCACACCGGACCGTCCCAGGCCCAGGCCCCCTCCCAGGCGCCGACCGAGGCCGCGGCCGGCCACCGCAGCTCCTCCTCCCCGCAGACCGGGCACGCCGTCCCCGGCGCCGACTCCAGCGCGTTCACCAGACGCCGCAGCACCTCGCCCAGCGCCCCCTCCGGCCGCACCCCCGGATCCGCGCACCGCACCACCGCGTCCCCGCTCCCGCCCCACGCCCACTCCGGCCGCCGCAGGCCGTGGTGCTTCTCCCGTCTGCGCCGCTCCGCGAACTGGCGCTCGTACTCCAGCCAGACCGCCCGCGCGTCCTCCAGCTCCTCCAGCGCGGCGACCAGCCTCAGCGGATCCGCCCCCCGGTCCTCGGGGGCGATCCCGTGCCGGTCACACAGGTGCCACCACGTGGCCCGGTGCCCGTACGGGGCGAACCGCTCCAGGCAGCGGCGCAGGGAATGGCGCCGCAGGGCCCGGTCGTTGCGCGCGTCGCGCACCTGGTAAGCCAGACTCCGGAATCCCGCCATCGCACCTTCACCTCCGCAGATGTGCCCAACATGCCCGGCCGGGGCCGGGCGCATGCGGGGGCGGTCGAGGCGTGCGGGTGGCACATGGCCGGAACTCAGCGCCCCATGCGCCCCGCGGTAACCACCAGCCGGGCCAGTTCCTCGTGGCAGATGTCGCTGTGCGCCCCCGCGGGGGCTCCGCCGCGCCGCACCACCGAGCCCGCGTCCACGCTGACACAGCCGGTCGCGGGCACCCCCTCGCGCAGGGCCGTGTCGAGGGCCAGCCGGGGCGTACCAGGTACGGCCTGCACCCCGTCGTGCCCGATGGCGCCCCAGCGCTCGTCGAAACCCAGAAGTCCGGCCGAATCCCCCGCCATCCGGGAGGCCATCGGGTAGAACACCCGCAGCGAGGTGTCGTGCGGGGAATGGCACGCCACCACCGGTCCGTCGACCTTGCGCTGGAGGCCGCCGAGGGCGCCGCCGCGGCCCCTGTCGTGCGGCAGCCGGTCACAGAACGCGTAGTGGGAGAAGGCCCCCTGGAGCAGGGTCAGGGACTTCACGTACCGGGCGCCGTCGGGCACGGCGCGCAGCGAGAAGGAGACCAGGCGCGCCCCGAAGCTGTGCCCGATCAGATGCACCCGCAACTCCGGGCGCTGCCGCGCGAGCTCCGTCAGCACCGGGCCGAGACCGCGCTCGCCGACGACCCCCGCCCGCTTCTTCATCGCGTAGTACGTCGCCTGCCGCAGCAGCTCCTTGGCGCCGTTCCACAGGGTGCGCGGTACGCCGCCCAGCACCAGGTCCCGCTCGGCGGCGGCCCCGGGCTGCGCGCCCGCCTCCAGCAGGGCGCGCGTCAGGGCCCGGCACACCTCCAGGACGTCCTCGGCGAAGAGCGAGGGCACCGGCGGCGCGGCCGCCGTCGTCACCGCGTCCACCCCGGCCAGTTCCCGTACGAGGGCCCCGAACTCGATGAACGCGGCCTCCGCCTCCGGCCGCTCCTCCAGCAGCTCGGCCACCCGGTCCAGCTCCGCTTCCCGCCCGGGCCAGAACTCTCCGAGCGCCTGCCGGGTGCCGGGGTCCAGCGCCGTGCCGAAGCCGGGCTCCGCGAGCACGCCCGATGCCTCGAAGTCCGGTATCGGCTCGTCGGAGAAGCGGATCGAGGGCCATACGACGCCCACGTACCCGAGCCGCACCCCCGGCCCCACCAGCTCCGGGAAAGGGGCGAAGAACCGGTCGTAGAGCCGGGTCGACGTGGACCGTTCGCTGTTCCAGCCGTGCGCGAAGACCAAGAGGTCCGTGGCCTCCATGCGGGACACCGCGCCCTGTGCGGCCCGGTCCACGTCCCCCTCGGAGTCGAAGGCGAGCTCCGCGTACGGCCCGACCCCGATCCCGGCTGCGCCTCGCACCGCGATGTCCGCCATGACGTCCCCCTCCACGCCGTCCCTCCGGTGGATCCAGCATCCTGCTGTCGCCCCCGCCCGGCCAGACCCGTGACGTCACCGGCTCACCTGCTTACCGGCCCACCACTCACCGGCCCACCGCTCACCGGCTCACCCGTAGAGCAGGTACTCCCCGCGCACCGCCTCGAACCGGGCCAGCCCGGCCGCCCAGTCACCGGCGATCTCCTCCACCCCGGCCCCCGCGTCCACGAGCCTGCGCACCCGGTCCGAACCCGTCAGCCTGTCGATCCAGTGGTCCGTGCGCCAGGCGAAGCCGCTCCACGTCCGCCGGGCGGTGACCAGCAGCCCGATCCCGGCCCGGACCGGATCGAAGGCCTCCCGGTCGTGCACGATCAGCCGGACCCCGCCGCACACCTTGCCCACGTGCTTGGAGAACGTGGGCGTGAAGTACGCCTCGCGGAACCACACCCCGGGCAGCCCCAGCGCGTTGGCCGCCTCGGCCCACCGCCTGTCGACGCCTTCCGCGCCCACCACCTCGAAGGGCGTGGTCGTCCCGCGCCCCTCGGACAGGTTCGTCCCCTCGAACAGGCAGGTGCCGGCGTACGCGAGGGCCGTGTCGGGGGTCGGCATGTTCGGGCTCGGCGGCACCCAGGGCAGCCCGGTCTCGCCGAAGAAGGACCCGCGCCGCCAGCCGGTCATCGCCACCGTGCGCAGCTTGACCGGACCGCCGGCCAGGAACTCGCCGTTGAAGAGCAGGGCCAGCTCGGCCGCCGTCATCCCGTGCGCGAGCGCGATCGGCTCCCGCCCCACGAAGCTCGCGTACGGCCGCTCCAGCACCGGCCCGGCGGCCCGTCGGCCGCCCACCGGATTGGGCCGGTCCAGGACCACCATCGCCTTGCCCGCGAGGGCGGCCGCGCGCATGCAGTCGTAGAGCGTCCAGATGTAGGTGTAGAAGCGTGCCCCGACGTCCTGGATGTCGAAGACGACGGTGTCGATCCCGGCCGCCGTGAACACGTCCGCGAGCCGCTGCCCGCTCTTGTCGTACGTGTCGTGGACGGGCAGCCCGGTCGCCGGATCCCGGGAGGCCCCCTCGGAGCCGCCCGCCTGCGCCGTCCCGCGGAACCCGTGCTCGGGGCCGAACACGGCGACCAGGTCCACCCGTTCGTCCGCGTGGAGCACGTCGACCAGGTGGCGGGCGTCGGCGGTGATCCCGGTGGGGTTGGTGACCACCCCGACGCGCTGCCCGGCGAGTTCGGCGTACCCGCCCGCCGCGAGCCGCTCGAAACCGGTCCGCACCCGCCCCGCCCGTGGGGAGGCCGCCCCCACGGCCCCCGCCGCCCCCATGGCCCCCGCCAGTCCCAGTACCCCGCGTCGCGACAGCGTCATCCCGCCACGCTACGAGGCGAACCCCTTCCGCTCGGACATACCGACCGGTTAGTCTGCCCGCCATCCAGTACGCCGGCCCCTACGTCCGGCCGCACGAGAGGTGATCCCCGTGAGCGAGTACCAGGACCAGCGAGTCGTCGTCACCGGCGCGGGCGGCGGCATCGGCGCCGCCCTCGCGCACCGCTTCGCGGCCGAGGGCGCCACGGTGGTGGTCAACGACCTCGACGCGGCCAAGGCCGCCGCCGTGGCGGGCGCCATCGGGGCTCGGGCGATCCCGGTGCCGGGCGACGCGTCGGCGATCGTCGCCGAGGCCCGGGACGCCCTCGGCGGCGGGATCGACGTCTACTGCGCCAACGCCGGACTCGCCTCGGGCGGCGACGCGTTCGCCGACGAGGCCGTCTGGGAGGCGGCCTGGGACACCAACGTCATGGCCCACGTCCGCGCGGCCAGGCTGCTCCTGCCCGACTGGCTGGAACGGGGGAGCGGCCGCTTCGTGTCCACCGTCTCCGCCGCCGGGCTGCTGACCATGATCGGGGCGGCGCCGTACAGTGTCACCAAGCACGGTGCGCTCGCCTTCGCCGAATGGCTCTCGCTGACCTACCGGCACCGCGGTGTCCTGGTCCACGCCATCTGTCCGCAAGGGGTGCGCACCGACATGCTGACGGCCGCGGGATCGGCGGGCGACCTCGTCCTCGCGCCGACCGCGATCGAGCCGGAAGCGGTCGCTGACGCACTGTTCGACGGCATGGAGAAGGGCCGGTTCTTGATCCTCCCGCACCCCGAGGTCGCGGACTTCTACGCCGCCCGCGCCACCGAACCGGACCGCTGGCTGAGCGGTATGAACCACATCCAGCAGAGGTGGGAGAGCCGGTGAGCTCCGCGTACGCCGCCCAGCCCTGGCTCGGGCTGCTCAGCCCGGCCCAGCGCGCGCCCGTCGCGCCGGCGCCGACCGTGCTGCACCTCTTCCGGGAGGCCGTGGCCCGGGCCCCCGAGCGCACCGCGCTCGCCTATTTCGACGGCCGCACCGACTACGCCGAGGCCGACGCGCTGTCCGACTCCGTCGCCGGCCACCTCGCGGCGCACGGCGTCGGCCGCGGGGACCGGGTCGCCGTCATGCTGCAGAACACCCCGCACTTCGTGCTCGCCGTCCTCGCCGCCTGGAAGGCCGGGGCCGTCGTCGTCCCGCTCAACCCGATGTACAAGGCCGGCGAGGTCGGGCACATCCTGCGCGACTCCGGGGCCGCCGCACTGGTCTGCGACGGCCGCGAGTGGACGGCGTACCTGCGCGAGGCCGCGCGCGGTACGGACGTGCGCGTCGCCCTGACCGCCCGCGACCGGGATTTCCAGACCCGCGACGACGCGCGGCTCTTCGCCCCGGCGGCCGTACCGGATCCGCGCCGGGCGCCGGACTCCCTGGTGGGCCCGGCCCCGGACTCCGTGCCGCACCCGGCCCCGGACTCCGTGCCGGACCCGGCCCCGCACCCCGCGCCGCACCCGGCCCCGCGCCGGGCCCCGCACCCCGCGCCGCACCGGGCCCCGCACCCCGCGCCGCACCCGGCCCCGGACTCCGCGGCCGGCCCGGCGGGCCCGGCGGCCGCCGACCTCACGACCGTGGCCCGCCAGGGCCACCCCGCGCCGGACGATCCGAACCTCACCGCCGCCGACACCGCCCTCATCAGCTACACCTCCGGCACCAGCGGCACCCCCAAGGGCGCCATGAACCCGCACGGCGCGCTCACGTACAACGCCGTCCGCCAGGTCACCGGCCACCCGGTCCCCGAGGGCGCCGCCTACTTCGCCCTCGCGCCCCTCTTCCACATCACCGGCATGGTCTGCGAGCTCGCCGCCTGCTTCGCCAACGCCGGCACCCTCGTCCTCGCGCACCGCTTCGATGCCGGAGTCGTGCTCGACGCCTTCCTGGAGCACCGCCCGGCCTACACCGTCGGACCGGCCACCGCCTTCATGGCCCTGGCAGCGCACCCCGCCGTCACCCGGGACCACTTCGCCTCGTTCCAGGTGATCTCCTCCGGCGGAGCCCCGCTGCCGCCCGCGCTCGTCGAACGCCTCCGCGCCGCCTTCGGCTTCTACCTCCGCAACGGCTACGGCCTCACCGAGTGCACCGCCCCCTGCGCCTCCGTCCCCGCGCACCTGGAAGCCCCCGTCGACCCCGCCTCCGGCACCCTCTCCGTCGGACTGCCCGGCGCCGAGACCGTCGTGCGCATCCTCGACGAGCGGGGCGCCGAGGTCGCCTTCGGCGAGACCGGCGAGATAGCCGTCCGCGGCCCCCAGGTCGTGCCCGGCTACTGGGGCCTGCCCGCCGACACCGCCAAGGCGTTCCCGGACGGCGAACTGCGCACCGGGGACGTCGGGTTCATGGACGCCGACGGCTGGCTCTACGTCGTCGACCGCAAGAAGGACATGATCAACGCCTCCGGCTTCAAGGTCTGGCCGCGCGAGGTCGAGGACGTGCTCTACACCCACCCCGCAGTCCGCGAGGCGGCCGTGGTCGGGGTTCCGGACCCCTACCGCGGGGAGAGCGTGAAGGCGTACGTCAGCCTCCGCCCCGGCACCTCGGCGGAGCCTGCAGAACTGTCCGCCTACTGCGCCGCGCGGATCGCCGCGTACAAATACCCGCGCCAGGTGGAGATCCTGCCTGTCCTTCCGAAGACCACCAGTGGCAAGATCCTGCGACGGGAACTGCGCGATCGCGGCTGAAAACAGTCGGACGGTCGTACAGGAGGAATGGGAAGGGAAGGTCGGCGCCATGGCTGCCAGGACCACGGAACCCGAAGGCGCGCACGAGGCCCCGGTACCGCAGCGGCTGCTGGCCGTCGCGACCAGGCTGTTCGCCGAGCGCGGCTACGACCGCACGTCCGTGCAGGAGATCGTCGAGGCGGCCGGGGTCACCAAGGGCGCGCTCTACCACTACTTCGGTTCCAAGGACGACCTGCTGCACGAGGTGTACGCGCGGATGCTGCGCCTGCAGCAGCAGCGGCTCGACGCGGTGGCCGGATCCGACGCACCCGTCGAGGAGCGGCTGCGGGCGGCCGCCGCCGACGTGGTGGTGACCACCATCGAGAACCTCGACGACGCGGCGATCTTCTTCCGGTCGATGCACCAGCTCAGCCCGGAGAAGTCCAAGCAGGTGCGAGCCGAGCGCCGGCGCTACCACGAGCGCTTCCGGGCGCTGATCGAGGAGGGCCAGCGTACGGGGGTGTTCTCCGACGCCACCCCCGCCGACCTGGTGGTGGACTACCACTTCGGGTCCGTGCACCACCTGTCCACCTGGTACCGGGCGGACGGGCCGCTCACGCCGCAGCAGGTCGCCGATCACCTGGCCGACCTGCTGCTGCGCGCGCTGCGCCCCTGAAGCGCCTGACGCCCCTGGCGGGTCTCCAGCGCGGGGTAGTCGGTGTAGCCCTCCGCCCCGTGGACGTGCATCAGGAACTCCGGGCGGATCTCGTTCAGAGGCGCGCCCGTGCGCAGCCGCTCCACGAGGTCGGGGTTGGCGAGGAAGCCCCGGCCCAGTGCGACGAGGTCGGCGCCCTCGGCCAGCAGTCGCTCGCCGCTCCGCTCGCCGCCGTCGGCCGCGACCTCCTCGCGGGAGAGCGCCGGGTTGGCGATCAGCGTGCCGGGCCAGGCCTTGCGGATCTCCGCGAAGGCGGGCCGGGCGGGATCGGCGTGGACCTGGTGCAGGTAGACCGGCCCGATGTCCGCCAGGGCCCCCAGCAGCGCCGGGTAGATCTCCTCGGTGTCCCCCTCCTCGATGCCGTTGACGTTCACTCCGGGTGAGATCCGCACGCCGACCCGCTGCGGGCCGACGGCCTCGGCGACCGCCCGGACCACCTCGACGGTGAACCGGATCCGCCCCTCCACCGACCCGCCCCATTCGTCGGTGCGGAGGTTGGTGTTCCGGGAGAGGAACTGGTGGAGCAGGTAGCCGTTGGCGGAGTGCACCTCCACCCCGGCGAAACCCGCCTCGACGGCACTGCGAGCGGCGGCCGCGAAGTCGGCGACGGTGGACCTGATGTTCCCGGCCGTCATCTCGCGGGGCAGGACGGCGTCCTGGAGCCCGCCGGGGGTGTGCAGCGGCTCCGGGAACCGCACCGCGGACGGGGCGAGCGGCACGTGCCCGCTGGTCGCGGGGTGGCCGACCCGGCCGCCGTGCTGGAGCTGGAGGAACATCCGCCCGCCCGCGGCGCGCACCGCGCCGGTGACCCGGCGCCACCCGGCGACCTGCGCGGGGGTGTGTATGCCGGGGATGCGCGGGTAGGTCCGGCCGACGGCGTTGGGCGTGGTGGCCTCGGCGATGATCAGACCGGCCGAGGCGCGCTGCGCGTAGTACGTGGCCATGAGCTCGCCGGGGACGCCGTCGGCCCCGGCGCGGGTGCGCGTCAGCGGCGCCATCACCAGGCGGCTGGGGAGTTCCAGGCCGCCGAGGCGGGCCGGCTCGAAGAGGCGGGATGCGGTGGGGACCTGCGGTGTCTGCGTCATGCCGGTACCGTAGAACCTGACATTGATGTCAGATTCAAGAGCGGGGGCGGGCATGCGGATCGGTGAACTGGCGACGCGCACCGGGGTCAGTGAGCGGTCACTGCGCTATTACGAGCAGCAGGGCCTGCTGGCCTCCGACCGGACGCCCGGAGGCCACCGCGACTTCCCCGAGCGGGCCGTCGACCGGGTCATCCGCATCCAGGAGCTCTACGCGGCCGGCCTGCACAGCTCGAAGATCGCACGGATCCTGCCCTGCATGCGGGACGCGGACGGCGGCCCCTCGGTGCGGGCCACCCCGGCGCTGGTGGCCGAACTGGCCGCCGAGCGGGACCGGATCGACCGGATGATCGGCGACCTGCTGCGCTCCCGCGAAGTGCTGGACGAGGTCATCGACGCGGCGGCGGGCCGAGCCGCCGTCGGCGGCTCCTAGAGGTCGCCACCGGCCCGCACGCTCTCCACCGGCCCGCACGCCCCGTCCGGAGGCCGGTCCCTACATGTAGCGCTTCAGCTCGCGCCGGGCCAGTGAGCGCTGGTGGACCTCGTCCGGCCCGTCGGCCAGCCGCAGCGTCCGCGCCGCCGCCCACAGTTCGGCCAGCGGGAAGTCCTGGCTGACCCCGCCCGCGCCGTGCAGCTGTACCGCCTGGTCGAGGATCCCCACCACCGCCCGCGGGGTCGCGATCTTGATTGCCTGGATCTCGGTGTGCGCGCCCCGGTTCCCGGCCGTGTCCATCAGCCAGGCCGTCTTCAGCACCAGCAGCCGCAACTGCTCCACCGTGACCCGGGCGTCCGCGATCCAGTTCTGCACGACCCCCTGCGCGGCCAGCGGCTTGCCGAAGGCGGTACGGTCCACCGCGCGCCGGCACATCAGCTCGATGGCCCGCTCCGCCATGCCGATCAGCCGCATGCAGTGGTGGATGCGGCCCGGGCCGAGCCGCGCCTGGGCGATGGCGAAGCCGCTGCCCTCCTCGCCGATCAGGTTCGCCGCCGGGACCCGCGCCCCGTCGAAGACCACCTCGGCATGGCCGCCGTGGTCGTGATCCTCGTACCCGTACACCGTCATCGCCCGTCGCACCTCGACCCCGGGGGTGTCGCGCGGGACCAGGATCATCGACTGCTGGCGGCGCGGGTCGGCGCCCTCCGGATCGGTCTTGCCCATGACGATGAAGATCTTGCAGTCCGGGTTCATGGCACCGGAGATGAACCACTTGCGCCCCGTCACGACGTACTCGGTCCCGTCGGCGGACCGCTCGATCCGGGTCTCGACGTTGGTCGCGTCCGAGGACGCCACCTCCGGCTCGGTCATCGCGAAGGCGGAGCGGATCTCCCCGGCCAGCAGCGGTTCCAGCCACTGCTTCTTGTGCTCCTCGCTGCCGAACTGCGCGAGCAGCTCCATGTTCCCGGTGTCCGGGGCCGCGCAGTTGGTCGCCGTCGGCGCCAGGTGCGGGCTGCGGCCGGTGATCTCGGCGAGCGGGGCGTACTGGAGGTTCGTCAGCCCCGCGCCGTACTCGCCATTAGGCAAGAACAGGTTCCACAGGCCCTGGCGGCGCGCCTCGGCCTTCAGTTCACCGAAGACGGCCGGGGTGTCCCAGGGCGAGGCCAGCCGCGCGCGCTGCTCGGCGGCGACGGGTTCCGCCGGGTAGACGTACTCCTCCATGAACGCGAGCAGCCGCTCGCGGAGTTCCTCGGTCCGGGCGTCGAATGCGAAATCCATGAGTGAGGTGCCTCAGCCTTCCTGGCGGTTTTCAAACGTGTGGGGGGCCTGGAGGGTGGTCAGACCGTGTTCGATGAAGACCGGGACCAGCTCGCCGATCCGGTCGAAGCCGGCGCCGACGGTCTGACCGAGCGTGTAGCGGTAGTGGATGCCTTCGAGGATCACCGCGAGCTTGAACCAGGCGAAGGCCGTGTACCACGCGATCGCACCGGTGTCCCGGCCGGAGCGTGCGGCGTACCGCTCCACCAGCTCGGCGGGTGTCGGATGGCCCGGCGCCCCGCTCGTCGTACTGACCGGAGATTCGGGCAGGCCCAAGTCGGAGCTGTACATCACGAGCAGTCCGAGATCGGTCAGCGGATCGCCCAGCGTGGACATCTCCCAGTCCAGCACCGCCCGGATCGTGTCGTCCGGCCCGCCGATCAGCACGTTGTCCAGCCGGAAGTCCCCGTGCACCACGGTCGGCGCGGGGGAGTCGGGCAGCGCCCGGCCGAGCGCGCCGTGCAGCTCGTCGATCCCGGCGAGCTCACGGCCCCGCGAGGCCGCGAGCTGCTTGCCCCAGCGGCGCAGCTGCCGGTCGAGGAAGCCCTCGGGCCGGCCGAAGTCGCCCAGCCCCACGGCCTGCGGATCCACCGCGTGCAGCTCGACCAGCGTGTCCACCAGGCCCAGCACCGCCCGCCGGGTGCGCTCGGGGCCGATCGCGGCGAGCTCGCCCGCCGTGCGGTACGGCACCCCGTCCACGTACTCCATGACGTAGAACGGCGCCCCGAGTACGGACTCGTCCTCGCACAGGAGCAGCGGCTCGGGCACCGGCACGGCGGTCCCGTGCAAGGCCGCGATCACCCGGTGCTCGCGCCGCATGTCGTGAGCGGTGGCCAGGACGTGGCCGAGCGGGGGCCGGCGCACGACCCAGCGGGAGGCGCCGTCGGTGACCGCGTACGTCAGGTTCGACCGGCCCCCTTCGATCAGCCGGCCGCTCAGCGGACCGGCCACGAGCCCGGGCCGCGCGGCGTCGAGATGGCCGCGCAGCCGCTCCAGATCGAGGCCTCGCGGGTCGTCCGGCGCTGGGGTCATGCTGGGCACCTCCGTACGGGGTGGACGGTGACTGACTGATTGCTCGGAAGCCATCATGCCGACCAGTCGGTATGCCGTCCATAGGGCGGGCCGAAAACTCTCCCGGCCGCGCCCCGCGGGCCTGACCGCCAGGCCTGGCGGCCGGGCCCGACGGCCGGGCCAAGGGGTCAGGCGTGACAGAGGATAGGCGTCCCGCCGTTCATCACCGTCATGTCCCGCAGTACCGCCAGGATGTCCAGGGCGACACCCTCCGGCTCCCCGGCCAGTTCCGCGTAGGCCCGGTGCAGGTTCGCCACCAGCCGCTCGCTCTCCCGCCAGGCGGCGAACTCGCCGAGATCGGCCCGCCGGGCGGCCTCCAGCGGGGTCAGCCCCTTCGCGTGTCCCTCGGCGGCCAGTTCGGCCACGTACCGCAGATAGCGCTCGGTGGCCTCGTAGGCCGACGGGTCCGTCAGGGGCCCGTGGCCCGGTACGACGGTCTGCGCGTCCAGCGAACCGAGCAGCTCCAGTGCCCGCAGCGAGCCGGCCAGCGAGCCCATCGCGAGGAACGGCGTCCCCTCGGAGAAGACCAGGTCGCCCGTGAAGACGACGCGCTGCCGGGGCAGCCACACGATCGAGTCGCCGGTGGTGTGCGCGACACCGGGGTGGATGACCTGCACCTCCGTCTCGCCGACGTGCAGGGTCATCCGGTCGCTGTAGGTGAGGTCGGGCGCCGTGATGTCTATCGCGCCGAAGTCCGTCGCGGGCCAGATCATCTCCAGCTGGTGCCCGGCGGTGAGCTGCTCGGTCCGCGCGTTGTCGTGACCGAGGATCAGCGCCTCCGGGGCGAACACGCCGTTGCCGTAGGTGTGGTCGCCGTGGTGATGCGTGTTCACGACGGTGCGGGGGAGCGGCACCCCGGCGGTCACGACCGCCTCGCGCAGGGCGAGGGCCCGCCGCTCGGTGGCGGCGGTGTCGACGAGCAGGGTCCTGCCCCCGTCGGTGACGAAGCCAGCGTTGTTGAGGCACCAGCCGCCGTCCGGCTGGACGTAGGCGTACACCCCTGGTGCGGGCTGGACGAGGTAAGGCTCATCGACGGGCATCTGCGCTCTCCCCGGGTCGCTTTGACGGGCGGTCGGCATCCTGCCAGCCGTCGCGGCGCCGGGGGAGGGCGGGTACCGCTCCTGATGCGACCGCACTGAGCGAAGGTTTCGTCAGTGCTCGCGCGGGTCAGTGGTCGTCGTAGTGACCGTCGTGCGCGGCGTGCCGGTGTCCGTCGTGCACGTAGTCGACGTGGTCCCCGTGCCGGACGGTCTCGTGCCCGCAGTCGGGGCCGTGGGTGTGCGTGTGCCCGTCGTGGGTGGTGTGTCCCTGGGTCTCGCACTCGTCCCAGTGCCCGGAGTGCTCCCGGTGCAGATGGCCGTCGTGCGCGTAGTCGACGTGATCGCCGTGGGAGACGGCTTGGTGTCCGCAGCCGGCGCCGTGCGTGTGCGCGTGTGTGTCGTGTTCCTGGTGCATGGTCGTCATGCCGCCGAGGCTAGTGTGGATCGTCCATTGTCGCCCGTTATGTCGCGATGGCGCGAAGAAGCCCGATCATCCGACCGGCAGTTCAGATGATCACGGCCACCGCGAACACCGCCAGGGCCACCGTGCACGCCACCACCGCCAGGGCCGACCGCGGCCCGAGCACCCGCGGCGGCCCGGCCGCCAGCGCCCGGATCCGCCGGTGCGCCACCCACAGGAACGCCACCCAGATCAGCGCGGTCACCGCCGCCCCGGCCACCTCCACCGGCCTGCCGGACCCGCGCAGCGCCTGCCGCAGCGCGAGCACCGCCACGACCGAGCAGGCCAGCGTCGTACGCCGCCACGCGAGCCGGGTCCGTTCGGGCTGCAGCCCGGCGTCGCGGACCTCGCCCGGGGCGCTCACCGCCCCGACGTCCAGCCCAGCAGCACGACCACCATCATCGCCACCGCGACCAGCCCGACCCCCAGGCTCAGCACCACCGGGAACCGCGACAGCGGCAGGTCCTCGCCCCGACGCATCGCCCGCTCGCACCGCACCCAGTGGTTCACGGCCCGCAGCGCACAGGCCGCACCCACCGCGAGCAGCGCGAAGGCCATCCCGACCCGCACCCCCCACCGTAGGTCCGGCAGGAACTGGTCGACGGCGAAACCGCCGCCCACCAGCGCCAGCGCGGTCCGGATCCAGGCCAGGAAGGTCCGCTCGTTGGCCAGCGAGAAGCGGTAGTCGGGGGTCTCGCCCTCGTCGCTCAGGCGCGACGGTGCGAACCAGAGGCGCAGGTCCTTGACGAAGCCGATCACGCGGCCAATCTACTGGCGCGGCTCCCGGAACTCCCGCAGCCGCCGGTACGCCTCCAGCCCGTCCGGCACCCACGCCCACGAGCCGTCCGCGACGCGCCGGTCCAGTTCCTCCTGCGTCAGGAACGTGTGCCAGTCCACCTCCGACTCCTGCGGGGTCACCGGCAGCTCGCACCGCACCTCGTGCACGTACGACCACCACGCCCCGCCCGGGCCCTCGTACAGGAACTTGAACAAGGGCACGGGCTGCGGCAGCCCGCGGACCCCGAGCTCCTCCTCGGCCTCCCGCAGGGCGGCCTCCTCGTAGCTCTCCCCGGCGCCCAGCACCCCGCCCACGAACATGTCGTAGAAGGAGGGGAACACGAGCTTCGACGCGGTCCGCCGGTGGACGAAGATCCGTCCCCGCGCGTCCCTGGCCTGCACGAACACGCAGCGGTGGATCAGTCCGCGGGCGTAGACCTCGCCCCGCGCGGCCTGCCCCGTCACCCGGTCGTCCCGGTCCACCACGTCCAGTACTTCGTCAGCGGCACTCACGCCGATCATCCAATCACCACTGTTGACTGGTTACCGCTCCGTAGCCAAAGATCGCCCCACCACCGCGACGGAGGACGGGTATCGCATGACGTACGACGCAGACGTGATCGTGATCGGCGCCGGACTGGCCGGGCTCGCGGCCACCGCCGAACTCGTCGACGCGGGCCGCAAGGTCATCCTGCTCGACCAGGAGCCCGAACAGTCCATCGGCGGCCAGGCCCACTGGTCCTTCGGCGGCATGTTCCTCGTGGACTCGCCCGAGCAGCGCCGGATGCGGATCAAGGACAGCCACGAGCTCGCCCTCCAGGACTGGCTGGGCACCGCCGGATTCGACCGCGAGGAGGACGCCTGGCCGCGCCGCTGGGCCGAGGCCTACGTGGACTTCGCCGCCGGCGAGAAGCGTTCCTGGCTGCACGCGCAGGGCGTCCGCTTCTTCCCGGTGGTCGGCTGGGCGGAGCGCGGCGGCTACGACGCCGACGGCCACGGGAACTCCGTCCCCCGTTTCCACATCACCTGGGGTACCGGACCCGGCCTGGTCGAGCCCTTCGAGCGGCGCGTCCGCGCGGGCGTGGCCCGCGGTCTGGTCCAGCTGAGGTTCCGCCACCGGGTGACCGGCCTGTCCCGGACCGCGGGCGCCGTCGACACCGTGACGGGCGAGATCCTGGAGCCCTCCGACGCGGTACGGGGCACCGCGAGCAGCCGCGAGGCCGCCGGGGCCTTCTCCCTCCGGGCCCAGGCCGTGATCGTGACCAGCGGCGGCATCGGCGGCAACCACGACCTCGTACGCGCCCAGTGGCCCGCCCGGCTCGGCACCCCGCCCGCGCGCATGCTCTCCGGGGTCCCCGCCCACGTGGACGGGCTGATGCTCGGGATCGCGGAGGAGGCGGGTGCCAGCCACATCAACAAGGACCGGATGTGGCACTACACCGAGGGCATCGAGAACTGGAACCCGATCTGGCCCAAGCACGGCATACGCATCCTGCCCGGCCCCTCCTCCCTCTGGCTGGACGCGACCGGCAAGCGGCTGCCCGTGCCGCTCTTCCCGGGCTTCGACACCCTCGGCACGCTCGACCACATCATGAAGACCGGCCACGACCACACCTGGTTCGTGCTCAACCAGCGCATCATCGGCAAGGAGTTCGCCCTCTCGGGCTCCGAGCAGAACCCGGACCTCACCGGCAAATCGGTCCGCGACGTCATCTCCCGCGCGCGACAGGCCGTACCCGGCCCGGTCAAGGCCTTCATGGACAACGGCGCGGACTTCGTCGTGGAGCGCGACCTGTCCGCCCTGGTCCGCGGGATGAACGCGGTCACCGAGGAGGACCTGATCGACGAGGCCGCCCTGCGCGGCGTGATCACCTCGCGGGACCGCGGGATCGCCAACCCGTTCACCAAGGACCTCCAGGTCACGGCCATCCACGGTGCCCGCAAGTACCTCGGCGACAAGCTGATCCGCACCGCCGCGCCGCACCGGATCCTGGACCCGAAGGCCGGGCCGCTGATCGCGGTGCGGCTGTCCATCCTGACCCGCAAGTCCCTGGGCGGCCTGGAGACCGACCTCTCCTCGCGCGTCCTGACCCCGGACGGCGAACCGCTGCCCGGCGTCTACGCGGCGGGCGAGGCTGCCGGCTTCGGCGGCGGCGGGGTCCACGGCTACCGTGCGCTGGAGGGCACCTTCCTGGGCGGCTGCGTCTTCTCGGGCCGTGCGGCGGGCCGGGCGGCGGCCCGGGCGGTCGGCTGACCCAAGCCCCGGCGGTCGGCTGACCCAGGCCCCGGCGGTCGGCTGACCCAGGCCCCGGCCCCAGGCCTCGGCTGACCCGCGCCCAGGGCGGCCCTCCGGTCAGCTCGCGCGAGGCGCGGCATTCGGCCAGTGACGCGTACCCGTCCTCCCCGCCTCATACGCCGGGTTCGAGCCGTTGTCAGTCGACTTCGCGCCGCTCGCCGCCCCCACAACGACCAACTGGGCCCAGGGCGATACCAGTTGAAACCCGCCACCGACTGGACTGGACCTTGACGTGGAGCTGTGCGTGCCGGTTTGCTGTGCGTGATCATCCGGATCGCTCACCGGCCGGATCGCGCACCACCCCGCCGCACAACTCCCGTGCACCATGCACCTGTTCCGGCCATCGTTCGCAATGTGCCCGCCCGCGTCCTGGAGGGAAACCCGCGGATGTCCCCGCCTCCGCCGCCCCTCGGCCGCGCCCGCAAGCGCGACGCCCAGCTCTTCGACCCCGCCCTCTGCGACGCCGAACTCGTCGACGTGCGCAGCCAGTTCACCCAGGGCCGCTGGTCCCGGGCCAGGTCCCTGCTCGTCGGCACCGGTGACGACTGGGACCGCCGCGGCCACCGCGTCGTCGTTCTCGCCGAGACCCCGGCGGCCACCGCCTGGGCCCGCGAATGGCTGCTCGCCGAACCCGAGAGCGCCGACGCCGCCACCCTCCTCGCCTGCGCCGCCGTCTTCACCGCCCTGCGCCGCAAGGGCACACCGGCCGCCGCCGAGGAAGCCTGCCGCCGGGCCGCCACCCTGCTCCCCGCCGACCCCACCCCCTGGCTCGGCCTGCTGATGCTGTCCAAGGTGTTCGGCAGCGAGGAGGAGTTCAGCCGCCACTTCGACCAGGTCCGGGCGCGCCACCGCGAGCACCACCACGCCCACCACCTGATGGTCGCAAGACTGGCCGAGCGCACCCCCGCCGACGGCCAGGACCCGCTCCACGAGGTCTACGACTTCGCCGCCTGGGCGGCCGAGGAGTCACCGGCCGACTCCCCGCTCGCCGTACTCCCCGTCATCGCGCACGCCGAGCGCTACCGGGTGCTCGCCGCCACGCAGGGCCACACCCCCCAGAGCGCCGCCGCCCACTGGTCCGGCCGCCGCGCCCGCCAGGTGCTGCGCTCCGCCTTCGACTGGTGGCTGGAGTGGGAGCGCGAGGACCACCCCCGCAACCGCGTCGACCTCAACTTCCTCGCCCACGCCAAGCTCTGCGAGGGCCGCCCCGCCGAGGCAGCCGCCCTCTTCCACCGCATCGGCAGCCACGCCACCCGCGCCCCCTGGTCCTACCCGGACCTCGACCCGCACAAGGCCTTCCTCGCCGCGCGCAGCGCCGCGCTCGGCACCGCCTGACCCCGCTCTCCCGAAGCACCCCGAAGCACCCCGAAGCACCCCGTTCACCCCCGCCCCACCCGCATCCCCGAAAGGACGCCGCCATGCCGACGGGCAGATCCACCACGCTCCAGGACCCGGCCGAGATCCGCACGTACAAGGGCCAGGACCGCGCCCTGCGCGCCGACCGCCTCGGCACCGCCGGCCTGCTGCTCTCCGTACTCGCCGCCAGCGCGCCCCTGATGGTGGTCGCCGGCGTGATGCCCACCACCTTCGGCGTCATGGGCATCGTGGGTCAGCCGCTGCTCTTCGTCATCCTCGGTGTCGTCCTCGCGCTCTTCAGCATCGGCTACGCCGAGATGAGCCGCCACGTCCACAACGCCGGCGCCTTCTACGCGTACATCGCCCGCGGCCTCGGCCCCACCGCGGGCGCCGGCGCCTCCCTCGTCGCCCTCGTCGCGTACAGCGCCATGCAGGTCGGCGTCTACGGCATCCTCGGCTTCGAGATATCCGGCCTCTTCGCCACCTACCTGAACATCGAACTCGCCTGGTGGATACCGGCGCTGCTCGCCGTCGCCGCCACCGGCGCCCTCGGCTGGCTCAAGATCGACCTCAACGCCAAGGTCCTCGGCGTCCTCCTCCTCATCGAGTGCGCCCTCGTCGTCGTCTTCGACATCGCAGCCCTCGGCAAGCCCGGCGCCGAAGGCCTCTCGCTGCACGCCTTCAACCCCGAGACCCTGAGCGGTCCCGGCCTCGGCACCGCCCTCTGCTTCTGCATCGCCGCCTTCGTCGGCTTCGAACAGTCCCCGGTGTACGCCGAGGAGACCAGCAAGCCGCACATCGTCGTCTCCCGGGTGATGTTCCTCGCCGTCGGCTTCGCCGCCCTCTTCTTCGCCCTCAGCGCCTGGGCCCTCACCGTCGCCACCGGCCCCGCCGAGGTCGTCAAGACCGCCGCCGAGGCCGGCCCGGGCCTGCTCTTCCAGCTCACCGAGGCCCGCCTGGGCGCCACCTTCACCGACGTCCTGCACGTCCTCTTCGTGACCGGCATGTTCGCGGCCATGCTCAGCTTCCACAACGTGGTCGCACGCTACGCCTTCGCGATGGGCCGTGAGGGACTGCTCCCGGCCGCCTTCGGCCGGACCAACGCCGGCACCGGCGCCCCCGGCACCGGCTCCCTGCTGCAGACCGCCGTCTCCGCCGTCGTCGTGATCGCCTTCGCCGTCACCGACGACCTGCCCGCAGGCGACCCCACGGCCCCCGTACTGCACCTGTTCACCTGGATGGGCAGCGTCGGCGCCCTCGGCGTGACTCTTCTCATGGCCGCCGCCTCCTTCGCCGTCATCGCCTTCTTCGTCCGCCGCGGCACCGCCGGCGCCCAGGTGTGGCGGCTCGCCGCGGCCGGCCTCGCCGGTCTCGCGCTGCTCGCCATCGCCGTCTACACCGTCAAGGACTTCGGCGTCCTGGTCGGCGCCGAGAAGGGCTCCGCGCTCAGCTGGACGCTGCCGGGCATCATCGGCGCGGCCGTCGTGACCGGACTGGTCTACGGGGCGGTGCTGCGCAGCCGCCGCCCCGAGGTGCACGCCCGCATCGGCCTGGGCAACGAGGCCTTCCGCCTCGACCAGGCGGCAGAGGCCACCACCGCCGACTGACCCCAGAGCCTGTCTTTCCAGCGCCTGTGAAGCCCCCGACACCCCTTTCCAAGGTCGTCGGGGGCTTCGGTGCGCCAGGGTCGATTTTGGCGGGTGGCGGACCCCCATGGTCTCCTGGGTCGATCAAAACGACCGAACCGCTGCACAGGGGACACCACCGAGCTCCCCCGCGCACGGTCCGGGTCTGCCTGTCCGACCCCCACGAAGGCGAAGTCATACATGAGTGACCGCACCTTGACCGAGGCTCCCGCCCCGGTGTCTTCCCGCCATGTCGACGCCGGTGACGAGGGCTACAGCAAGGACCTCAAGTCCCGCCACATCAACATGATCGCCATCGGCGGGGCGATAGGCACCGGCCTGTTCCTCGGCGCCGGCGGCCGCCTCGCCGGAGCCGGCCCCTCCCTCGCCATCGCCTACGCGGTGTGCGGAGTCTTCGCCTTCTTCGTCGTCCGGGCCCTCGGCGAGCTCGTGCTCTACCGCCCCTCCTCCGGAGCCTTCGTCTCCTACGCCCGCGAGTTCATGGGCGAGAAGGGCGCCTACACGGCCGGCTGGCTGTACTTCCTGAACTGGTCCACGACCACCGTCGCCGACATCACGGCCGCCGCGACCTACGCCCACTTCTGGTCGATGTTCACCGAAGTCCCCCAGTGGGTCCTCGCCTTCATTGCCCTCGCCGTCGTCCTCACCGCGAACCTGATCTCGGTGAAGTACTTCGGCGAGATGGAGTTCTGGTTCTCCCTGGTCAAGGTCGCCGCCCTGGTGGTCTTCCTGATCGTCGGCATCTGGCTAGTCGCCACCAGCCACGAGATCGGCGGCCACACCCCGGGCCTGGCCTCCATCACCGACAACGGCGGCATCTTCCCCTCCGGCGTCCTCCCGATGCTCCTGGTGATCCAGGGCGTGGTCTTCGCGTACGCCTCCGTCGAGCTCTGCGGCGTCGCCGCCGGCGAGACCGAGAACCCCGAGAAGATCATGCCGAAGGCCATCAACTCGATCATGTGGCGCGTGGGCCTCTTCTACGTGGGCTCCGTGGTCCTGCTCGCGCTGCTGCTCCCGTACACCGAGTACAGCTCCGACCAGAGCCCCTTCGTCACCGTCTTCGACAAGCTCGGCGTCCCCGGCGCCGCGGGCGTCATGAACCTGGTCGTCCTGACCGCCGCCCTCTCCAGCCTGAACTCCGGCCTCTACTCCACCGGCCGGATCCTGCGCTCGATGGCGATCTCCGGTTCCGCGCCGAAGTTCACCGCCCGCATGAACAAGGGCAAGGTCCCCTACGGCGGGGTCCTGTTCACCGCCGCCTTCGGCGTCGCCGGTGTCGTCCTGAACTACTTCATGGAGGACGAGGCCTTCGAGCTCGTCCTCAACTTCGCCTCGCTCGGCATCCTCGGCACCTGGGCGATGGTCATGATCTGTTCGCTGTTCTTCTGGAGCCGCGCGAAGCAGGGCCGGGTGGAACGCCCCGCCTACCGCCTGCCCTGGGCCCCGTACACCCAGATCGTCACGCTGGTCTTCCTGCTCGCGGTCCTGGTCCTGATGTGGTGCGACGGCGGTGTGGGCCGCACCACGGTCATGTTCGTCCCGGCCATCGGCGCCGCCCTGGTCGGCGGCTGGTTCCTGGTCCGCCGCCGCGTGGCCGCGCTCGCCGCCGCCCGCGACTGACCTTCCCGCCGCTAGCCGGCCACGGGGCCCCGCCGCGCGCGGGGCCCCGCAGCCGTCTCCGCCCGCGCGGGCAACGAAAAAGGACCCCGCCGAAGCGGGGTCCTTCTCTTGTGTCCGAGGGGGGACTTGAACCCCCACGCCCGATAAAGGGCACTAGCACCTCAAGCTAGCGCGTCTGCCATTCCGCCACCCGGACAAGGTGTCTGTCTCGCGTCCCTCGCGGGCCGTTCCGACGTGGAAAACATTACCAAACATTCCGGGGTCCTCGATCACACCCCCCGGTGGCCGGGGATCTCCCTTGGGGAGAACGGCCCGGAGCGGGAGGATGGGGGCAGTTCGGTACCGATCAGTGGGAGGAAGCAGCGTGAGCGAGTCGAGCGCGGGCAGGACCGTCTCCGGTGAGGACGAGGTCGTCGACCTCTGCCGGGACCTCATCCGGATCGACACCAGCAACTACGGAGACCACTCGGGCCCCGGCGAACGCAAGGCGGCCGAGTGGGTGGCCGAGAAGCTCGCGGAGGTCGGGCTGGAGCCGCAGATCTTCGAGTCGCACAAGGGGCGGGCCTCGACGGTGGCGCGGATCGAGGGCGAGGACCCCTCGCGGCCAGCGCTGCTGATCCACGGGCACACCGACGTGGTTCCGGCCAACGCCGCCGACTGGACCTACGACCCGTTCTCGGGCGAGATCGCCGACGGCTGCGTCTGGGGCCGCGGCGCCGTCGACATGAAGGACATGGACGCGATGACGCTGGCCGTCGTACGCGACCGGATGCGCAGCGGTCGCAAGCCCCCGCGCGACATCGTGCTGGCCTTCCTCGCCGACGAGGAGGCCGGCGGCGTGTACGGGGCGCGGCACCTCGTCGACAAGCACCCGGAGCTCTTCGAGGGCGTGACCGAGGCCATCGGCGAGGTCGGCGGCTTCTCCTTCACGGTGAACGAGAACCTGCGGCTCTACCTCGTGGAGACCGCCCAGAAGGGCATGCACTGGATGCGGCTCACGGTGGAGGGCACCGCGGGCCACGGCTCCATGACCAACAACGACAACGCCATCACCGAGCTGTGCGAGGCCGTGGGGCGGCTCGGGCGCCACCAGTGGCCGGTGCGCGTGACCAAGACCGTACGGAGCTTCCTGGACGAGCTCTCGGACGCGCTCGGCAC
The DNA here is from genome assembly GCF_042870715.1 of Streptomyces sp. NPDC006463. NCBI lineage: Bacteria > Bacillati > Actinomycetota > Actinomycetes > Kitasatosporales > Streptomycetaceae > Streptomyces > Streptomyces sp. NPDC006463. Next base: position 21,432 of record NZ_JBIAHP010000023.1, on the reverse strand, counting down.
CCCGCTGGACCCGGACAACATGGACGCCACGCTCGCCAAGCTCGGCGGCATCGCCAAGATGGTCGGCGCGACGCTGCGCAACTCCGCCGCTCCGACGATGCTCGGCGCCGGCTACAAGGTCAACGTCATTCCCGGCCAGGCGACCGCCCACGTCGACGGCCGCTTCCTGCCGGGCTACGAGGACGAGTTCTTCGCCGACCTCGACCGCATCCTCGGCCCCCGGGTCAAGCGGGAGGACGTACACGCGGACAAGGCCCTGGAGACGGACTTCGACGGCCGCCTGGTCGACGCTATGCAGGGCGCCCTGAAGGCCGAGGACCCGATCGCGCGGGCGGTCCCGTACATGCTCTCGGGCGGTACGGACGCGAAGTCCTTCGACGACCTCGGGATCCGCTGCTTCGGCTTCGCGCCGCTGAAGCTGCCGCCCGAGCTGGACTTCGCCGGGATGTTCCACGGCGTGGACGAGCGGGTGCCGGTCGACGGGCTGAAGTTCGGCGCGCGCGTCCTCGACCGGTTCATCGACAACGCCTGAGATTCGCAGAGGTGTACGCAAACCACTGAGAAGAGTGAATGCACTCATACGCTCGTAGCCCTGGTGATCCCTCCTCGTTACAGGTGGTGCGGTCCGCGGCTGGGACCGCACTTGCCTACTAGGAGGAACAATGATCAAGAAGGTTGTCGCCGCTGCGGCTGCCACCGGTGGCCTGGTTCTCGCGGGCGCGGGTCTGGCTCACGCCGACGCCGAAGCTCAGGGTGCGGCCATCGGCTCGCCCGGTGTCCTGTCGGGCAACGTGCTCCAGGTCCCCGTTCACATCCCGGTGAACGTGTGCGGTAACACGGTGAACGTCATCGGCCTGCTGAACCCGGCCTTCGGCAACACCTGCGTCAACGCCTGACGCATCTGAAGTCTTGGGCCCCGGAGCGCATTCCAGCGCTCCGGGGCCGCTGGGCTTTTGGCCCGATCGATCATGTTCGGCGCATCCGGCAGGGGAGCCGGAGCGTCGACGCACACACCAGGGGACGAGTTCACAATGCGACGACCGGTACAGGTCACCAGGAAGACCCTGATCACGATGGCGGCCGCGGGAGGTGTCCTCGCGATGGGCGGGGGCTACGCGCACGCGGACTCCGGAGCCTCCGGCCAGGCCGCGAATTCCCCGGGCGTGCTGTCCGGGAACAACGTCCAGGCTCCCGTGGACGCGCCGGTGAACGTCTGCGGCAACACCATCGACGTCATCGGTCTGCTGAACCCGGCCTTCGGGAACCGCTGTTCCAACGGTCCGGACCACGGCGGCAAGCCGGGGAATCCCGACCAGCCCGGCAACCCGGGCACACCGGGCCACCCGGGCACACCGGGCCACCCCGGCACCCCGGGCCACCCCGGCACTCCGGGTCACCCCGGAAACCCGGGAGGCGACGACGACGAACCGTGCGACGACCACCCGGACCACCCGGCCAACCCGGGCACCGAGGGCGGACACCACCCGGGCACGCCCGGTGGTCACACGCCGGGCAAGCCCGGTACCCCGCGTACGGACACCAGCCCGGGCTCGGGCTCCGTCACGCCTGCCACGCCCGTCGTGCACCCCGCCCAGGGGTCCGGTGCGGGCGTCGCCGCCCCCGGCCCGTCGGGGCCGGCCGTGCTCGCCGCCACCGGCGGCGGTGACGTCCTGACCGCAGGCCTCCCGCTCGCCGGCGGTCTGCTGCTGGGCGGCACGGTGCTCTACCGGCGCGCCCGCAACGCCGCCTGACGGCTGCTCACGGCGCGGGCCCCTTTCCCGGGGCCCGCGTCACCAGGTCGCGCGGACCTGGCGGATGATCCGGCGGCGCAGTCGCACACGGCGGCTGCCGTCCCGGTGCAGGGTCAGGCGGTCGAGCTCCCAGTTCCCGTACTCGGCATGATCGGTCAGCAGGCGGGTCGCCTCCTTGCGGGGGACGCCGCGAGGCACGTACACGTCGACAAATTCGTATTCCGGCATCGCATCTATTGTGCGGGCAGAGCCCTGCTACGGATAGCGTCTGCTCTATGTCTGATGCCGCTCTGCCCACTGTTGCCGAGGTACGCGCCGCCGCCGAGGCGGTCAAGGCCGCGCTCGACCGCCACCTCGCCGCGGTCGAGCGCAGGACCGGGGACGAGGACCCGGACGTCTACGCCGCCTTCAACGAACTCGCCGCCGCCGCAGAGGAGTACGACGAACTCCTCTACGACCGCTACGACGAGGTCACCCCGTTCGAGATCCCCACCCCCGAGGACGGCGTCCCGTACACCGGTCCCGCCGAGCCCGCTGCCTTCAGCGTGCTCATCCGCCGCGACTACGCCGTGGTCGAACCGCCGCGGCTGATCGCCCAGGCCGGGCGGGTCGCCGCGCACGACCGGGACGCCGAACTCGTCCACGACGGCGGCACCGCCGGCGCGCTGGGCGTGCTCTTCGGGGAGTACGAGCCCGACGAGATCGCCTCCCGCTACAAGGAGTTCGGGCTGGAGGAGGGCGACTCCACCCTGTGGATCGCCGCCTCGGAGGAGGTCGCCGAACCGGGGGAGTGGCTGGGCTCGCCCTTCGGGCACACCGATCCGGAGGACGTGCTGCACCGGTTCGACGTCAGCGCCGTATTCGACGAGGAGGCCGACGAGTTCGACGAGGACGAGGCATCGGACGAGGACGCGGGTGAGACCGCGGAGACCGGACTGACGCCGGCCTGATCCCTGATCCGGGCGCGGGGGGGCCCCCCCCCCCGGGGGGGGGCCCCCCCCGGGGGGCGCCGCGGGCCCCCCCCCCCCCGCCCGGGCCCCCCCCCCCCCCCCCCCCCCCGCCCGGGGGGGGGGGGGGGCGGGCACCCCCCCCCCCGCCCCCGCCCCCCCCCCGCGGGGGGGGGGGGGCCCCCCCCCGGGGGGGGGGGCCCCCCCGCGCCGGTTCACTCCGGCTGCCCGCCCGCCGTGGCCAGGGCCGACAGCAGCCCCGTCAGCCGGGTCGTGCGGGGCTTCGGCAGCACCTCCGCCACCGCGTGCGGCAGCGCCTGGTCCACGCCGTGCACCACGGACAGGTGCCGCTCGGCCCGCCCGAACGCGGTGTACACCCACTCCCGGGAGAGGGCCTGCGCCGCGTCACCCGGCAGTACGACGACGACCGCGGGCCAGCGCACGCCCACGGCCTGGTGCGCGGTGATCGCCCAGCCGTGCCGCACCTGGGACTCCACCAGCTCCTTCGGTACGACGACCCGCTCGCCCGCGCGGTCCAGGTGCAGGCCCTGCGCGTCGGCCGACACCACCCGGGCCGGCAGGGCCCGCCCGGGGGACGGCACGTGGACCACCCGGTCACCGGGGTCGAAGCCGCCGAACCGGCCCGGGCCGGGGTTCAGCCGCTCCTTGAGCGCGGCGTTCAGTGCCCGGGTACCCGCCGAGCCGCCGTGGCCCGGAGTGATCACCTGCACGCTGTCCGCCGGGATCCCGAAGGCCCGCGGCACCGACTCCGCCACCAGCTGTACGGCACGGTGCACGGCCTCCCCGGCGTCCTGCACCGGGACGATGACGACCTCCTTGCCCGGAGCCTCGACCTGGTTCAGCTCCCCGATTCCGACCCCCGAGACCAGCTCGCCCAGGGGGCCCGGGTCCGGGACGCGCGAGACCACCAGGGGACAGGTACGGGCCGCCAGCAGATCGGCGAACACCCGCCCGGCCCCGGCGGAGCCGAGCACCGCCGGATCCCCGGAGAGCACCAGCCGGGCCCCGTCCGGGACGGACTCCACCAGCGCGGCGGCGGCCTCCACGTCCAGCTGCGGCGCGTCCAGCACGATCAGCAGGTCCAGCGCGAACCGCCCGTCGGCGTCCCGGCCGGGCCCCTGCGCCCCGGAGAGCAGTCCGGCGACGGTGACGCCCTCGGCCGACGGGACGTGCGCGGCCAGGCAGGCGCGCAGGCCGAGTTCCCGGGCCGCCGCCAGCAGGGCGAGCGGTTCGGCGCGGGCGGCCTCGCCGCCGGTGTGGGTGACCAGACCGTGGCCCGCGACCGCGCGGATCAGCTCGGCACCCGGTCCGGTGGCGGCCTTCTCCCAGTCGGCCGGGGCCTCGAAGGTGCCGGCGATCCGGGCCAGGCCGTCGGCCAGGCTCTCCTCGGCCATCGCCGGGCCCTCCAGGCCCACCAGGATCCTTACGGGCTGCTCGGTCCCGGCGTCTTCGGTGTCTTCGCCGACCGGCCGGCCCAAGGGCTCGTGGAAGACCAGCACCGAGCCGTCGGCGATGGCCAGTTCCAGGGCCTCGGCGGGCTCCGGCACGCCGTACTGGGCGAGAGCCTTCTCCAGGACCGGCGCCTCCAGCGCGGTGTGCCCCTTGAGCCCGGCCTGGACCAGTAGCCAGCCCACCAGGGCGGCCGTGCGGCGCTCGTCGCCCGGACCGGCCTCGGGGCCCAGCAGGGCCCGCGCGAAACCGTCCGCCTGGGTCGGGCGGACGGCGGGGACCGACAGCAGCAGCCAGGGGTTGGCGGCGAGCCGCCCGGCCGGGTCGTCGCCGAGCGCGGCCGCGGCCGGGGCGGCGAGTGCCTCGGGCGCGCCGCCGCGGGCCAGGACGGCCCGTACGCCGTCGACGGTGTCGGCCGAGGGGGCGGCGGCCGGCGCCTGCGCCGTCCTGCGGGGCGGCGGGGGAGCGGGGGCCGCCTTGCGCGGCGCGGCCGGGGCCTCGTCGAAGTACACGGCGGCCGGCTTCGCCCCGCTCTCCACCGCCCGTACGGCGGCGAGCAGGTCCGCGGCCTTCCCGCTGAGCTTCGCCCCGGCGTCGACGGGCCCTTCCCGCTCGGCCTTGCGCCGGGCGATCCGCTCCCGCTCGATCTTCTGCGCGGCCAGCTCGGCCTGCGCCTCGCTGAGCCCGGCTCCGGCGCCCGCCTCCGCGGCCTGCTCCCCGGCTTCGCCGGTGCCCTCCGGGGCGTCTGCCGTGGCCTGCTCGCCGTCCTCCTCGCCCGGCTCGACTTCACCCTCCTCGGCCTTGCCCGGCTCGACTTCACCCTCCTGGGCTTCGCCCGGCTCGGCTTCACCCTCGGAGGCGGCCTGCGGCCCGGCCGACGGGGCTTCGCCCGAGCCGGTACCGGGTCCGCCGTCGGCGGCGGGCTGCGGCTCGGCCGGTTCCTCCGAGTCGGCGGGCTCGGCTTGGCGGTCCGTACTCACAGCGTGCTCCAGTCCTGATCGGGGTAGCGGTGCACGGGCGCCGAAACATCGTCCAGCGCCCGGCAGATCTCCTCCGGAAGACTAAGGGCCTCCACCGACAGAGCCGCCGCGAGCTGCGCCGACGTCCGCGCGCCGACGATCGGCGCGACCACCCCCGGCCGGTCCCGGATCCACGCCAGGGCCACCTGGAGCGGGGTCACCGCCAGCCCCTGGGCCGCCGTCACCACCGCGTCCACGATGCGGCCCGCGGCCTCGTCCAGGTACGGCTCCACCAGGGCGGCCAGGGTCTGCGAGGCGCCCCGGGAGTCCGTCGGGATGCCGCCCCGGTACTTGCCCGTGAGGACCCCGCGCCCCAGCGGGGAGGAGGGGAGGAGTCCGATGCCCAGGTCCAGCGCCGCCGGCAGCACCTCCCGTTCCACCCCGCGCTGGAGCAGCGAGTACTCCATCTGGGTCGAGGCCAGCCGGGTCCGTACCCCCGGCGCCGCGAGCTGCCAGGTGGCCGCCTTCGCCAGCTGCCAGCCGCAGAAGCCCGCCACCCCGGCGTACCGGGCGCGGCCACTGCTCACGGCGAGGTCCAGCGCCTGAAGGGTCTCCTCCAGCGGGGTCGCCGGGTCGAAGGCGTGCACCTGCCAGAGGTCGACGTAGTCGGTGCCCAGCCGGTCCAGCGAGGCGTCGAGCGCGGCCAGCAGGTGCCCGCGCGAGCCGTCGAAGCGCCGGTCCGGATCCGGCACGCTGCCCGCCTTGGTCGCGATCACCAGGTCCCGGCGCGGGACCAGCCCGCCCACCAACTGCCCGAGGAGGTACTCCGCCTCCCCGCCGCCGTACACGTCGGCCGTGTCGACGAGCGTGCCGCCCGCCTCCCAGAACGTCTTCACCTGCTCGGCGGCGGCTTCCTCGCCGGTGTCGCGGCCCCAGGTCAGGGTGCCGAGGCCGATCCGGGAGACGCGCAGTCCGGTGCGGCCGAGATGCCTCTGCTCCATGAGCGCTGAGACTACTGGGGCGCTGACGGATGGGCTCCGGGCGCGCTACAGTCCCCGGACATGCACGTTACTGATCGGTAAATTCGGTAAGGGGACGACACATGCGGCTCGGCATCAATCTCGGCTACTGGGGTGCGGGCATGGACGCCGACAACCTCGCCGTCGCGCAGGAGGCCGACCGCCTCGGCTACGACGTCTGCTGGGCGGCCGAGGCCTACGGCTCCGACGCCCCGACCGTCCTGGCCTGGGTCGCCGCCCAGACCGAGCGGATCGACGTCGGCTCGGCGATCCTCCAGATCCCGGCCCGTCAGCCCGCCATGACGGCCATGACCGCGGCCACCCTCGACTCGCTCACCAAGGGCCGCTTCCGGCTCGGTCTCGGCGTCTCCGGCCCGCAGGTCTCCGAGGGCTGGTACGGCGTCAAGTTCGACAAGCCGCTCGCGCGGACCCGGGAGTACGTGGAGATCGTCCGCAAGGCGATGAGCCGCGAGCGCCTCTCGTACGACGGTGAGCACTGGACCCTGCCGCTGCCCGGCGGCCCGGGCAAGCCGCTGAAGCTGACCGTGCACCCCGAGCGCGAGCACATCCCGCTCTACATCGCCGCCATCGGGCCCAAGAACCTGGAGCAGACCGGTGAGATCGCCGACGGCGCGCTGCTGATCTTCCCGGCCGCCGAGCACCTGGAGGCGACCGCGCTCACCCACATCCGGGCGGGCCGCGAGAAGGCCGGGCTGACCATGGACGGCTTCGACGTCTGCCCGACCGTGCCGTTGGCCCTCGGCGAGGACGTGAACGCGCTCGCCGACATGTTCCGCCCGTACACCGCCCTGTACGTGGGCGGCATGGGCAGTCGGAAGCAGAACTTCTACAACCAGCTGGCCCAGCGCATGGGCTATGAGAAGGAAGCCGCCGAGGTCCAGGACAAGTACCTGGCGGGCGACAAGACCGGGGCCGCCGCGGCCGTCCCGCACTCGCTGATCGACTCGACCACCCTGCTCGGCCCGGTCGCGCGGATCGCGGACGGGATGCGGGCCTACGCGGAGGCCGGCGTCACCACCCTCACGCTGGCCCCGGCCGGATTCACCCTGGACGAGAGGATCGCCGCCCTGCGGGCCGGCACCGAGGCCATGGAGCGGGCCGGCCTCGCCTGACCCTGGGGGCTCGGGGGCCGGGGGTCGGGGGCCGGGGAAGAAGGTCTGCGGCCGTGGTGGGGGCTCGGGGGGTCTTCCCCGCCACGGCCGACACAGCCAACAACGCGCCGGGCGGCCCCCGGGTTACGCGCCGCGGGCCATCCCCCTGGTTCGTTCATTCGGACGAGTAGGGCGACCCATCGGTTGCCCGGCCCGGTAAGCGGAGTTTGACTCGTTGCATGCTCTCTGCCCGCAGCCTGTTCCAGGAGATCGTCGTCGACGACGACGCCTTCCAGCTGTTCTGCTCCATCGCCGCCAGCGGGGAGTCCCAGGGCGGCTGGGAGAACGCCCGGATCGCGGCCCTCGTGCCCGGCTCGATGCGCGGTCTGGCACCCAAGATCACCCGGCACGGCGCCGACGAGGACAAGCACGGGCGGATCTTCAACGCGCTGCTCCGCAAGCGCGGGCTGCCGCCCGTCCCCGTACCGCCCGAGACCGACTACACGATGCTGCTGGAGCGGCGCGGGATCGGTCTCGCGCACGAGAAGCTGCGCCGCGAGGAGCCGCTGACCGAGCACGACATCGTGGTCTACCTCGCGCACAGCCGGGTCACCGAACAGCGCGCCGCCGACCAGATGGACATGCTGGTCAGGAACTTCGGCGACCACCCCGAGCTCGGCAACGCCATCCGCATGATCAGCCGCGACGAGGACAACCACCTCGCCTACTGTCACGAGGAGTTGCTGCGCCTGGTCCGGCTGGGACACGGCCGCACCATCCAGAGGGTGCTGCGGGAGAGCGCGCTCGTCGAGATCGCCGTCTACCGGGACGTGAGCCTCGCCGTCATGGACCACATGGGGCGGCTGCTGCGCTGGCCCGCGCCGAAGGCTGCCGCGCTCGCCGCCGGCATCCGGGGGATGTACGCGTACGAGCGGTTCAGCCGCTGGCACCGGATGGTCAGCCTCACCATGCCCGAGCGGCGCGACGCCCTGGGCGGAGCGCCGCTCACCTCGCCCGAGTTCGCGTAGCCCGCGTCCCCGCGCCGGAAGCTACAGCCAGCCCCGGCGCTTGAACATGCGGTGCAGGCCCAGACACGCGCCGGCCATGACCACGATCACCGCCGGATAGCCCCAGGCGTGCCGCAGCTCCGGCATCACGTCGAAGTTCATCCCGTAGATCCCCGCCACCATCGTGGGGACGGCCGCCATCGCCGCCCACGCCGAGATCTTGCGCATGTCGTCGTTCTGCCGGACGCCCATCTGCGCGAGGTGCGCGGCGAGCGCGTCCGACAGCAGCCGGTCCAGGCCCTCGATGTACTCGTTCGCCTTGGTCAGGTGGTCGGCGACGTCGCGGAAGAACGGCTGGGAGTGCTCGTGGACGAAGGGCACGCTCCCGAAGGCGAGCCGGTTCATCGGCTGCAGCAGCGGGCTCGTCGACCGGCGGAACTCCAGCACCTGCCGCTTGAAGCCGTAGATCCTGGAGGCGGTGTTCTTGGTGTCGGAGGCGTTCGGGGCGAAGACCTCGGCCTCCAGCTCCTCCAGGTCCGCCTGCAGCTCGGCCGCCACCTCGATGTAGTGGTCCACCACCGCGTCGGAGACCGCGTACAGCACCGCCGTGGGGCCGTGCCGCAGCACGTCGGGCTCCTGCTCCAGCCGGCGCCGTACGGCCGCCAGCGGGGCCCCCTCGCCGTGCCGGACGGTGACCACGAAGGAGTCACCGATGAAGACCATCAGCTCGCCGGCGGTCACCGTGTCGGTGTCGTCGTCGTACATCACCGGCTTGAGGACGACGAACAGCGAATCGTCGTACACCTCCAGCTTCGGGCGCTGGTGCGCGGTCAGCGCGTCCTCCACCGCCAGCGCGTGCAGACCGAACTCGCTGCGGACGTACTCGAATTCCTTCTCCGACGGCTCGTGCATGCCGACCCAGAGGAAGGCGTCACCCGCCGCCCGCGCCTCGTCCAGGGCGTCCGAGAAGTCCTCGGGTCCCTCGGTGCGGCGGCCGTCCCGGTAAATCGCACAGTCCACAATCACGCGGGGCATTCTCCCCCGCCCACGGCCCGCCCGCACCTGGGCGTCAGAGCATAGGCTGGCGCCATGGCCACGCTGATCCTCGTACGACACGGGCGGTCCACCGCCAACACCGCTGGGCTGCTCGCCGGATGGACCCCGGGAGTGGCCCTCGACGAGCGCGGTGCCGAGCAGGCCGCCGCGCTGCCCGGGAGGCTGGTGGGCGTACCGCTCGCCGCCGCCGTCACCAGCCCGCTGCAGCGCTGCCGGGAGACCCTCGCACCGCTGCTGGCCGCCCGGCCGGACCTGGAGGTGCACACCGACGAGCGGATCGGCGAGTGCCACTACGGCGACTGGTCGGGCCGCAAACTCTCGGAACTCGCCGAAGAGCCCCTGATGAAGATCGTCCAGCAGCACCCGTCCGCGGCCGCCTTCCCCGGCGGCGAGTCCATGCGCGCCATGCAGGCGCGCGCCGTGGAGGCCGTACGGGACTGGAACGCGCGGATCGAGGAGGAGCACGGGAGCGACGCCGTCTTCCTGATGTGCTCCCACGGCGACATCATCAAGTCCGTTGTCGCCGACGCCCTGGGCATGCACCTGGACCTCTTCCAGCGCATCCACGTCGACCCCTGCTCCGTGACGGCCGTCCGCTACACGCCCACCCGGCCGTTCGTGTTCCGGCTGGGCGACACCGGGGACTTCGGCGCGCTCGTGCCGCGCTCCGAGACGCCGGACAAAGCAGTGGAAGACGGCGGGAACGCGGTCGTGGGAGGCGGCGCGGGCGCGGCGTGATCGAACGGCGCAGTAGGGTGGATGGGCCCGCACACGCGCAGCCCCGCCCCGCGCCGAGACTTGGAGACGGACGTGCCCCGTCAGGTGTTCCTCTACGACCCCCCGGACCGCTTCGTGGCCGGCACGGTCGGTCTGCCGGGACGCCGTACGTTCTTCCTGCAGGCCTCCTCGGGCCCCCGCGTCACCAGCGTCTCCCTGGAGAAGACCCAGGTCGCGGCGCTGGCCGAGCGGATGGACGAGCTGCTGGACGAGGTCGTACGGCGCACCGGCGGCAACGCCCCGGTCCCGGCCGTCGCCCCCGCCGAGGCCGCCGACACCGCGCCGCTGGACGTTCCCGTCGACGAGGAGTTCCGCGTCGGCACCATGGCGCTGGCCTGGGACGGCGAGGAGCAGCGCATGATCGTCGAGGCGCAGGCCCTCGTGGAACTCGAAGCCGAGTCGGACGAGGATCTCGCCGAGGCGGAGGAGCGGCTGCTCCAGGACGAGGAGAACGGCCCGCCGATGCTGCGGGTCCGCCTCACCGGAGCCCAGGCCCGGGCCTTCGCCAAGAGGGCCCTGGACGTGGTCAACGCGGGCCGCCCGCCGTGCCCGCTGTGCAGTCTGCCGCTGGACCCGGAGGGGCACGTCTGCCCGCGCCAGAACGGCTACCGGCGCCAGGTGTGACCGCCACGGGGGAGATCGAGGAGCTGCTCGCCAAGGGCGAGCTGACCGTCGTCGGCCGGATCAGGGAGGCGTCCAACGCCGTCCTGCTGTGCACCGTCACGTACGAGGGCGTGAGCGCCGACTGCGTGTACAAGCCGGTCAAGGGCGAGCGCCCGCTGTGGGACTTCCCCGACGGGAACCTCGCCCAGCGCGAGGTCGCCGCCTACCTGGTCTCCGAGGCCACCGGCTGGGGCCTGGTCCCCGCCACGGTGCTCCGCGACGGGCCGTACGGCGAGGGCATGGTCCAGCGGTGGATCGAGACCCCCGAGGGCGAGGCGCCCGGCGCCGAGCTGCTCGGGCTCGTCGAGGGCGAGGAGGCGGCGGAGGGCTGGAAGGCCGTCGCCCTCGCCGACATCGGTGGCGGCCGCACAGCCCTGCTCGTGCACGCCGACGACCCGCGGCTGCGTCGGCTCGCCGTCCTGGACGCCGTGATCAACAACGGCGACCGCAAGGGCGGCCACCTGCTGCCCGCACCCGACGGCCGCCTCTACGGCATCGACCACGGCGTGACCTTCCACGCCGAGGACAAACTGCGCACCCTCCTGTGGGGCTGGGCGGGGGAGCCGCTGACGGACGAGGCACGCGAGATACTGGGCTCGCTGGCCGCCGAGCTGGCCGATGGAGCCCCGCTCGCCACCCGGCTGGCCGAACTGATCACCGCGGTCGAGCTGGCCGCCGTACGGGGCCGGGTGGCGGAGCTGCTGCGCACCGGGATCCATCCGGAGCCGTCCGGGCAGTGGCCGTCGATCCCCTGGCCGCCGGTGTGAACCAGCCACGAGCCGCACGCACAGATCCGGCCAGACCGCAAGAGTGCCGATCAAGACAACTGTGCAGGTCCGGTTCGTTTCCGGAACATCCGTCCGGTTAGGCTCGACACATGCATGCCTGGCCCGCTTCCGAGGTCCCCGCCCTTCCTGGCAAGGGCCGCGACCTCAAGATCCACGACACTGCGACCCAGGGGACGATCACCCTCGCCCCCGGTCCCGTCGCCCGTATCTACGTCTGCGGCATCACCCCGTACGACGCGACCCACATCGGTCACGCGGCGACCTACAACGCGTTCGACCTCGTACAGCGCGTGTGGCTCGACACCAAGCGGCAGGTCCACTACGTCCAGAACGTCACGGACGTGGACGATCCGCTCCTTGAGCGGGCGCTGCGCGACGGACACGACTGGACCGAGCTCGCCGAACGTGAGACGGCCCTCTTCCGCGAGGACATGACCGCCCTGCGCATGCTGCCGCCGCAGCACTACATCGGAGCCGTCGAGGCCATACCCGGCATCGTGCCGCTGGTCGAGCGGCTGCGGGACGCGGGCGCGGCCTACGAGCTGGAGGGCGACGTCTACTTCTCGGTCGAGGCCGACCCGCACTTCGGCGCGGTCTCGAACCTCGACGCCGCGGCGATGCGGCTGCTCTCGGCGGAGCGGGGCGGCGACCCCGACCGGCCCGGCAAGAAGAACCCGCTGGACCCGATGCTGTGGATGGCCGCACGTCCGGGCGAGCCGAGCTGGGACGGCGGCTCGCTGGGCCGCGGCCGGCCGGGCTGGCACATCGAGTGCGTGGCGATCGCCCTCGACCACCTGGGCATGGGCTTCGACATCCAGGGCGGCGGATCCGACCTGGCGTTCCCGCACCACGAGATGGGTGCCTCGCACGCGCAGGCGCTGACCGGCGAGTTCCCGATGGCCAAGGCGTACGTACACGCCGGCATGGTCGCCCTGCACGGCGAGAAGATGTCGAAGTCGAAGGGCAACCTCGTCTTCGTCTCGGCGCTGCGGCGGGCCGGGGTCGACCCGGCGGCGATCCGCCTGGCCCTGCTGTCGCACCACTACCGCGCCGACTGGGAGTGGACGGACGCGGTGCTCGCGGACGCGGTCGCCCGCCTGGAGCGCTGGCGCGCGGCCGTCTCGCGGCCGGACGGGCTGCCGGCGGACGCCCTGGTCGAGGAGGTCCGCGAGGCCCTGTCGAACGACCTGGACGCCCCTGCCGCGCTGGCGGCGGTGGACCGCTGGGTGGACGCGCAGAACGCCTCCGACGGTGACGACGAATCGGCCCCCGGGCTGGTCTCCCGCACGGTCGACGCCCTCCTGGGCGTCGCCCTGTAGCACCCTTCGCGATGCCCCCGGCCCCACCCGGGGCCGGGGGCATCGCCCTGTCCGGCGGTTGAGGACCGGGTCCGGGCAGAGCCCGGCGAACGGTGGAAGGCGGGTAGGGGACCGCTCCGCGCAGCGGCGCCGCCCCGTACCCGCCCTCGTCCCGTTACGCCTCCGGGGTGTCGTCCCCCGGCTCCTCCGGCGGCGCGGCGGGCGGCTCCTCGCCCGAGGCGTCCGGCTTCCGCTTCGGCGGACGCGTCAGACCGCTCGACGTGTCCCGCAGGTACGAGCCGTCACCCGGCTCCGCCGCCGGGCCCGCCGCGGGATCCCGGCGCCGCAAGTACCGCTCGAACTCCCGCGCGATGGCGTCGCCCGACGCCTCCGGCAGGTCGGCCGTGTCCCGGGCCTCCTCCAGCGTCTGGACGTACTCCGCCACCTCGCTGTCCTCGGCGGCCAGTTGGTCCACGCCCAGCTGCCACGCCCGCGCGTCCTCCGGGAGTTCGCCCAGCGGGATCCGGATGTCGATCAGATCCTCCAGCCGGTTCAGCAGCGCCAGCGTCGCCTTCGGGTTCGGCGGCTGCGACACGTAGTGCGGCACCGCCGCCCACAGCGACACCGCCGGAACGCCCGCGTGCGTACAGGCCTCCTGGAGCACGCCCACGATCCCGGTCGGGCCCTCGTACTTGGTCTCCTCCAGGTCCATCGTCCGCGCCAGGTCCGCGTCCGAGGTGACACCGCTCACCGGCACCGGCCGGGTGTGCGGCGTGTCCCCGAGCAGCGCACCCAGGACGACCACCATCTCGACGCCGAGCTCGTGCGCGAAGCCGAGGATCTCGTTGCAGAACGACCGCCACCGCATGGACGGTTCGATCCCGCGCACCAGTACCAGGTCCCGCGGCTTGGCGCCGCCGATCCGGACCACGGACAGCCGCGTCGTCGGCCAGGTGATCTTCCGTACCCCGTTGTCCAGCCACACCGTCGGCCGGTTGACCTGGAAGTCGTAGTAGTCCTCGGCGTCGAGCGCCGCGAACACCTCGCCCTTCCACTCCCGGTCCAGGTGTGCGACCGCACCGGAGGCCGCGTCACCCGCGTCGTTCCAGCCCTCGAACGCGGCCACCATGACCGGGTCGATCAGCTCGGGCACGCCCTCAAGCTCGATCACCCAGGTCTCCTTCCGAAGTTCCCTTGCGTACACGGGTCAGCCTAAGCCTTGAAGGGACGTCGGCCACAGCCCACGACAGAGGGGCGGTTCCCCTCGGAACCGCCCCTCTTCCCCACCTGCGTGAGCGCTATGCCTTGCGGCTCAGCATCTCCTGGACCCGGGCCCGTACGGCCTCGTCGTCCAGACCGCGGACCGTCACCGTCGTGCGGCGGCGCAGCACGTCGTCGACCGTCTCGGCCCACTCGTTGTCACGGGCGTAGGCGACCTGCGCCCAGATCTCCGGACCGTCGGGGTGGATGCGCTCGGCCAGCGCCGGGTCCTCGTTGGCTATCCGCGCGATGTCGAAGGCGAGCGAGCCGTAGTGCGAGGCCAGGTGGCGCGCGGTCAGCGGGTCCATCCGCGTGCCGGGCTCGCGGTCCACCAGCAGGCGGTGCGCGACGGCGTTCGGGTTGGCGACACCGGGCAGCGCGATCCGGCGCACCAGCGACTTCACCGGCTCCATGTCATCGGTCAGCGGGCTGCCCGGGAGCTTCGCCAGCTTGTCCATGACCACGCGGCCGATGTGGCGGTACGTCGTCCACTTGCCGCCGGCCACCGACAGCATGCCGCCGGCGCCCTCGGAGACGACCGTCTCGCGCTTGGCCTTCTCCACGCCGCCGGGGCCGCCGGGCAGCACACGCAGACCCGCGAAGGCGTACGTCATCAGCGAGCGGTCCAGGTCCGCGTCCTTCACGGAGAAGGCCGCCTCGTCCAGGATCTGCTGGATGTCGGACTCGGTGGCGCGCACGTCCGCCGGGTCCCCCTCGTACACCTCGTCGGTGGTGCCGAGGAGGAGCTGGTCCTCCCACGGGAGGGCGAAGGTGATGCGGTACTTGTCGATCGGGGTGGCCATGGCGGCCTTCCACGGCGACTTGCGCTTCATGACGATGTGCGCGCCCTTGGACAGGCGGATCGACGGCATCGAGTGCTTGTCTTCCATGCGCCGCAGGTGGTCCACCCACGGGCCGGTGGCGTTGAGCACGACGCGCGCGTCGACACCGAACTCGGTGCCGTCGAGACGGTCCTTGAGCTCGGCACCGGTGACCCGGCCGCGCGTCATGCGCAGGCCGGTGACCTCGGCGTGGTTGAGGACGACCGCGCCGGACTCGACGGCCGCGCGGACCGTCATGACGGCGACCCGGGAGTCGTTCATCTGGTGGTCGTAGTAGACCGCGACGGCCTTGAGGTTGTCCGTCTTCAGGCCGGGGTTGTCGGCGGCGGCACGGGCCGGGGAGATGACCTTGCCCATGCCGTCGCCGAAGGCCGAGAGGGCGGAGTAGGCGAAGACGCCCGCGCCCAGCTTGGCCGCACCCACCGGACCGCCCTTGTAGACCGGCAGGTAGAAGGTGAGCGGGTTGACCAGGTGCGGGGCCACGTCCTTGGCCAGCACCCGCCGCTCGTGGTGGTTCTCGGCCACCAGCTTGACCGCGCCGGTCTGCAGGTAGCGCAGGCCGCCGTGGACGAGCTTGGAGGAGGCGGAGGAGGTGGCGCCGGCGAAGTCGCCGGCGTCCACCATGGCGACCCGCAGACCCGACTGCGCGGCGTGCCAGGCCACCGAGGTGCCCAGGATTCCACCGCCGATGACCAGCAGGTCGTACGTGGCCTTCGCCAGCTGCTCACGGGTCTCGGCGCGGCTCGCGTTCGAACCGGCGGTCGGGTGCGTGCCCAGTGCGGTCACGCTCTGCAGGCTGCTCATATCTCTCTTAGCTCCTCGTCGATAGCGTCAGCTGAGTGAGGTCAGCTGGCGTCTTCGTCGTCGACCCAGCCCATGGACCGCTCGACGGCCTTGAGCCAGCTCTTGTACTCGCGCTCCCGCTGCTCGGCGGGCATCCGCGGGGTCCACTCCGCCGCGCGGCGCCAGTTGGCGCGCAGGGCGTCGGTGTCGGGCCAGAAGCCGACGGCCAGGCCGGCGGCGTAGGCGGCGCCGAGGCAGGTGGTCTCGGCGACCATCGGGCGCACCACGGGGGCGTCCAGGAAGTCCGAGAGCGTCTGCATCAGCAGGTTGTTGGAGGTCATGCCGCCGTCGACCTTGAGGGCGGCGAGCTCGACGCCCGAGTCCTTGGTCATGGCGTCGGTGATCTCACGGGTCTGCCAGGCGGTGGCCTCCAGGACGGCACGGGCGATGTGCGCCTTGGTGACGTACCGGGTGAGGCCGGCGATCACACCGCGGGCGTCGGAGCGCCAGTACGGGGCGAACAGGCCGGAGAAGGCGGGCACGAAGTAGGCGCCGCCGTTGTCCTCTACCGAGGAGGCCAGGGTCTCGATCTCGGCCGCGGACTTGATCAGGCCCATCTGGTCGCGCATCCACTGGACGAGCGAGCCGGTGACGGCGATGGAGCCCTCCAGCGCGTAGACCGGCTTCTCGTCGCCGATCTGGTAGCCGACCGTGGTCAGCAGGCCGCTGTAGGAGTTGATGATCTTGTCGCCGGTGTTCATCAGCATGAACGTTCCGGTGCCGTACGTGGACTTCGCCTCGCCCTCGGCGAAACACGTCTGGCCGAACAGCGCGGCCTGCTGGTCGCCGAGCGCCGAGGCGACCGGGACGCCGGCGAGGACGCCGTCCTTGACGTGGCCGTAGACCTCGGCGGAGGACTTGATCTCCGGGAGGACGTTGAGCGGGACGCCCATGGACTCGGCGATCTTCTCGTCCCAGGCCCGTGTGTGCAGGTTCATCAGCATGGTGCGCGAGGCGTTGGTGACGTCGGTGACGTGCACGCCGCCCTGGGCGCCGCCCGTGAGGTTCCAGATGACCCACGAGTCCATGGTGCCGAAGAGGATGTCGCCGGCCGCGGCGCGCTCACGCAGACCCTCGACGTTGTCGAGCAGCCAGCGGACCTTCGGGCCCGCGAAGTAGCTCGCCAGCGGCAGGCCGGTCTCGCGGCGGAAGCGGTCCTGGCCGACGTTGCGGCCGAGCTCCTTGCACAGGGCGTCGGTGCGGGTGTCCTGCCAGACCAGCGCGTTGTGCACCGGCTCGCCGGTGTTCTTGTCCCACAGGACGGTGGTCTCGCGCTGGTTGGTGATACCGACGGCCTTGACGTCGGCCGCGGTGATCTCGGCCTTGGCGATGGCGCCGGCGACGACCTCCTGGACGTTGGTCCAGATCTCGGTGGCGTCGTGCTCGACCCAGCCCGGCTTCGGGAAGATCTGCTCGTGCTCCTTCTGGTCGACGGCGACGATGCGGCCGTCGCGGTCGAAGACGATGCAGCGGGAGGAGGTGGTGCCCTGGTCGATCGCGGCGATGAAGGGGCCGGTGCTGCTGGTCATGTGGCTGCTCCTGGCAGGTCTATGAGTAGGCGGAATCAGGATGCGGTGCGGATCTTACGAACGCGGGCCGAAACTGATCAGGCGAACGCGATGTTGTACAGACCGCCGGCTATGGCGGCACCGACGAGCGGGCCGACTACCGGGATCCAGGAGTACCCCCAGTCCGAGCCGCCCTTGTTGGGCAGCGGGAGCAGGGCGTGCACGATGCGCGGACCGAGGTCGCGGACCGGGTTGATGGCGTAGCCGGTCGGACCACCGAGCGAGAGGCCGATGCCGACGACGACGAAGGAGGTGATCAGGACGCCGATGACGCCGAGGCCCTTGCCACCGTCCTGGAGGCCCTGGGTCAGGATCGCCAGGACCAGGACGAACGTACCGATGATCTCGGTCGTGAGGTTCTGCACGACGTTGCGGATCTCGGGGCCGGTGGAGAAGACGCCGAGCACGGGGCCGGCCTGGTCGTGCGGGTGCGGGTCCTCGGGGCCGAGCGTGGCGTCACGGATGTGCTCCGGGTCCGAGAGGTGCACCCGGAACTGGCCGTAGTACGTGATCCACATCAGGACCGCGCCGAGCATGGCGCCGAGGAGCTGTCCGGCGAAGTAGACCGGAGTGTCGCTCCAGTCGCCGTTCTTGATGGCCAGGCCCACGGTGACCGCCGGGTTGAGGTGCGCACCGGAGAGCGGGGCGGACACGTAGGCGGCGATCAGAACGGCGAAACCCCAGCCGAAGGTGATGGCGAGCCAGCCCGCGTTGCGGGCCTTGGAGCTCTTGAGCGTGACGGCGGCGCACACGCCACCGCCGAGCAGTGTGAGCAGGGCGGTACCGATGGTCTCGCCGATGAAGATGTCGGAGGTGGACACCCGCGACTCCTTTGCCTTGCAGGGGTGGGCGGACACCGGGTCCCGTCCGGTGGTCCGCGCACTCGGTGAGTGCTTCACCGGTCCTTGGCCTTGCCACACCCTAACGCGTATTGCCGGTAGGTGTTCGACAATGCCGACCGATGAACGGCAGTTTTCCGCCTTGGCCAATAACGCGTCAAGGGTCGACCAGGTCAAAGAACCGGATCGTTACCACTCGACACGATCGGCCAAATCAGGCCAACGGGTGATCAGAAAATGACAAAATCCACCCAAATGGCGCACGAGGTGGCCGTTGGGTGGATCGATCGGCTCAGGTCAAGCTCAGAACCGGCCCGCTCCGAGGTCGCGTGAAACCGACCTCGCGCAGTCCCGTACGGAAGCCACCAGGGACGCCCTGGGCTCCCCGGACTCCCCGCAGACGCGCTCCACGGCCCCCGCGACGGCCACCGCGCCGACGGGCATCCTGCGCCGGTCGTGGATGGGCGCGGCCACCGATGCGATGCCGTCCCAGGTCTCCTCGACGTCGGAAGCCCAGCCGCGGGCCCGGGTCAGGTCCAGGATCTCCTCGAAGCCCGCGCTGTCGGTGACCGTACGGGGGGTGAACGCCTCCCGCTCCACCTCCAGCACCTGGGTGTGCGCGACGGGGTCGTACGCCGACAGCACCTTGCCCAGGGCCGTGGAGTGCAGCGGCTGCATGGCCCCGACCTCCAGCACCTGGCGGCTGTCGTCGGGCCGGAACACGTGGTGCATGATCAGCACCCCGCTCTGGTGAAGCACCCCCACGTACACGCTCTCGCCGCTCGCCCGGGCCAGGTCGTCCGTCCAGACCAGGGCGCGGGCTCGCAGCTCGTGCACGTCCAGGTAGCTGTTGCCCAGGCGCAGCAGCTCCGCGCCCAGCTGGTAGCGGCCGGACGCGGGGTCCTGCTCCACGAACCCCTCGGCCTGCAGGGTGCGCAGGATCCCGTGCGCGGTGCCCTTGGCCAGGCCGAGGGAGGAGGCCACGTCCGAGAGACCCAGGCGGCGCTCCCCGCCCGCCAGGAGTCGCAGCATCGCAGCGGCTCGTTCGAGCGACTGGATGTTCCGTGCCATGGCGAAGCCTCCTGCTGACGTAGTTCGACAATGCTGAACACTATCGGCCGATGCCGACCTCGTGCATGCCTGGGCGTTTTCCGGGGCGCCGCGGGCAGGTGTAACCCGTGCGGACCCCCCGCGCACAGAATGCAGTCCGCCACGTGGGACAGCCTCACCGGGTCCGGGGCCGCGCGGTTACTCTGGCCGCGTGCGCCCTTGACACAGAGGGGGTGCAAAGCCGACAGCCGTCGCATCCCAGGGAGCTCAACCATGGCCTCGTTGCCGAACCCGCCCGCAGACACCCAGACCCGGGCCGATGCCCTCCGAGAGGCGCTCGCCACCCGAGTGGTCGTCGCCGACGGAGCCATGGGGACGATGCTCCAGGCGCAGGACCCCACGATGGAGGACTTCCAGCAGCTCGAAGGCTGCAACGAGGTCCTCAACGTCACCCGCCCCGACATCGTGCGCACCGTGCACGAGGCGTACTTCTCGGTGGGCGTGGACTGCGTCGAGACCAACACCTTCGGCGCGAACTTCGCCGCGCTCGCCGAGTACGACATCGCCGAGCGCAACTTCGAGCTGTCGGAGTCCGGTGCCCGCATCGCCCGTGAGGTCGCCGACGAGTTCACCGCCTCCACCGGGCAGCAGCGCTGGGTCCTCGGCTCGATGGGCCCCGGCACCAAGCTGCCCACCCTCGGCCACATCACGTACGCCAAGATCCGCGACGCCTACCAGACCAACGCCGAGGGCCTGCTCTCCGGCGGCGCCGACGCACTGCTCGTCGAGACCACCCAGGACCTCCTGCAGACCAAGTCCTCCATCATCGGCGCGCGGCGGGCGATGGAGGCGCTGGGCGTTTCCGTCCCGCTGATCTGCTCGGTGACCGTGGAGACGACCGGCACGATGCTGCTGGGCTCGGAGATCGGGGCGGCGCTGACGGCGCTGGAGCCGCTGGGCATCGACATGATCGGCCTGAACTGCGCGACCGGTCCGGCGGAGATGAGCGAGCACCTGCGCTACCTGGCGCGCAACGCCCGCATCCCGCTCTCCTGCATGCCCAACGCCGGCCTGCCGGTCCTGACCAAGGACGGCGCGCACTACCCGCTGACCGCCCCCGAGCTCGCGGACGCGCAGGAGACCTTCGTCCGCGAGTACGGGCTGTCGCTGGTCGGTGGGTGCTGTGGTACGACGCCGGAGCACCTGCGTCAGGTGGTGGAGCGGGTGCGCGGCGCGGCGGTGACCGGGCGGGAGCCCCGGCCGGAGCCGGGTGCGGCTTCGCTGTACCAGACGGTGCCGTTCCGTCAGGACACCTCGTACATGGCGATCGGGGAGCGGACGAACGCCAACGGGTCGAAGAAGTTCCGTGAGGCCATGCTGGAGGCCCGTTGGGACGACTGTGTGGAGATGGCGCGGGACCAGATCCGTGAGGGTGCGCACATGCTCGACCTGTGCGTGGACTACGTGGGCCGGGACGGTGTCGCGGACATGGAGGAGCTGGCCGGGCGTTTCGCGACGGCTTCGACGCTGCCGATCGTGCTGGACTCCACGGAGGTTCCCGTCATTCGGGCGGGTCTGGAGAAGCTGGGCGGACGTGCGGTCATCAACTCCGTCAACTACGAGGACGGCGACGGCCCCGAGTCCCGTTTCGCCAAGGTCACCCGGCTGGCGCAGGAGCATGGCGCCGCGCTGATCGCGCTGACCATCGACGAGGAGGGCCAGGCCCGCACCGCCGAGCACAAGGTCGCCATCGCGCAGCGGCTCATCGCGGACCTCACCACCAACTGGGGGATCCGTGAGTCGGACATCCTCATCGACACCCTGACCTTCACGATCTGCACCGGCCAGGAAGAGTCCCGGGGCGACGGCATCGCCACGATCGAGGCGATCCGCGAGCTCAAGCGCCGCCACCCCGACGTCCAGACCACCCTCGGTCTGTCGAACATCTCCTTCGGGCTGAACCCGGCCGCCCGGGTGCTGCTGAACTCGGTGTTCCTGGACGAGTGCGTCAAGGCCGGCCTGGACTCGGCGATCGTGCACGCCAGCAAGATCCTGCCCATCGCACGGTTCGACGAGGAGCAGGTCACCACCGCTCTGGACCTGATCTACGACCGGCGCTCGGAGGGCTACGACCCGCTGCAGAAGCTGATGGCGCTCTTCGAGGGCGTCAACACCAAGTCGTT
>NZ_JBIAHP010000022.1:0-145800 GCF_042870715.1 Streptomyces sp. NPDC006463 | reverse complement strand
CGGAGGAGGGAGTCGACGCGGTGGGGGCACCTCCCAGCGGTAGCTGGGGGACGTCGGCGACCGACGACAACGCGGCAAGCCGCGGTGCCGGGCGACCCGGGCCCGGCCCTGATCCGCCAGACACCCCCTTAGTCGGCGGCGGGCAGACCCGTCACGTCCTGGACGTGGTGCAGGCTCGGTTCCAGCAGGACCGTGTGGAGCTGCTGGAACACCTGGCGGGCCGCCACCGCGTTCCAGTCCGCCGGCAGGAGTTCGGTCGGCAGGCCCGGGTCGAGGTACGGAAGGCGGCGCCACTGGGTGAGCAGCGGCACGTAGTGGCGGAACGCCTGCGCGGGGTCCGGCTGCGAACCGGCGCTCAGCAGTGCCCGGGCCACGGGCCCGTAGGCGTCGGTGAAGGCCGCGTACTGCTTCTGGATCGCGGGGAAGTCCCACCACGAGCTCACCGTCTCGGGCAGGTCGCTGAAGGCGGCGTACTCGGCGGCGGCGAACAGGTGGACGTAGTCGCTGAGTCCGAGGCGTTCGAGCATGCCGCGCGCGTCGTCGAGCAGCCGCCCGGGCGCCAGCCACACCCCCGGGGCGATGTTGCCGAAGCCGAGCCAGGTCAGCCGGGTGCGCAGCTGGTAGCGGTGGGAGCGCTCGGACTCCGGTACGGAGAAGACCGCCATGGCCCAGCCGTCGGCCAGGTCGGCGGGTTCGAGGCTGGCGAAGATCCGGCGGTCGCCCTCGTCGAAGACGGGGTGGGCGGCCGGGCTGAGGCGGTACCCGGTGGCGCCCCGGCGCTCCGGTTCGAGGACTCCGCGCTTCTTGAGGCGGGAGATCGCCGAGCGCACCGCCGGGCCGTCGACGTCCAGTTCCCCCATCAGCGTGATCAGGTCCGCGATGGAGATCCAGCCGCCGAGGCGGCGCAGGAACGCCCCGTAGACCGTGTTGATCAACGAGCTGGGCCGAAGGGGGCTGTCCGACATGATCGCCTTCCGTTGTACGCGGTCGCGATCATATCGGGGCCCCCTTCGGACTACGCGGGCAGCGGCGACCGCGCGTAGGCGCCGGAGAGCAGGTGCCCGGCCCCCGGGGCCACCGCCTCGAGGTCCAGGGAGCGCAGCATCTGGTGGGCGGTGCAGACGGCCGCGGACACGACCGGCTTGCCCAGGAGCTGTTCGGCCTCCTCGATGGCTCCCAGGGACGGCATCTGCACGCACGCGGAGAGCACGACCGCGTCCGCGTCGGCGTACTCCAGCGCCCGGGCGAGTCCGGGCAGCCGGGCCGGGTCGTGGGCGGCGACGTCGAGGTTGTCCGGGATCTCCAGGGCCTGGTGGTCCAGGACCTCGATGCCCTCGTGGCCGAGGTAGTCGACGACGGTACGGGTGAGCGGGCGCATGTACGGGGCGAGCAGCACGATCTTCCGGGCGCCGATCGTGTGCAGCCCGTGGACCAGGGCGCCGGCGCTGGTGACCACGGGCGCCGGGGCGCCGTTCTCCACGGTGCGCAGGTGCAGCCGCTCCTGGGCGGTGCGGTGGTAGCCGAGGCCCATGCTCATGATGGCGACGAGGCAGGCGTACCCGAGGACGTCGACGCGGGCGTCGGAGAGTTCCACGGCGCACCGGTCGGAGTCGGCGTCCATGGCCTTGAGCTGCTCCGGCGTCACATGGGTCATGCGCATCCGGCTGGAGTGGAAGGTGAAGTCCTCGTCGGGCACGAGGCTGCGGCGGGCCCGCAGGATCGCGGGGACCTCGGTCTCCATGGTGACGTTGGAGCTCGGCACGATCTGGCCGATGCGGTGGGTACGGGTGCGGGACGACACGGTCGGTTGCTCCTCAGCGGGCGTCGACGACGGGGTTGGTCAGGGTGCCGATCAGCTCGACGGTGGCCTCCACGGTGTCACCGGGTACGAGGTACTCCGGCGGGACCATGCCGGCGCCGACGCCGGACGGGGAACCCGTCGCGATGACGTCACCGGGCTCCAGGGTCATCCCGGAGCTGATGTCGGCGATGAGGCGGGCGATCGGGAAGAGCATGTGCCGGGTGTTCGACTTCTGCTTGGTGACGCCGTTGACGCGCAGTGAGAGGTCCAGGGCCATGGGGTCCCGGATCGCGTCCGCCGTCACGACGACCGGGCCGAAGGGGGCGTAGGAGTCCTGGCCCTTGGAGAAGAACCACTGACCGGAGCGGCGCTGGTCGCGGGCGCTGATGTCGTTGACGATGCTGAAGCCGAAGATGTGGTCGTACGCGTCCTCCTCGCTCACCCGGTGGGCGGTGCGGCCGATGACGACGGCGAGTTCGCACTCCCAGTCGAGCTGGGTGGTGAGGTCGGCGTTGTGCAGGATGGGCTGGCCCGGGCCGGTGACGGCGGTGGCGGGCTTGGAGAACAGGACGGGGCGCGGGGGCAGGTCCCGGTCGGTGTCCAGGCTGCGGCTGGACTCCTCCACGTGCTCCACGTAGTTGAGGCCCACCCCGATGATCTTGCCGGGGCGGTGCGGGGCGCGCAGGGTGACGTCTTCGATCCGGTGGACCGCGCCTGCCGGGTGGCCGCAGGCTGCGCCGTCGAGCAGCTGCCGGGCGGTCTGCCGTGCGGAGGGTCCGGCCTGGATGAAGGAGAGCAGGTCGTGCGGGAGGCGGACACCCGCGTGGTGGGCCAGGGCGGCGAGGTCGAAGACCAGGCCGTCGGCCTCGACGCCCAGGCGTTCCGGGGCGTCGGCGGTCGTGGTGGTCGTGGTCGCGGTGGTCGTGGTCGCGGTGGTGAAGGTCAGCAGTCGCATGGCGGTTCCTCGGGGGCGTCGGGGGCGTCGGGGGTCAGGCGGTGGCCGGCTGGTGACCGTCGTTGTCGGGGTACGCCTCTTCCCGGTGGAAGCCCAGCGAGCGCATGACGGGGAAGTCGTTGAAGGAGAAGAGGCAGGCGTCCTCGGACAGGTCCAGGTTGTGGTGCTCGTGCCAGGCCCAGGAGGGGACGCAGAAGATGTCCCCCTGCTGCCACTCGAAACGCCGGCCCGCGATCACCGAGACCCCGCGCCCCTTGGCCGCCGTGTAGACGACCGAGCCGGTGTGCCGGTGGGCCTTCGTGGCCTGGCCCGGGCGCAGCAGCTGCATGTGGGCGCCCATGGTGGGCATGACGGGGCCGCCGGTGACCGGGTTGGTGTACTCGGCGATGACCCCGTCGTACGGGGAGCCCTCGGTCGCCTCGGCCAGGCCCAGCAGGGCCTCGTACGTGGGCTCCCACGGGTAGGCGAGCAGCGGCGAGTACGGCCGCGTCCACTTCTGCGAGCCGTAGGGCAGCAGGTGGGCCGCGTAGGTCAGCACGGAGGAGTTGACGACCTTTCCCGGGGTCTGGTGGAGCTCGGGGTGGACCTCGTAGAAGCCGGCGTCCAGGGCGTTGACCAGCGGTATGTCGAGTCCGTCCTGCCAGATGACGGGCGCGTCGTCGGCATCGTTGCCGTGTTCGTGCCAGGTGCCGTTCGGGGTGATGGCGAAGTCCCTGGGGCCGACCTTCAGTTTCTGGCCGTCGACGATCGTCCAGGCCCCGGTGCCCTCGTGGACGAAGCGCAGGGCGGCGGCCTGGTGGCGGTGTGCGGTCATGGCTTCGCCGGGGCCCATGATCTGCAGGCCCGTGTAGAGGAGTCCGGCGGCGGCGCTGACGTCCCGGCGGCCGGGGTTGACGAGCATGACCACGCGGCGGCCGGCGTCGTCGGCTTTGACGAGCCCGAGTGCCTTGTGGACCAGCGGGCGCAGGTCCGCGTAACGCCACAGCACCGGAACGGACTTGGGCTGGGGGTACCAGGGTTCGATGTCGTTGGCCACGGTCCACAGGGCGCCGGCGTCGAGGGCGCCGAGCTCTTCGTAGTACGCGGTGAGTTCGGGGGTGTCGGACACCCGGGCGCGGCCGAGCGCGGTGTCGTCCTGTTCCGTGGTCATGCGTCCTCCTCGGAGGCGGTGGTGGCGGTGGTGGCGGTGGTGTGCGGGGCAGGGGGCACGGTGAACGTCACCGGCGGGCGGGGGCGGTTGTCGACTTCGAGGCGGAAGACGTCGAAGCGGTTGTAGTGGCCGACGATGTCGTGCATCTGCTTGGGCCGGATGCAGCGGGCGAGGTCGATCTCGCCGTAGACGATGCCCTCGTCGTCGACGAGCGGCTCCGAGACGGGGCGGCCGTCGGGGCCGAAGATGCCGGACAGGGCGCTGCGCGGGCGGGTGAACTGCCCCCGCAGTTCCTCGTCGTCCCCGGCGAGGGCGTCGACGATCTCCGGGGAGACGGTGGAGCAGGCGACGACGGAGAAGACCTTGCCCTCGAAGCTGTGGGCGGCGGTACGGACGGCGATGGCGTCCGCCATGTCGTAGTCGGCGGGGGCCACGGGCAGGGCGATGTAGCAGGAGGCGTGGATCAGTTCGCCCTGGGCGAGGAGCGCGAAGCGGGCCAGGGTATTGGTGTTCTCGCCGCAGGCCAGTGCGCCGAGCGGCCCGACGGGCGTGGAGTGGACCCGCAGCGAGCTGCCGTCCCCGCCGGTCCAGGTGAGCTTCTCCGCCCAGGTGGGCACCAGTTTGCGGTGCACGCCGAGGAGTTCGCCGTCCGGGGCGATGGTGAGCAGGGTGTTGTACAGGACGCCGAGGCTGTACGGCACCCGCTCGTTGACCCCGATGACGACGGTGACGCCGTGCTGCCGGGCGGCGGAGCGCAGGGTGTCGACGTGGGGGCCGGGCACCTCGACCGAGGCCCGCTGGAGCCGCTCGAACCAGGGCGAGCCCTGGACCGGGTTCATGGTCCAGTTCCAGTACGGGTATCCGGGGACGAACACCTCGGGGAAGACGACGAGTTCGGCGCCGTTGCCCGCCGCCTCGGCGATCAGGGCGACGGCCTTGTCGACGGTGGCGGCGGGGTCGAGGTAGACGGGTGCGGCCTGGACGGCCGCGGCCGTGAAGCGGCGCAGGTTGTCCATGAGGGGCTCCCCTATCGGTGGGCGGGTGCGGGTACGCGCGGCAGCCAGCGCCGGCGGACGGGCGGGGCGAGCGGCCGCAGGAGTTCGAGCCGGGGCGGTACCCGGTCGGTGCGGGCGGCGGGCGGCCGGCCGCGGCCCGCCGCCCAGGAGCGCGCCCAGGGCGCCGCGGGGCCCTGGTAGCCCTGGGCCGCCGCGGCGTGCAGGGTCCACAGGGGATCGTGGAGCTGGGCGCGGCCGACACCGCAGAGGTCGGCCCGGCCGGCCAGGATGATCGAGTTCACGTCGTCGTACGTGGAGATCGCGCCGACGGCGATGGTCGGGACCCCGGTGGCGTTGCGGATCAGGTCGGCGTACGGGGTCTGGTAGCTGCGGCCGTAGCGGGGCCGCTCGTGGGCGACGACCTCACCCGTGGAGACGTCGATGGCGTCGGCGCCCGCCTCGGCCAGCGCGCGGGCGATTTCCACGGCGTCGGCCTCCCCGAGGCCGCCCTCGGCCCAGTCCGCGGCGGAGATCCGCACGAGCAGTGCCTTGCCGAAGGGCCACACCGCCCGTACGGCGCGCAGCACTTCGAGCGGCAGGCGCAGCCGTCCCGCCAGGTCGCCGCCGTAGCCGTCGGTGCGGAGGTTGGTCAGCGGTGACAGGAAGCCGGAGAGCAGGTGGCCGTGCCCGTACTGGAGTTCCAGGACGTCGAAGCCGGCCCGGTCCGCGCGCCGGGCGGCGGCCGCGAAGTCCCGTACGAGCACGTCCATGTCGGCCCGGGTGACCTCGCGCGGGATCCGGCTGTGTTCGTCCCAGGCCAGGCCCGAGGCGGCGATCGGCGGCCCGTCGCCGGTTCCCGTGGCGCGGCGGCCGGCGTGCGTGAGCTGGATGCCGAGGCAGGTGTCGGACTGGCCGTGGACGAAGTCGGTGACGCGCCGCCAGGCCGCTTCCTGTTCGTCCGTCCACAGTCCGGGGCAGCCGGGGCCGCTGCGGCCGTCGGCGCTGACGGCGGTCATCCCGGCGAGCACCAGGCCGGAGCCGCCGAGCGCCTGGGTGCTGAGGTGGACGAGGTCGAAGTCGCCCGGGACCCCCTCGTGCGCGGTGTCCAGCGCGGTGGGCGGTACGACGACCCGGTTGCGCAGGCGCAGCCCGCCGAGGCGGAAGGGCCGGAACATCGGCGGGACGTCCGGCGAAGAGGGCTCGCGGGACGCCGAGTTGACGGCCTCGGTGAAGCCCGCGTCGCGTTCGCGCAGGTTGTCGTAGGTCACGCGACGGCTGCGTGTCAGGAGGTTGAAGGCGAACTGGTGCGGCTCCTGGCCCGTGTACCGGCCTATGTTCTCGAACCATTCGAGGCTGGCCTGGGCCGCGCGCTGGGTGGACTCCACCACCGGCTTGCGCTCCTCCTCGTAGGCGGCGAGCGCCGTCGGCACGTCCGGGTGTTCGTGCAGGCAGGCGGCCAGGGCGAGGGCGTCTTCCATGGCGAGTTTGGTGCCGGAGCCGATGGAGAAGTGCGCGGTGTGGGCGGCGTCCCCGAGGAGGACGACGTTGCCGTGGCGCCAGGTGCGGTTGCGCACCGTGGTGAAGCGCAGCCACTTGGAGTTGTTGGGTATCAGCCGGTGGCCGTCGAGATGGCCGGCGAGCAGCTCCTCACAGCGCCGGATGCTGTCCACGTCGCTGGTGCCGGGCGGATGGTCCCGCCCGGCGGACTCCTCGAAGCCCGCGCGCCGCCAGGCGTCCTCGGCCATCTCCACGATGAAGGTGGAGCGGGTGGCGTCGTACGGGTAGGCGTGCACCTGGAGCGTGCCGAAGTCCTGCTCGTCGACGATGAAGGTGAAGGCCTCGAAGACCTTGTCGGTACCGAGCCACATGTAGCGGCCGGCGCGTTCGTCGAGGTCGGGGCCGAAGGTGTCGGCGTAGGCGGCGCGGGTGGCCGACCGTACCCCGTCGCAGGCCACCACCAGGTCGTACTCGGCGGCGAGTTCGGCGGCCGGGGGGGCCTGGGTGCGGTAGCGGACGTCCACGGCGAGGGCGGCGCAGCGCTGCTGGAGGATCCGCAGCAGGTGCCGCCTGCCGAGGGCGGCGAAACCGTGGCCGCCCGAGGTGAGCGTCCGGTCCCGGTAGCGGATGTCGATGTCGGTCCAGCGGGCGAACTCCGCGGACATGGCGTCGAAGGTCTCGCGATCGGCCTGCGCGATGCCGTCGAGGGTCTCGTCGGAGAAGACGACACCGAAGCCGAAGGTGTCGTCGGGGGCGTTGCGCTCCCAGACGGTGACCTCCCAGTGCGGGGAGAGCTGCTTGGCCAGGGCCGCGAAGTACAGCCCGCCGGGTCCTCCTCCTATGACTGCCACGCGCACGGCGTGCCTCCCAGTGGTTCCGAAGCGATGAGGAGTTCGGCCCGCTGCGGGCCGGCGCCGGTGAGCGCGGCCCGTACGTCTGCGGGCCAGGGGGTCGTGCCGGTCGCACGGGCGGCGGCGTGGGCGACGACCATGGTTCCGGCGGCCGCCTCCACCCCCTGCTCGCCGTACACCGTGAACGCGTAGTGGAGCGAGCTGCCGCCGACCTTCGTGACCCTCAGGTCGGTCCGCACCGCGTCCCCGAACCAGAGCCGCGCGCGGTAGTCCGCCTCGAAGTGGACCCGTGGCGTGCTGCCGAACAGGTGGGCCAGGCCCAGGCGGCGCAGCAGGACGGCCTCGGCCGCCTCGACCCAGCGCACGACGGTGGAGTGGTGGTAGTGGCCGGCGGCATCGGTGTCGGTCCACTCGACGCGGCGCTCGACGACGACGCTGGGCAGTCGCGGCACGGGCACCTTCGGGGCCGGCGGTTCGGGAGCGGTCGGCTCCGGGGCGGTCGGCTCGGTCCGGGCGGCGGTGGACCGGGCACGGCTGCGCAGTTCGGCGCGCTGGAGCTTCCCGGTACCGGTGCGCGGGAGTTCGGTCACGAACTCCACGGCCCGCGGGTACTTGTACGGGGCGATGGTCTGCTTGACGTGGGTCTGCAGTTCGCGGACCGTGTCCTCGCCCGCCGGGACCCCGGAGCGCAGGACGACGTACGCCTTGACGACCATGCCGCGCCGCTCGTCCGGGGCTCCGACGACACCGCACTCCTCGACGTACGGGTGGACGGCGAGCGCCCTTTCGACCTCGGGGCCCGCGATGTTGTAGCCGGAGGAGACGATCATGTCGTCGCTGCGGGCGACGTACCAGAAGTAGCCCTCCGCGTCGCGGACATAGGTGTCGCCGGTGATGTTCCAGCCGTTCCGTACGTACGAGGTCTGGCGCGGGTCCGCGAGGTAGCGGCAGCCGGTGGGGCCGGTCACCGCGAGGAGGCCCGGCTGCCCGTCGGGGACGGGATCGCCGTTCTCGTCGACGACGGCGGCGCGGTAGCCGGGGACCGGGCGGCCGGTGGAGCCGGGCCGGATGTCCTCGTCCGCCGCCGAGATGAAGACGTGCAGCATCTCGGTGGCGCCGATGCCGTCGATGATGCGCAGCCCGGTGGCCTCGTGGAACTCGTGCCACACCGACGCGGGCAGCGGCTCGCCCGCCGACACGCAGCGTCGCAGCCCGGCCAGCCGGTCCGCCGCCCCGGCCGCCATGATCGCGCGGTAGGCCGTGGGCGCGGTGAAGAGCACGGTCACCCCGTGGTCCGCGACGAGGTCCGCCAGCTCCCGTGGGCCCGCCTGCTCGATCAGCAGGGTCGCGGCCCCCACGTAGAGGGGGAAGACCACGAGTCCGCCGAGCCCGAAGGTGAAGGCGAGCGGAGGCGTGCCCGTGAAGACGTCGTCCGGGCGGGGCCCCAGGATGTGCCGGGAAAACGTCTCGGCATTGGCGAGGACGTCGCGGTGGAAGTGCAGCGTCGCCTTGGGGCGGCCCGTCGTGCCGGAGGTGAAGGCGATCAGCGCCACGTCGTCGGCGGCCGTGGCGACGGTGGCGAAGCGGCCGTCCTTGGCCGCGCACCGCTCGGTCAGGTCTTCGGGGGCGGAGCCGCCGTAGGCGAGGACCGGCAGGCCGGGGAGACCGGCCGCGTCGAGTTCACCGGTGTAGCGGTGATCGCAGATCGCGACCGAAGGCCGGCTGATCTCGTGGAGCTCGGCGAGTTCGGCGGCCCGCAACAGCGGCATGGTGGTGACGGCGACCCCGCCGGCCTTCAGGACGCCGAACCAGGCGGCCACGAGCCAGGGGTTGTTGGGGCCGCGCAGCAGGACGCGGTTGCCCGGGACCAGGCCGAGGTCCTCGGTGAGCACCTGGGCGACCTGGTTGGCCCGGCGCTGCAGCTCGCCGTAGGTCCAGCGTTCGGTCGGGGTGAGCAGGGCGGGGCGGTCAGGGCCCCGGCTCTCGACGGCGTCGTCGAGCAGCCGCCGGGCGCAGTTGAGCCGGTCCCGATGGGCCAGCTCGGGCAGGTCGAAGTGGAATTCGGGCCAGAGGGAGAAGGGCGGCAGCCGGTCCCGGCAGAAGGAATCGGCATGCGCGGAAGGGGAGAGCTCCATGGGGCGGCACCTCAATCAGGGAGCAGCGGGGGAGACGAGAGCAAGGTATGTCGAATATTTGGCGTCCGTCAACATTGCTCGATATCGCGGAGGTCGGCAGCCTCTCCCGCCCAGGGCCCCCAGGCCCCGGGCCCCGCTCAGGGCGCCGGTACGCGCACGCGGGCGGATTTCCCGAACTCGTCGACGACCACGGAGAGTTCGCCTCCCAGGCCGACGGCCATCAGCTGGACGATCAGCAGGCCGCGACCACCCTCGGAGTCCAGGTCGCCCTCGGCGCGGGGCCCGGGAAGTCGCGGAAGGGCCGCGCCCTGGTCGGTGACCTCCAGCCGGAGCCATCCGCCGTCACAGGCAACTCCCACCCGCATCCGGCCGGCGCCGACGTGCCGGACGACATTGCCGACGAGTTCGCTCACGGCCAGCAGCAGGACGTCCGCCTCCTCGGCCGGGACGCCCCAGCCTTCGAGTACGGCCCGCACCCGGGCCCTGACGCGCGGGACGGTCGCCGGGACCGGGTCGGTGATCCAGTGGACGACATTGCGGACGGCGCTGCCGACGGCGGTGGTGAGCATGACGTGCTCCCGGAGGGGAAAGGCGACGCGCCCACTGGAGCAGCTCGTGCAACTGGGCCCGAAGTCTGATCGCTCATGGGCTTGTGGTCAGCGGAAACGCGTCGCTAGATTGTGATTACACGTGTAACACGCTAACCCTCCCCGGTGAACCGCGCAAGCATTTCGGACAATCCTCGCGAAGCTCTCGCCTGTGCCCGCTCACCGGGCCCCAGCCGGCCGCCCCGGCCGGCGCCGAATTCGGAAGGGCCTCAATGACGCAATCTCCCCCGGCCGAGCCCGACATCGCCGACATGACCTGGCCGCCCCCGCCGTACCTGTCCCCCGTGCCGCCCGTGACCGGCCCGGACGGCATACGCCGCTTCGAGGGGGTCACGTACGCGACCAAGCCGGGCTACCGCCCCCGGCTGCTCGACGTCCAACTACCCGCGGGCGAAGGGCCGTTCCCCGTCGTCGTGTGGATCCACGGCGGCGGCTGGCTGGAGGGCGACCGCCGCTACCCGCCGCCGACCGTGCCCGCCGCGCTGCTGCACGGTTCGGTCCTCACTGCCGGGCTCGCGCTGGTCTCCATCGACTACCGGCACAGTCTCGAAGCGCCCTTCCCGGCACAGCTGCACGACGTGAAGGCCGCGATCCGCTACGTCCGCCGGTTCGCCGCAGACCTCGGCATCGACCCCGAACGGATCGGCGTCTGGGGCGAGTCGGCCGGCGGCCACCTGGCCGCGCTCGCCGGTCTGGTCGGCCCGGGCAGCGCGGGCGGCGCGGAGCTGGAGGGCACGGAAGGGGTCGGCTCCGGGGAGACCGGGGTGCTTGCCGTCGTGGACTGGTACGGCTGCTCCGACCTCGCCGCCCTGGCCGCGCACCCCATGCCGCCGATGCCGCCGGGCGTCGAGTTCCCCGATCCGTACGAGGCCCTGCTCGGCGGAACCGAGGCCGAGCGCCCGGCGCTGGCGCGGGCCGCGAGCCCGGTGACGTACGCCGGGGGCCCGCACCTGCCGCCGTTCCTGCTCGTCCACGGAACCGCGGACGGTCTGGTCCCCTACAGCCAGAGCGAGGCCCTCGCCGGGGCGCTGGAGGACGCCGGGGGCGAGGTCACCCTGGAGCCCGTCGACGGCGCGGACCACATCTTCCTCGGCTCCCCGGACATCCCCGGGATCGTCGCCCGGAGCGTGTCCTTCCTGGCCCGGCACCTCGGCTCCAACGCCCCCTAGTGACGTGCGGCGCGGCCCGGCCGCGCCCCCGTTCTCCCTGATCACGTACGGCCGCGGGCCGGGTCCGCGGCCGCGAGAGGCAGCCATGTCCACACATCCGGCCCCCGCCCGCCGCTCCACCAGACCCGACGGCCCCGCAGGCCCCGGCGCACTCGTCCTGGGCCTCCTGCTCCTGGGGGCCTCCGCGCTGGCGGCCCTCGTGGTCCGCTCCGACGTCGCCGATCCGCCGTTCCAGGCCCTGGACGACCGGTGGCTGGCATGGATGGGCGGCCCGCACGAAGGGCTGTACTCGGCCCTGGCCACAGTCCTGAACTGGTTCGGCGGCCCCTTGGGCGTCGTCGTCCCGCTCGCCCTGCTGCTCCTGCTGCTCCTGCGCAGGCGCTGGGTGTCGGCCGGCTTCCTGCTGCTGGTCTACCTCGGCGGCAACGTGGCCGTCGTACAAGGGCTCAAGCACCTCGTGGACCGGCCTCGCCCGGCCCACCCCCTGGTCCGCGTCGACCACGGCTCCTTCCCGTCCGGGCACTCCGCGTCGGCGGCGCTCCTCGTCGTCATCGTCGGGGCGCTGCTGGTCCCGGCGGCCCGGCGTCGGCCGTGGTGGGCGGCGGGCACGGCCTTCACGCTCGCCATGATGTGGAGCCGTACCTGGCTGCACGCACACTGGCTCACCGACACCGTGGCCGGGGCCGCCGCGGGCGCGGGGGCCGGCCTGGTGGCGTGGTGGCTGCTGCGGCCCGCGCTCGCGCGGGAACACGCACGTGTCCACGGCCGTCGGGGGGCGGCCGCGGACACCCCGGACTCCGCGCCCGCATCAGCCGCCGCTCCTGTGGGGTGATGAGCGGACGCTGATGCGGGCCGCATGTCCGGCCGAGGGGCCGGGGGCGCTTCCCCCGGCCCCTCAGGAGGTCTCGCGGTGGACGAGGACGGCTTCCACGTCCGGCAGTGGCGCCGCCGTGCCGGTCTCGATCAGCTCGTGCACGACGTCCGCGATCCGCGCGGCCGACGGAAGGCCGAGGCGGACCGTGGTGAGCGCGGGCCGCTGGAGTGCGGAGAGGACGAGGTCGTCACAGCCGACCAGGGCGACGTCGTCCGGTACGGCGATTCCCTCGGCCTGGAGCGCGTGCAGGAGCAGCGCGGCGTACTCGTCGTTGTAGGCGAAGACGGAGTCCAGGTTCAGGCTGCGCCACTGCCGGGCGAGGGCGGTCGCGGATTCTCGGGTGTAGGCCAGCTCCACCGGGGTGACGGTGGCCATCTGACGGGCGGCGACCGACTCGGCGCCAGCGAGGCGCGGCTGGGCGAGCGTGCGCAGGCCGCGTTCCTGAGGCATGACGACGCCGATCCGGCTCCGGCCGCGTGCGATGAGGTGCTCGGCGGCGATGGCGCCGATGCGGGCGTGGTCGAAGACGACGGTGTGGACGCCCTCGACGGGATGGGACGCGAAGGCGAGCAGGCCGCGCACCCCGGCGCGGCGCAGCAGTTCGGCCGCCTGGGCGGTGAAACGGTCGCCGTCCATGGCGACGACGGCCGCCGGACGCAGTTCGGCCCAGGCCCGGGCGGCGTCGAGGGGGTCGGCGAATCGGCCCGCGTGGAGCACCGCCGTGTAGCCGTGCCGGTCGAGCTCACTGTGCAGGTCGTCGACCCAGTCGCTGGCGAGGCGGCCGATCGCGGAGACCGCCGATGGCATCAGCACGAGGTTGCTGCGGCCGGCCCGCAGGGACCTGGCGGCGGCGTGCGGTACGTAGCCGAGCTGCCTGGCCGCGTCGAGCACGCGGTCGCGGGTGCTCTGGCTGACGCGGTGGCCCGGGGTGTCGTTGAGCACGAAGGACACGGTGGCGCGCGACACCCCCGCGAGCCGGGCCACGTCCGCGCTCGTGATCGACGCGGGGACGGGTGTGTCTTTGACCATGACGTCCCTCGACGCTCCTTCTGGCTGTGCCGGGCTGCACCTTCTTTCAGGTTACACGAGTTAGATCAAGAGACGTGGGTTGATCAGGCGTACGGGGTCCGCTCGGCCGAGTCGGCCGAGTCGGCCCGGTCCACTCGGTCTACTCGGTCGGCCCGGTCCGCCGGCCCTGCTCGTGCAGGAGCCGGGAGGAGCCGGCGAGGTCGCCGAGGGCGGTGATGACGGAGTCGAAGCGCATCGTGGTGCGCTTCGGCGTGTCGTACGGCTCCCACCGCGGCAGGTCCGGATGGTTCGGGTCGCCGGTGCGGACGAAGGCGATCCAGGCCCGGTGCATGGCGTACGCGAGGCCGTCCCGGACGGCGGGGGCGAGTCCGGCCAGGAAGGGGGCGTGCGACCACTGGTCGAAGTTGTCGAAGACGAAGGGGAGTTCGAGGCAGTGCGCGGCGCCGAGCCGGCCCCCGTGCGCGGGCGTGGGCAGGTCGAACTGGTACGCCCACACGGGCCTGCCCAGTGCGGCCCTGGCCTCGGCCAGCCGCACCGAGGGCACCCGGAAGAGCTCGTCCGTGATCAGGTCCATGAGCACATCGGCCGGGCGGGCGCCGGGCCGGGCGCGCTCGTACACCGCGTACGCCTCGGGGGCGGCCTCGGCGCCGAAGGTCTCGGCGAGCCGGCCGATCACCTGCTCGCGGGTGGCGGCTGCGTACTCCTCGTCGAGCGCGAAGCCGAAGTTGGCCTCTTCCCGGGTCCAGCCGATCATGACGTCGATGCCGGTCGCCGGTCCGTGCAGCAGGGCTTCCACCGGGTGCCGGCTCAGGGTGGCGCCGTCGACCACGGGCAGGAAGGGCGTCGGCCAGTACCCCCACCGCATCGTCTGCGCGAAGAGTCCGGCGCCCGCTCCGATCAGCTCGGGCCAGGGCAGGGCGCGCAGCTCCGCCGCGTCCTTGGCTCCGGCCAGCTCCAGGTAGGCGGCGGTGCGATCCAGGTACGCGTCCGGGTCGGGGAGGTCCAGGCCGAAGGGCGGGCTCTGCAGGACCACCCGCTTGATGAGGCCCTGGGCCTGCGGATGCCCCGCGAGCGCGGCGGTGGACACCGCGCCGCCCGACTGGCCGGCGATCGTGATGGAGTCGGGGTCGCCGCCGAGGGCGGCAATGTTCTCCTTCACCCAGCGCAGGGCGGCGAGCTGGTCGGAGAGCCAGGGATTGCCGATTTCGCCCGGGCCGTCGAGGTAGAGGTAACCCAGGGGCCCGATGCGGTAGTTGACGCTCACGACGACGAGGTCGCCGTCGCGCGCGAAGGTCTCGCCCGAGTACCCGGGCAGCGAGCCCGAACCGGACACGAAGCCGCCGCCGTGGATCCAGACGAGGACCGGGCGGCGGGCGTCGTCGGCGGCGGGCGTCCAGACGTTGAGGGTCAGGCAGTCCTCGTCGAAGGGGGGCGACCCGTGCCCTCCGAGCACCGGGTCGCCGCCTTCCCGGTACAGCTGCGGCGCGCTCGGGCCGTCTGCGGTGGCGTCGCGCGTGCCGCTCCAGCCCGGGTGCGGCCGGGCGGGCCTCCAGCGCAGGTCACCGACCGGCGGTGCGGCGTACGGCACGGCCCGGAAGACGGCGACGCCGCCTTCGATCGCACCGCGGAGCCGCCCTGTGGGCAGGTCCGCCACCGTCGTTTCCTCGTCCGGGGAGTGAGCCATGAGCCGGTCCTTCCTGGTGGCGCGCGGGCTGCGTACCGACACATCAAGACTATTGCGCGATTTTCTCGACCGTCAACTATTCTCGATATTTGGATTCACAGCCACAGGCTGTCCGAGGCCATGCGCTCCGCCTCCGTACGCAGCAGGGGCGCGAAGACCCGCCACAGCACCAGACAGGCTCCGGCGCCGACCAGGGCGCCGGCGAAGGTGTCGGTGAGCCACTGGGCGTGCAGCCAGGTCCTGCTTCCCATCATGGCGAGGACGTACGTGCCCGCGCAGGGCCACCACCAGCGGCGGGCCCGCGGCGGGAAGACCACCAGCGCCACCACGATCACCAGGGTCACGGCACTGAACACCTGGCCGGAGGGGTACGAGCCGTCGTTGACCAGGACGGACGGGTGCGGCGGACGCGGGCGGTCGGCGAGCGCCTTGAGGGGCAGGAGCACCAGGACGTTGGCGCCGACGGTCGCGGTGAAGACGAAGAGCGCCGATCGCCAGCGCCCGTAGACGCAGAGGCAGCCGATCAGCGCGAGCGGCACGACCAGCCCGAGGGGGCCGCCGAGCCGGTCGAGGACGAGGGTGAATCCGCCGCCGTCGACGGCGGATCCGTTCACCGAGGCCGCCCACCGGTCGTCGATGTCCTGGAAGAAGGGGCGCTCGACCACGCGGAGCAGGAGCGCGACGAGCAGCGGTACGACGAGGAGGACGATTCCGCAGCCGAGCGCGTGGCGCGGCGGAGCTGCCGGCAGGTGATGCGGCGGGGGCGGCGGCAGTACACGGGAGGACGGGGGCGCCATGGCGAGCCTTTCACGGACACCGGTCCGCTCCCCTGGGGCGGAGCGGGCACGGGAGGGGACGGAAGGAGCGGCGATCGGGAGCGGTGATCAGGAGCGGTGATCGGGAGCGGTGATCGGGAGCATCGACCGGGAACGTCGGCCGGAAGGCATTCGGGCGGACCTGGCGGCGCGAGCGCCCCGGCGGGCCCAAGGGGGCTCGGCGGTACGGGACTCCCGGCGGTAGCCGGTCGAACTCCCGGCACCCGGTGCGGCTCGCGATGCGCCGCGGGACGCGTGACGCGTGACGCACTGCGGGGCTTGCCCTGACCGTCGGACGGCGGGGGCCGCACAGGGTGGGGGCGGGCGGTGGCGATGGGGTTGTCGCACTGCGGCACGGAGTATCGCCGACACGTGACCACCACCACAAGGGCTGTGGTTACACGTCATGGCACCTGAAATCTCCGGACGGTCACGATCTGCACAACGACCGTGCGCAGTCTCTGGCGGTGGCCGGAAATGGGTGCTACACAGTGTCCAGCGCCGGTGATAACACGTGTAAATGGCGGCTGGCAGGACCGTACCGTCCGCCGCACCTCCCCGCGCCCCGCCGCCCCCGTTCGGCCCCCGCTCATCACCTCCCCGCTCCGTTCCCGAGGAGTCGTCATGGCCTTGCCCGACGTCGTCGATCCCGTTCCCGCGGCCCCCGAGCCTCCCCGCCAGCGCGGTCTGCTGCCCCTGCTGCTGTTCGCCAACGCCGCCATGCTGGCGGTCTACATGGGCGTGGGATCCGTCCTGCTGCCGCTCCAGATCGCCGAGATCGATCCCGGCAACAAGGTCGCGCTCCTCGGCCTGATCGGCGGCGTCAGCTCGGTCTTCGCGACCGCCTTCAACCCGATCGCTGGCGCCCTGTCCGACCGCAGCGGGCGCCGCAGCCCCTGGATCCTGGGCGGCGCCCTCGCCGCGCTCGCCGCCCTGGCCTTCCTGGGCAGCGTGAGCACCGCTCTGCTCGTCGGCATCGGCTGGTGCCTGGTCCAGGCGACCATGAACGTCTACCAGGCGGCGGTCACCGCGATCGTGCCCGACCGCATCCCCGCCGCCCGCCGCGGCACCGCGTCCGCGCTGGTCGGACTGGGACTGCCCATCGGCGGCACGGTCGGCGTCCTCGTCGCCTCACAGACCGCGGACCACCTGCGCACCGGCTACCTCGTCTTCGGCGCCATCGTCGCCGGAGCGGCGCTGCTGCTCACCAGCTTCTGCCGGGACCTGCCCCGCCCCCGGTCCGCCCCGGGCGCGGCCTCCAGAGCCTCCGTAGCCTCCGCGGCCGTCCGGCCCAAGGGCGCCGGGCTCGCCGCCTTCCTCTCGGCCCTCGGCAACCACGACTTCCGGTGGGCCTTCATCGGCCGCGCCCTGATGGTCCTCGGCTACTTCTCCGTCGTCGGCTACCAGCTGTACATCCTCGACGACCACATCACCCTGCCCGCCGGGCTGACCCCGCCCGCCGCGATGGCCGTACTCACCCCGGTGTCGATGGTCGCGATGGCCGTCTCCACCGTGCTCGGCGGTCTGCTGTCCGACCGCCTGAACCGCCGCAAGGTGTTCGTCGGCGTCTCGGCCGCCCTCGCCGGACTCGTCATGGCGGTGCCCGTGGTGAGCCCGACGTGGACCGGCATGCTCGTCTTCAGCGCGCTCAACGGCCTCGCCTTCGGCTGCTTCATGGCCGTGGACACCGCGCTCGTCACCCTGGTCCTCCCCCGCGCCGAGGACGCCGCCCGCGACATGGGCGTACTCAACATCGCCAACGCCGGGCCGCAGGTCGTCGCCCCCTTCGTCGCCTCGGCGATCGTCACGGGCCTGGGCGGCTACACCCCGCTCTTCCTGGCCGGCGGCGCCCTGTCCCTGATCGGCGCGCTCGCCATCCTCCCGATCCGCAACGTGCGCTGACACCGGACTCCGGCGGGCGCACGCCGAGGGTCGCGCGCCCGCCGGTCACCACCCTTCTCACCCTCCTCTCCCTCCCCTTCGAAGGAGCACTCCTGTGAGACGCAAGCGAGTTCTGCCGCTGGCCGCCCTGATGCTGTGCGCTCCGGCCCTGGCCGGCACGGCACCCGCCGCCGCCTCGCCACAGACCATGCCCGCGCCCGCCCCCGTACCCGCGACCGCCGGCCCGCTGCGGATCCTGCTCACCAACGACGACGGCTACAACGCGCCCGGCATCCGGAAGGCGTTCGAGCGGCTGACCGCGGCCGGACACGACGTCACGATCGTCGCCCCGCTCACCAATCAGAGCGGCACGGGTACGAAGATGATGAGCGCCCCCACCCTGACGGTGAAGCACCCCGAGCCGAAGGTGTGGGCCGTCGACGGCACGCCGGGCGACTCCGTCGCCTTCGGCCTGGCCGAGGTCTTCGCGGACGGGGCCCCGGACCTGGTGGTCTCCGGCACCAACTTCGGCCCGAACGTCGCCGGGCTCGCCACCCACTCGGGTACCGTCGGCGGCGCCGTCGCCGCGCTGGAATCCGGCGTCCCCGCCATCGCACTGAGCACCGGCGGTCTGACCGCGCCCGACCCGGTCACCACCGTCAACGCGATGGGCCCCACGCTCGACTTCGCCGTCAAGCTGATCGACCGGCTGCGGGCGCGGGCCCCCCGGTCCGGCCCGCTGCTGCCCAAGGGCGTCGGCCTCAACGTCAACCACCCGGTGGTCGGCGCGGACGGCACGGGTACGGCCGCCGGTGTGTCAGCGACGTTCCAGGATCCGCAGACGCTCCTGGAGCCGGACTTCACCGACTCCGGCGACGGCACCTGGAAGGTGACCGTGAAGGTCGTGCCGCGCCCCGCGGCCAAGGGCGGCGACATCGAGGCCGTGAGCGCGGGCCGGATCGCCGTCAGCCCCATGAACGCCGACTGGAACACCGGCCCGGCCGACCACGCCCTGGCCTCCGCCCTGCTCGCGGGGCTCCGCCCGTAACCCGTCGGACGGCCGGGGGCGCGGCGGTACGCCCGCCCGCCCCCGGTCCTCGATCACACCCAGGAGGACGGATGAAGTGGCCCGGCAAGCGGCTGACTTCGGCAAGACCCCTGCTCGGCACGGCCCTCGCGCTGGCGGCTCTGCTCACCTCGGCTCTGCTCACCTCGGCTCTGCCTGCCGCGGCGCTGCCCGGCGCCGCGGCCCGGTCCGGCGCGTCCGACGGATCGGCGCGCCCGGTGGTCGCCCTCGCGCAGGGCGCCTTGCGGGGGCAGACGCGGGACGGGGCGCAGGAGTTCCTCGGCGTCCCGTACGCCGCTCCCCCGGTCGCAGACGCACGGCTGCGACCGCCGCGGCCGGCGCCCCGGTGGACCGGGGTGCGGGAAGCCGACCGGCAGGCTCCGGCGTGCCTGCAGTTCTCGCCGTTCGGGCTGCGTGATCCGCAGGCCGCCGCGGAGGACTGCCTGTACCTGGACGTGTACCGGCCCCGCACGGCCCGTCCCGGGACGCGGCTCCCGGTCATCTTCTGGATGCACGGCGGCGCGTACAGCCAGGGCACGGGAACCCAGTTCGGCGGGCGCACGATGGCGGATCTCACCCAGACCGTGGTGGTGAGCATCAACTACCGGCTGGGGCAGCTCGGTTATCTGGACCTGCCCGAGCTGACCGAGGGGAGCGGCGCCCCGCGCTCCGGGTCCTTCGGGCTGATGGACCAGATCGCGGCGCTGCGCTGGACGCGGGAGAACATCGCCGCGTTCGGCGGCAATCCGGACAGCGTCACGGTCTCCGGCCAGTCCGCGGGCAGCGGTTCCGTCTGCGCGCTGCTGGCGAGCCCGTCGGCCGCGGGCCTGTTCCACCGGGCCGTGCTGCAGAGCGGACCGTGCACCTTGCTTCGTACGCCCGACAGCGCGCGGGCCCAGGCGCAGGCGCGGACCTTCGCCGCGCAGGCGGGGTGCGCCGGCCCGGCCGGGGTCGCCGCGTGTCTGCGCGGCGCCTCGGGAGCGGCCCTGGTGGAGGCGGCCCGTACGCTGCCCACCCCGGGTCCGGCCTCCGGCGACGGCCTGCTCCCGGTCGATCCCGAGCAGGCGATCCGGACCGGGACGTGGAACAAGGTGCCGGTCCTGATCGGGAGCACCCGTTCAGAGGCCCGACTCTTCGTCGCCCTCAGCCGGCCCGATCTGACGCAGGACCAGTACACGGCGCAGATCATGGCGGGTTACGGGGACGCGGGGGCCGAGGTCCTCGCCCGATATCCGGTGGCGGACCACGGCTCGCCCTACCTCGCGCTGTCGGCCGTCATGACCGACTCGTCCTTCGCCTGCCACACCGCGTGGACGGCTGACCTCTTCGCCTCCCAAGTACCGACGTACGCGTACGAGTTCGACGATCCGCAGTCGCCGACGTTGGCCGGGGCGCAGGTGCCGGGCCTGGACGAGTCGAACGCGCACAGCGCGGAGCTGGCCTACCTGCACGACTTCACGATGGGCGACCGCCCGCTGACCGCGGTGCAGGTCGCGCTGGCGACCCGGATGAAGCGGTACTGGGGCGCCTTCGCCCGCTTCGGCGTACCCGCCGTGCCGGGTCAGACCCGGTGGCCGGCGGTCGTTCCCGGCGCCGGAGCCGCCCCGGCTCTCACCCTCAACCCCATTGCGGCGTCCGTGAGTTCGTCGTTCGCGGCGGACCACCAGTGCGATTTCTGGCGGACCCACCCGCCCCTGCCCTTCTAGCCTGCTAGGAGGTCCGTCGGCGGCGCCGGAGCAGGAGGGTGACGGCCGCCGCCGACACCACCAGGGCTGCCGACACCGTCAGGAGCCACACCGGAATACCGTCGCCCACCGTGAGCAGCTCGTCGTCGTAGACGGTCCGGCGGTACGGGGTGTCCTTGGCGGTGGCGCGCAGTTCGTGGTCGCCGTCGATGCGGCCGGGCTCGGGGAATTCCTGGTCGATCGCGGTGAGGAACACCGGTTTGCCGCCGGTCAGTTCGGCGAGCGGGGTGTCCTTCCTCGCCGTCACGGTGCCCGCGAAGGTCACCTTCGGTGCGGAGCCGCCGATCGTGGAGCCGGGTTCCATGCGGTGGTCGGCGAGCACGTACAGGCCCAGGGACTGCGGGTTCTTCGCCATCCGGGAGAGCCGCATCGGGTAGACGAGCCGGTTGCTGTCGAAACGGATCTTCAGCGGATCCAGGGTGCCCTGCAGCTTCTTGCCCTCCTGCCGCGGGGCGAGGCGGACGGCGACGTACTCCCACTTCTGGTCGACGTAGGGCTTCAGTTCGGCGGCGAGGCCGTCGGGCAGCTTGAAGCCGTTGCTCTCCAGCCAGTTCCGCAGCGCGTCCGGGTCGGTCGCGGTCAGGCGCGCGACGTCGAAGTCGCCGAGCTGCTCCCGGCCGACCACCCCGACCGAAGGGGCGCCGGCGCCTGGCATGGCTCCGGCCATGCGGTCCCCGGAGCCGGCGGAGAAGGGCCAGTCGCCCTCGCGCGGCCAGAAGTAGTGACGGGTCTTCTCCTGCGGCTCGGTCATCTGGGAGAGCTGACCGAACATGGCCCCGTCCGCGAGCTCCACCGTGGCCCGGCCCGGCACCGGCATGATCCAGGCAGCCCGGGGCGCGTCCCCGCGGACGACGAACCGCATCACGATCTGTTCGGTGCGGCCGTCCCAGCGCACGACGGAGGTCTCCTTCTCGACCCCGATCCGCGCGTAGCCCTCAGGGATCATCGCCCCGCATCCGCAGGCCCACGCGGGGCTGATGAGCGAGCCCAACTGCGTCGCGAGCAGGGCGAACAGCAGGACCAGGATTCTTCGTTTCATCCACACGGGGTCTCAGACGACGGCCCGCGTGATCCGGTTCCTCGTGAGCGGGCGGGCGCCGTCGGACACTTCGCCGCCACCCTCCGGTCATTCGGCACTACCCCATGCCGTCCCGAAAGTTGTACATACAACTCTGAGGGAGAAGCGATGACCGCGACGGGGACCGCCCATCCGCCCGCCTTCTGGCTGCGCGACAACTGTCCTCGCGGCGCCTGCCACGACCCGCGCAACGGCCAGGAGCTGTTCCAGATCACCGACCTTCCCGAAGACCTGGCCGTCGGCGCGTCGGCGAGCGAGGGGCCCGGTACGTAGGCCGTGGCCCGCCAGGGCTGCGCGCCGTCGGTGTCGGCGTCGATGACCGGGGCGGTGAACAGGCCCTGCACCCGCTGCGCGGACTGCACCTCCTGGGCGAACCGACGGCGGAACTCGGCGTCCGCCCCGAATTCGGGGCGGGCTCACCTTGATCGCGACGGGCCGGCCGCCGGGGGTGTACGACAGGTACACCTTGCCCGTGCCGTCGGCGCCGAGCTTAGACGTCGCTTCTTATGGCGTGGTCGTTCGTTGAACCGTGCATGACTAACCCCGTTGAGCGGCTAGTGCCGGACGAGTTGTGGATTCTGTTCCGACGGGTGGTGCCGCCAACGGAGGTGAAGCGTCCGCAGGGTGGAGGCCGGCGCCGGGCCGGTGACCGCGAGGCCTTGGCCGCGATCATCTTCGTGGCCACCTCGGGCTGCACCTGGCGGCAGCTCCCTCCGGTGTTCGGCCCGAGCTGGCAGACGGTCTACCGGCGCTTCGCCCAGTGGAGCCAAGCCCGCGTCTGGGCTCGCCTCCATCGCGTCGTTCTCGACGACTTGGCGCAAGAGGACAACTGGACTGGTCTCGTTGAGCGATTGACTCCGTCAGCCTGCGGGCCGCAAAAGGGGGCCACTGACCGGACCGAATCCGACCGACCGCGGCAAGTCAGGATCGAAAATCCACCTGATCACCGACCGCAACGGACTGCCGCTGTCGCTGGGCATCTCCGGCGCCAACATGCACGACAGCCAGGGCCTCGAACCGCTCGTGCGTGGCATTCCACCGATCCGATCCCGCCGAGGGCCTCGTCGACGGCGCCCTGGCAAGCTCCATGCGGACAAGGGCTACGACTACGAACATCTCCGCTGCTGGCTCCGCAAGCGAGGTATTCGGCACCGCACCGCCCGCAGGGGCATCGAGTCTTCACAGCGGTTGGGCCGTCACCGCTGGGTCATCGAGAGGACGGTCTCCTGGCTCGCCGGCTGCCGCCGACCCCACCGCCGCTACGAACGCAAGGCCGAGCACTTCCTCGCCTTCGCCGGGATCGCGGCGACCCTGATCTGCTGCCGCAGGCTGACCAAAGGAG
Source organism: Streptomyces sp. NPDC006463 (assembly GCF_042870715.1). Classification (NCBI taxonomy): domain Bacteria; kingdom Bacillati; phylum Actinomycetota; class Actinomycetes; order Kitasatosporales; family Streptomycetaceae; genus Streptomyces; species Streptomyces sp. NPDC006463. The sequence goes on along the minus strand of NZ_JBIAHP010000022.1, from coordinate 123,125 downwards.
GCGATGCTCACTAGCATCGCCTCCCATGATCACAGTAGTCGCTACCATCGCACTGGCGTTCGCAGGCTATGTAGCCACCTATCTCAACGGCTTGCGCCTGTCGCAGCGCCAAGAACGCATCGCTCGCTTGAATCGGCAGCTCAGCGATTTTTACGGACCGCTGTTCGCCCTCACGGAGGCCAACAGCCGCATCTTCGGCGCGTTCATGGAGCGCAACGCTCGTCCAGACGGCAGGTCGCCCTTCGTGCATGAGATACCGCCTTCCGAAGAGGAACTCGCCGAGTGGCGGTTGTGGGTCAGGACCGTCTTCCTCCCGAACATTCAGGCGATGCGCGACCTCGTCATCAAGCGCGCTGACCTCTTGAGCGAACCAGCGATGCCGCCGATTCTGCTTCAGCTGTGCGCACACGTTTCCGGCTACGAGATCACAGCCGCCCGGTGGGAGCAGGGCAGCTACGACGAACACCTGTCCGTGGTGCCCTTCCCCAGTGAGGAGATAGCCGCATACGCGCGACACGGGTTCGCGGGCCTGAAGCAGCAGCAGGGCCGGTTGCTTGGGCGACGGTAGGACAGCTGACCAAGAACGACCTCTTAGGACTGTCCCGTAATCCCCGGCGGGCGCACGACGCCGGCTACGGCACCTCGCCGCGTTGTCGGAACGCCCGAATACGCCCAGTATGGGGGCACCCCTCCGCCTTGCGGTGCACCGCATCCGACGCCGTGCGCTGACCCACCGGGGATTACGGGACAGCCCTTTGGCGGCCAGCCGGTACCCGGCGATGGTGGTCGGGTCGTCTCCCGCGAGCGGCTGGAAGACCTGCGGGGTAGTGTTCCGCCCCGGCTGCTGACCACTCCTCAACTCATGTCTCCCACGCAGTACTCGCCTGTCGACCGGCACCCCTACCGGGCGTCCCGGCCCCTGCTCACACCGGTGGCCGCGCGCAGCCCCGCAGCAGCTCGGGGGTGACGTCCTCCAGGGACGCGGCGAAGGTCCGCGGCGGCGACGCGGGGACCGGCAGCAGGGACGGGACCACCAGGACCCCGCATCCGGCCGCCTCCGCCGAGGCCGCGCCGTCCGGCGAGTCCTCCACCGCCACGCACGCCTCCGGTACGAGGCCCAGCCGCCCGGCGGCCACCCGGTAGGGGTCCGGGTGCGGCTTGGTCCGTACGGTGTCGTCGGCGGACAGGGTGAAGGCGAACGGGACGTGCGCCAGCGAGCCGCCGACCACCGAGTCCACGACCACCCGCGGCGAGGCGCTGACCAGCGCGAAGGGCACGCCCTGCGCCTCCAGGGCGGTCAGCAGCCGTTGGGCGCCGGGCCGCATCGGGGCGCCCGCCTGCACCCGGCGGAAGAAGTCCTCGGTGAGGGCCGCTCCGACCTCCTGCGGGTCTCCCCCGCCCGCGACCCGTACGAGGTGGGCCGCGGTGTCCTCCACGGCGCGGCCGACCACCTCCGGAGCGTCCGCGTCGGTGAGCCGGTGGCCGAGGCCGCCGGCTATCTCCTCGGTCGTCCGCCACCACAGCACCTCGGTGTCGACGAGGGTGCCGTCCATGTCGAAGAGGACCGCGGCGAGGGTACTCACGCGGGCCTGGCCACGACGAGCACGGGCCGCTCGGCCAGTCCCACGGCGGCCCGGGCGCCGGGCACGAGGGCGCCCGCGTCCCGCGAAGGCAGGTCGGCCTTGACGGGCACGCCGCCGGGCAGCTCCAGGTGGAGGCGGGTCACCGAGCCGAAGAAGGAGGCGGAGACGACCGTGGCCGTGCCCTCGGCGTCGGCGGTCGCCGTCACGTTCTCGGGACGTACGAGGACCTCCACGTCCGGTGTCGGGGGGACGGGGCCGTCCACCGGGAGGCGTACGCCCGCCACGGCCACCAGGCCGGAGTCGGTGAGCTGCCCGGGGAGCCGGTTCATGGTGCCGACGAACTCGGCGACGAACGGTGTCGCGGGACGCTCGTACAACTCGGCCGGGGCGGCGCACTGTTCGAGCCGGCCCGCGTTCAGGACGGCGACCCGGTCGGCCATCGACAGCGCCTCTTCCTGGTCGTGGGTGACGAACACGGTGGTGATGCCGAGGGACAGCTGGAGCCTGCGGATCTCCTCGCGCAGGTTCGACCGCACCTTGGCGTCCAGCGCGGAGAGCGGCTCGTCGAGCAGGAGCACGCGCGGGCGCAGGGCCAGGGCGCGGGCGAGCGCGACGCGCTGCTGCTGGCCGCCGGACATCTGGTGCGGGTAGCGGTCGCCGTGGTCGGGGAGGCCCACCAGGTCCAGGAGTTCGGCGGCCCGCTCGCGGCGCTCGGCCGCGCCGACCTTGCGCACGCGCAGGCCGAAGGCGACGTTGTCGCGCGCGCTCAGGTTCGGGAAGAGGCTGTACGACTGGAAGACCATCCCGGCGTCGCGGCGGTTGGCCGGGACCCGGGTGATGTCCTGGCCGTCGACCAGGACTTCGCCGGAGTCGGGCTGCTCGAAACCGGCGACGACGCGCAGGGCGGTGGTCTTTCCGCAGCCCGACGGGCCGAGCAGGGCGAGGAGTTCGCCGGGCTCGACGGTCAGGTCGAGGCCGTCGAGGGCGACGGTGGAGCCGAACGCCCGGCGCAGGCCGCGGAACTCGACGCGGGCGCCCGCGGGGGCCGCGGAATCGGCCGCCGGCTTCCCGGCGGCGGGAAGGGTGGTGGACATGGAGGTCAGGACTCCTTGCGGGAGGTGGTGGCGGGTGCGGCCGCGGCGGTGGACGGGGCGGTTCCGGCCCGCGAGAGGGCGAGCAGCAGCAGCCAGGTGATCAGGAGGCTGAGGACGGACACGGCCACGGACATGCGGGCCTGGGCTCCGGAGATCGACACGATCCACACGGCGAAGGGCCGGAACCCGAGGAGGGAGGCGATGGTGAACTCGCCGAGCACCAGGGCCAGGGTGAGGAAGGCGGCGCCCGCGATCGAGGCCCGCAGGTTCGGCAGGAGCACCCGCAGGACCACGTACGGCCAGCTCGCGCCGCAGTTGCGGGCCGCCTCGACCAGCGTGGGCACGTCGACGGCGCGCAGGCCGGCGTCGAGCGAGCGGTAGACGAAGGGCAGCGCCAGCACCGTGTAGGCGAGGACCAGGACGAAGGGGAAGTTCTCGTTCTGGACGGCGAGGAAGGTCTGGTAGAGCGGGGTCCGCGACAGGTGCTCCGGTCCCCAGCGCAGCACGGTGGTGATCCCGGTGACGAGGGCGATCGGCGGCACCACCAGCGGCAGCATGCACATGATCTCGACGACGGGACGCAGCCGCGGGGAGCCGAGACGTACGCCGATCAGCGCGGGCACGGCGAGCAGCAGCGACAGCGCGATGGTCGCGGCGGCCAGGCCGAGGGAGAGCAGCAGGCTCTCGGTGAAGCCGTCGGCGGAGAGCAGTTCGGTGTACGCCTCGAAGGTGATGCCCTGGCCGGGCACGTGCACGGTGAAGACGAAGGAGGCCAGGAGCGGGAGGAGGAAGTACGCGCCCGCCAGTACGAGCACGGCTCCGCGCCACACCGCGGGCCTGCGGCGCCGTCCCCCGGCCCGGGCCGGGTGACGGTCGCCGGACGCGTCGCCGGTGGTCCGCGGTGCCGTGTCGGACGGGGCGGGTGAGGTCATCGCAGCCATCGGGCGCTCCGTCGCTGGAGGGGCAGGTAGACCGCCATGACCAGGCCGGCGATCAGGATCATGTCGAGACCGAGGGCGAGCGCCACGTTCTCCTGGCCGGTGAGCACGTTGCCGGACAGCGCGTCCGCGATCTTGAGGGTGACCAGCGGGACGGAACCGCCGACGAGCGCCGCGGCCGTCGCGTGCGCGGCGAACGCGGTGCCGAACAGGAGCACGAACCCGCCGAGCAGGGAGGGCGCGAGCACCGGCAGGCCGACGTGGCGCCAGAACTGCCATCCGGTGGCCCCGCTGTTCTGGGCGGCCTCGCGCCATTGCGGACGCAGGCCCTCCAGCGCCGGGGCGATCACCAGCACCATCAGCGGGATCAGGAAGTACAGGTACACCACGGCGAGACCGGTGAAGGAGTACAGGCTCCAGCCGAGGCTCGTGAGGTCGGCGAGCTGGGTGACGACTCCGGAGATGCCGACGGTGGCGATGAACGCGAAGGCGAGCGGGACGCCGCCGAAGTTCGCGAGCACGCCCGAGGCGGTCAGTGCCGCGCTGCGCAGGGCGCCGGAGCGGGAGGTGACCACGGCCTGGGCGATGAGGACGCCGAGGACCGAACCGATCAGCGCGGTGAGCGCGGAGAGCTGGACGCTGCCGACGAGCGAGCCGAGGTAAGGGCCCTGCAGGGAGCGGGCGAGGTGCTCGCCGGTGAGCCGGGTGGCGCCGGTCGCCGGGTCCGTGCGGGTGATCGCGCCGAAGGCGATGGCGCCGAGCGGCACGCCGAAGCAGAGTCCGGTGAAGGCCAGCAGCGGGAGGGCGGCGAGCCAGGTGCGGGGGCCGCGCCGCCGGCGGCTGGTGCCGCCGGCGGCGCGGGAGAGGGTGGTCGACATCAGGAGAGGGCCTTGTCCCACTTCTCGGCGAGGGTGGCCTTGGCCTTGTCGAGCTCCGCGGAGGCGGGGAACGCAGGCGTGCCCTGGACCTGCGGGAGCTTGGTGACGGCGTCCTTGTCGACGGTGCCGTCCTGGGTCATGACGGGCAGCAGGACCGGGCGGGCGTGGCCCTTCAGCCACAGGTTCTGGCCGTCGGCGCTGTACAGGAACTCCATCCACAGGCGGGCGGCCGCCGGGTTCGGGGCCTCCTTGTTGATGGCCTGCGAGTAGAACTGGGCGTAGACGCCGTCGGTGGGGACGGCGACCTTCCAGTCGACGCCCTTGCCCTTGAACTGCTCGGCGTAGCCGGCGTTCAGGTAGTCCCAGTCGATGGAGATGGGCGTCTCGCCCTTCTCGACGGTGGCCGGGGTGGACTCGACCGGGATGAAGTTCCCGCTCTTCTTCAGCTGGCCGAAGAAGTCGATGCCGGGCTGGATGTCTGCGAAGGAGCCCTTGTTGGCGAGGGCGGCCGCGTAGACGCCGCCGAAGGCCGAGCCGGACTTGGTGGGGTTGCCGTTGAGGGCGACCTTGCCCTTGTACTCGGGCTTGAGCAGGTCGGCGAAGGTCTGCGGGCAGGTGGGGATCTTCGCGGCGTCGCAGCCGATGGAGACGTAGCCGCCGTAGTCGTTGTACCAGCGGCCGTCGGCGTCCTTCTGACCGGCCGGGATCTTGTCCCAGGCGGTGACCTTGTACGGGGCGAAGAGGTTCTCCGCGGCGCCGCTGCGGGCGAAGGCGATGCCCAGGTCCATCACGTCGGGGGCGCGCTTTTGGCCCTTGCGGGACTTGACGGCGGCGATCTCGTCTGAGCTGGAGGCGTCCGGGTTCTCGCTGTTGACCTTGATCTTGTACTTGGCCTCGAAGGCCTTGATGATCTCGCCGTAGTTCGCCCAGTCCGGCGGCAGCGCGATCACATTGAGCTGACCCTCCTTCTGCGCGGCGGCGACGAGGGCTTCCATCGAGCCGAAGTCGGCGACCGAAGCGGCGGCGCCCGGCTGCACGTTGCCCTTCGCGTCGCCGGCGGCGCCGGGCTTGGGGTCGGGTGCGGCACCACACGCGCTGAGTGTGGTGAGGACGGCGGCGCTGAGCAGAACGGCCGCACCGCGACGGGCGGAGGAACTGAGCACGGTCTCTCCCGGAGACGAAGGGGGAATCACTTGTCTGGACAAGTTGGCTCCAGTTCGCCCGGGTCCGCTGTACGGACGGTGAACGGCGGCTGTCCCGGGGAGCACGGCTCGACGAAGAGACGAGAATGACCTGAGGATCGGCGGCACGACCTGCTGGAATGATCATGAGAAGTGGAGACGGGCGCACGGCGAGCAGGGGGCGGAACGGCATGGGCACGGGTATGGGCACGGGCACGGTCCGGTATCTGGAGATCGCCGAGGCACTGCGCAGCGCGATCGTCTCCGGCGAACTCCCGGTGGGCGCGCAGCTGCCCTCCGAGAGCGATCTGGCGGCTCGCTGGTCCGCCTCGCGCGGGACGGTCCGCCAGGCGGTCGCCACGCTGGCCGCGGAGGGGCTGATCGGCTCCCGCCAGGGCGCGCGCCGGACCGTCCTGCGCCATGAGCGCCGGCACAGCTTCGGCGAGCTGAACAGCTTCGCCCAGTGGGCCGAGGGGGTCGGGCACCGGGCCGACAGCCGCTTCCTGTCCCGGACCCGCCGGCCGGCCACGGCCGAGGAGGCGGAGCGGCTCGCCCTGGACCCGGGTACGGAGATCCTCGCCGTGCTGCGGCTGCGCCTGCTCGACGGGGAGCCCACCATGGTGGAGCGGACCGCCTACGCCGACTGGGTCGCGGCGGGCGTCGAGGCGCTGCCGACGGACTGCCGCTCCGTCATGGACAGCCTGGCCCAGAACTCCGGGATCGTCGCCCACCACGGCGAGCACCTCATCGACGCCCTGGCGGCGGGCAGCGAGGACGCCCGGCTGCTGGAGATCCGGCGAGGCAGTCCGCTGCTGCGCCAGCGCCACGTCTCGGCCACCGCGGCGGGCCGCCCGATCGAGTGGTCCGACGACCGCTACCGGGCGGGCAGCGTCACCTTCAGTGTGAGCAACTCGGCGGTAGCCACCCCCTTGGAACGGCGGGCCGGCGACGGCTGACCGCTACGGCGCGGCTTCGGCGACCGCGCCCGGCAGCCAGTCTGCGACCCGGCCGAAGCCGAAACCCAGGGCGGCGGCCCGGCCGTTGTCCATGGCGTAGGCCCGGTCGAAGGAGAACGGCGAGGCGGCGGCGGACTCCCCGACGACCCGGTACCGCGGCCGCCGCCCGAGCCGTGCCCCGACCGCCTCGCACAGCGCGGTCACGTCCATGGCGCCGTGGGAGGCCGCGTTGAGGGGCCCGGTGAAGCTCTGCCCCGCAGCCCAGTGCAGGAGGTCCGCGATCTCCTCGTGGTGGATGAACGAGGTTGCGTACGGGGCCTCGTGCACGTCGACCGGAACCCCGGCGGCAATGCGCTCGACGTAGTGCGCCAGGCGCCCGGTGAAGTCCTGGCGGCCGCCGCCGAGTACGTGCGCGGTCCGTACGCTGACGTACGGGAAGGCCGGCTCGCGCAGGAAGACCGCCTCGGCCCGCCGCTTCCCCTCGGCGTAGGCGTGCGCGGGACCGAGCCCTCCTGCCCGCGGGGCTAGCGGCGCCCGCACCGGGTCGAGGGCCTCCTCCGCGACGGGCACCCGGCCGCCGGCCGGCGGACCGGGCAGGGTGGCCGGGTCGTACACCTCCATCGTCGAGGTCATGACGTAGCGGCCGGTGCGGCCGGCGAAGACCCGCCGGGCGACGGCGGCCTGGCGCGGCGTGTAGCAGACCTGGTCGACGACGACGTCGAAGGCGCGCCGGCCGAGAGCGGCCCGCAGCCCGTCCTCGTCCTCGCGGTCGGCGACGAGGTGGCCGACGCCCGCGGGCGGGGCGCTGGATCCGCGGTTGACGACCGTGACCGCGTGGCCCGCGTCGCGCACCCGGGTGACCAGGGTCTTTCCGAAGTACCGGCTCCCGCCGATGACAAGAATCTTCTGCATGCGTCCGACCCTGCCGCTGTATCGTCCCCAGCGGAACTGATGATCGGCTGAACACGCGTGAAGGAAAACTGATGATCGACGTGCAGCGGCTGCGCATCCTGCGGGCCGTGGCGGAGCACGGCAGCTTCAACAGGGCGGCCGGAGCCCTGCTCCTGACACCGTCGGCCGTCTCCCAGCACATCGCCTCGCTGGAGCGCACGCTCGGTCAGCCGGTGGCGGTGCGCAGTACCCGCGGGGTCACGCTCACCGAGCCCGGACGGCTGCTCGTGGAAGCGGCGGAGACGATATCCGCCGAACTGGACCAGGTGCGCCACGAGATCGACCGGCTCACCGCGCCGCGGCCGCGCCTCACCGTGGCCACCTTCACCAGCGGGGGCCGGCGCCTGCTGCCCGAGGCGCTGTCCCGGTTCGTGGCCGCGCATCCGGAGGTGGAACTGACGGTGCTGGAGAGCGAGCCGGAAGCCGCCGTGCCGATGGTCCGCACCGGCGCCGCCGACCTCGCCCTGGCCTACCACTTCGACGGTCCGCCGCCCGTACGGCCGGACGGGCGCCCCGCGCTCGACTGGGTCCCGCTGATGGAGGACCCGCTGTGGCTGGTCCTGCCGCCCGGCCACCGGCTCGCGGACCGGACCTCCATCGGCCTCGCCGAGCTGGCCGCCGAACGCTGGGTGCTCGGCTGCCTCAAGACGGAGGCGTTCTTGCGCCGTTACGCGGAACTCGCCGGGTTCGACCTGCGCGTGGGGGCCTCCACCACCGACTACTTCTTCGCCCAGACCCTGGTCGCCGCGGGCGTCGGCGTATCCCTGGTCCCGCAGGTGTCCCTGGCGCCGCCTCCCGGGTCCGCCGTGGTCCGGGTCGAACCGCCGCGCCCTGCCCGGCACATGGGCGTGGTCATCGCACGCCGCAGACGCCCGAGCCCGTACGCCGTCGCCCTGACCGAGGCCCTGACCGCCGCCGCGCTCAAGGAAGTGCGTTCGTGAACCCCCTCCTGCACGGTCTCGCCGCCAACCCGGCGCTGCCGCCCGAGCTGGTCGACCGGCTGATCGAACTCGCACTCGCGGTCGCGGTCGCACGAGCGGGTGCGGAGACGGGTACGGAGGCGGGCGTGGACACCGATCCGGCCGGCGAGCTGCTCGATGCCCTGGCCGACCGCTCCGATCTCCGCCACGACCAGGTGCTCTCCCTCGCCGCAGGGGCGGAGCACACCGCCGTCCGCCTCGCCCGCGACGGGAAGCTGACGGCCGCCGACGTGGACCCCGTGCGGCAGCCGCTCGCCGCACTCGCCCTGCTCGACGAGGGCGCGGGCCGCCCCGAGTGGGCCCGCCTCCTCGCCGCGGACCCGGACCCCCGCGTCCGGTGGCGGCTGGCCTCCTGCCCCGGCCTGCCGCCGGACGTCGCGCAGACCCTCGCCGCCGACCCGGACACGGGCGTGGTGGCGGAACTGGCCCTGTGGACGACCGCGGCCGTGACGGCGCTGCTCGCACGGCACCCGCACGCCGAGGTCCGTCGCGAGGCCGCCCTCAACGAGGCGACACCCCCCGCCGCGCTGGCCGCGCTGATCACCGGCGAGGGGCTCGCCCCCGCGGAGTCCTGTCTGGTCTGCGACCTCAAGGAGATCCCCTTCACCCACCACCCGTACTGCCCGGACGCCGACTGCGAGTTGCGGGGCGGCGCGGAGTGCGACGGTACGCACGGCTCCACCGTCTTCGAGACGTGGGAGAGGGCCGTGCGCAACCCGGCCACTCCCCCGGAGGCCGCGGTCACCTTCGTGGACCATCCCTCGATGATTCTGCGGTGGGCCCTGGCCGAACGATCCGATCTGCCGTCGCACGTCTACGCACGCCTCGCCGAGGACCCCCTGCCCGGCGTCTGGGAGGCGGTCGCCGTCAACCCGGCGCTCGACGAGGAGCTGGTCCGGGCCCTCGCCACCGACGACAGGCTCGTGCTCCGGCGCGGCCTCGCCCGCCATCCGCGCCTGCCGCTCGACGTGCTGACCCTCCTGGCCACCACGACCCGCCTCGGCCCGGAGCTGCTGCCCCGGGTCGCGTCCGCCTCGCCCGCCGAGGTCGCGGAGCTGGCCGGTTCCCCGCACGCGGCCGTACGGATGCTCGTGGCCCATCGCCGCGATCTGCCGCCGCGGGTGCGCGACGCGCTGGCCGCCGACCCGGACGCGGCCGTGGTCAAGGCCGTCGCCCCGCATCCCGGCCTGTCGGGGGAGCAGTTGCGCGCCATGGTCGCGCGACACGGCGTACGCGTGGCATCCCGGGTCGCCGCCAATCCGGACGCGCCGGGAGCCCTGCTGACGGAGCTGGCCCGCCACGAGCCGCCCGTACGCAGGACCTTGCGTCAGATAGCCGCCCACCCGAACGCGACGGCCGACGCGCTCCTGCCCGCTCTGGCCGACGCGAGGGCGGGGCTACGTGCCGCCGCCCACCCGGCGCTGGCGCCGTCGGTCCTCCTCGCCCTCCTGGAGGACCCCGACGAGGAGCGGGCCGAGGCCGCGGCCTCCAACCCCGCTCTCCCGCCCGCGGTGATGGAGGAGCTGGTGGCCCGCTACGCCGGGCCCGGAGTGACCAGACCCGTCTCGTAGGCGAGGACCACGGCCTGGGCCCGGTCGCGCAGCGACAGCTTCGCCGGGTAGCGGGGGCGGCCGGGCGGGTGTCAGGCTCCCCCGTCCTCCTGTGCTCGCCCGGACCGCACCCGGCGCGCGGCGGCCTCCGCCGCGCGCCGGGCCTTGCGGGCCTCGCGGGTGGCCGCGCGGTGGCGTTCCTCGGTCTCGGCGACGGCGGCGTAGGCGAGGTCCCGGGCGGCCTGGGAGCGCTCCACCTCCGCGTCGGCGGCCACCGCCTGGGCGACCGCCCGCTGCCTGGCCTCCTCGGCCTGGCGCAGTTCGTCCTCCCGCGCCGTGGCGGCCCATTCGGCGTCCCGGGCAGCGGCGCGTGCGGCCTCGGCCCCGGGGACGGGCCGCCGCTCGGCGGCCTGCGGTACGGCGGGTGCCGGTGGCTCGGGCGGTGCCGGCGGCGGCACGGGCTGCGCGGGCGGCACGGCGCCCGCGTCGACGCCGGGGAACTCCGTCGGCAGCTCCGGCGCCTTGGCGAGTCGGCCCGAGGCCCAGGCCTCGGCCGCCTCCGGATCTGCCAGGGCGGCGTAGAGGATCTGCTCGACCTCCCGCAGCACCGTCTCGGAGACGGGGGTCCCGGCCTCGTCGGCCAGCCGCAGTGCCTCCCGGGCCAGCGCCCCGACGACCACGTGCTGCTGGTGGGACAGATCGCGCAGCTGCTCCCCGTCCAGGGAGCGGTGGGCCGCCCGCAGCGCCTGCCCGAGCTGGCGGAACTGCTCGACCTCCTCCGGCTTCGCCCGGACCAGCGTGTTCGACGTCCACGCTGCGCTGGTGGGCCGCCGCAGCCCCGCGATCCGCTTCCGCGCGGCCGGATCCCCGGCCCGTTTCGCCCGGGACGCCGCCTCGTCCCGCGCCGCCGTGAACCGCGCAGGAGGCAGCGCGTACAGGGCGTCGATGACCTCTTCCACATCCACGCCGACCACTCTCCGTCATCATCACCCGCGGACGGGGGACCGTGCGGACTCAGCGCGCCGCCGGTCGGACGCATCGGTACCCCGGGGGCGGGACGAAGATCGCCAAAACGGGCCAGCGGCGCGGCCCCGCGCGGGTGAATGGCCGCTCCTGCCCGTTCCCACCTGGGGCGGAGCCCGTTGGAGAGTCATGCGCACTCCGATGGACGCCCCGATGGCCGCATCGACGGACGCCCCGGTTCCGGCCGTGGCCGCCGCTCTCCGCGGAGCCTTCACCGAGCGCGCGGTGGAGGCCGGTCCCGATCTCCTCTCCCGCATACGGGCGACGCTCCGTGACGGCGTCCTCGCCGTCAGCCTGGCCGGGGAGTTCGACCACTACACCTGCGCCCGCCTGAACGGTCTCCTCGACGAAGGCGCCGCCCGCGGAGCCCGCCGGCTCGTCCTCGACGCGGCCGGGGTCAGCTTCTGCGACTCGGCCCTGCTCCACGTGCTGGACCGGTGGGCCCTGACCGGCGGCCAGGTGGAACTGGCGGCCACCTCGCGCGCGCTGCGTCTGCTGCTGGCCGTGGCTGCCCGGGTCCAACGCCCACCCCGGGTCCGGCTCAGCCGGTGACCACCTGACCGACGCGGTGTTCCTCGACGATGCGGCCGTCACGCAGTTCCACGACCCGGTCGGCCAGTTCGATCAGGGCCGGGTCGTGGGTGGCGACCAGCGCGGTGACGCCCTCGCTGCGCACCACCGCCCGCAGCAGCCGCATGATCGAGCGCCCCGTCTCGGAGTCGAGCTGGCCGGTCGGTTCGTCCGCGATGATCAGGTCCGGTTCGTTCGCCAGGGCCCGGGCCACGGCCACGCGCTGCTGCTGGCCGCCGGAGAGTTCACCGGGGCGCTGGCCCGCGTGGTCGGCGAGGCCCACCAGGGCGAGCAGCGTCCTGGCGCGCTCCTCGCGCCGACGGGCGGGGATCTTCCGCAGCCGCATGGGGACCCCGACGTTCTCGGCGGCGGTCAGGACGGGGATCAGGCCGAACGACTGGAACACGAAGCCGATCCGCTCGCGGCGCAGCCCCAGCAGCCCCGACTCGTCCAGGCCCGCCAGCGGGGTGCCGTCGAGCAGGACGGTTCCGGCGGTCGGGGTGTCGAGGCCGCCGACCAGGTTCAGCAGGGTGGTCTTGCCGGAGCCCGACCGGCCCTTGAGCGCGGTGAGTTCGCTGCGGCGCACCTCGAACGAGACGCCGCGCAGGGCGTGTACGGCCCGGGGGCCGCTGCCGAAGCTCCGGTGGACGTCGTCCACCACGACCATGGGCGCCGCCGTGCCGTCCTGTTGCTGCGTCATGTTGTGCGCTCCCCCTGAGACTTGGATCGGCCGACGGACGCCCCGTGGAGCACCGTCCATCGAATTTGCTCATCCGTCACATCCTGCACGCAAGTCCCTTCCCCTGTGCGTTCGAATCTGACAGCATCGTCCGCTATCCGGTGCCAGAGGTCCGGACGGGGGAGGAACAAGGCACATGCTCGGCTTCGTCGTGCGCCGGCTGCGCGGGCGATTGCCGCTCGCCGCTGCCGTGCTGCTCACCGTACTGATCACCACGACCGTGCTGACGGCGCTGTTCGCCTTCACCCGCGGCGTGGGCGAGGCGGGGCTGCGCCAGGCGCTCCAGGGACCGGGCCGGGCCCGGGCCACCGTCCTCGTCACCGACGAGCATCCGGGGTCGGCGCGCCCCGGGGACGACGGGGCCGTACGGGCCTTCGCGGGCGAGCTGTTCGGCGGGATCCCGTTCGGCGTCGAGTCGGTGGCGCGCAGCCGTCCGTACGGCCTGCAAGGTGGCCGCGCGCCCGGCAAGGACGCCGACCTGACCCTGCTCGCCTCCCTCGACCGGGACCGCGTACGGCTCCTCGCGGGCCAATGGCCGCAGGCGGCGGGCGGACCGGGCGGCGCGGACCCGTCCCGGCTGCCGGTGGCCGTGCCCCGGGCGGCGCTGGTCCGGCTCGGACTGACCGAGGCCGCGCTCCCCGCCGAGCTGCACCTGGACGACCGGTACGGCGGCGCCGCGCTCACCGTGCTGGTCACCGGCGTGTACCAGGCGGCCGATCCCGGAGCCGCGTACTGGCGGCTCGACCCGCTCGGCGGCCGCGAGGTCCAGGTCGGCAGTTTCACCACCTACGGCCCGCTGCTCGTCGACGGCAGCGCCTTCACCACGGGCGGGCTCGCGCAGAACAGCCGCGCCTCGCTCCTCACCCCCGACTTCGCCGCCGTGCGCCCCGCAGAGGCCGAGGCCCTGCGCGAACGCGCGGCGCCACTGGCCGACGGCCCGGCGCGAGCCGGCGTCAAGATTCCCGCCGGTCTCCAAGTCAGGAGCGAACTCCCGGCCTTACTCGGCGAGTTGGATTCCGCTCAACTCGTCGCCCGTTCTTCCCTGCTGGTCGGCGCGCTCCAGCTCGCCGTCCTCGCCGCGGCCGCTCTGCTGCTGGTCGCACACCTGCTGACGGACCGCCAGGAACCCGAGCGCGTCCTGCTCACCGCGCGCGGCGCCTCACGCGGACGGCTCGGCGCCCTCGGCGCCGCCGGGTCGCTGCTCCTCGCCCTGCCCGCCGCCGTTCTCGCACCGCTGCTCACCCCGCCCCTGCTGGACCTGCTCAGCGGTTTCGGCCCGCTGTCGCGGGTCCCGTTCGACACGTCCGGGGGGTGGCTGCTGTGGCCCGTCGCGGCCGCCTGCGCCCTCGGGTGCGTGGCCCTGACCGCGCTTCCGGCCGTACTGCGCGGTGCGGGCGCCGCAGCCCTGCGCCGCAGCGGCCGCCGTCAGGCCCTCGTCGCGGGGGCCGCCCGGTCCGGAGCGGACCTGGCGCTGGTGGCGCTCGCCGTCCTCGCCTACCAGCAGCTGGCGCAGTACAGCGGCCACGGGCCCGCCCCGGCCGGGGCGGGCGCCGGACTCGGCGTCGACCCCGTGCTGGTGGCCGCGCCGACCCTGGCCCTGTGCGCGGGCACCCTCCTGGTGCTGCGGCTGCTGCCGTTCGCCGCGCGGCTGGGCGGGCGGCTGGCCGCGCGCGGCCGCGGGCTGGGCCCGGCACTGGTCGGCTGGCAGCTCGCCCGCCGGCCCGGGCGGGCCACGGGCCCCGTGCTGCTGCTGGTCCTCGCCGTGTCCAGCGGGGTCCTGGCGCTCGGCCAGCACACCGCCTGGTCCGCGTCCCAGCGCGACCAGGCCGACTTCGCCACCGCCGGTGGCCTGCGGATATCGGGCAGCGAACTGGCCTCGCCGGGCCGGGGCGGACGCTACGCGTCGCTGCCCGGCGGCGAGCGGGTGATCCCGGTGATCCGTGCCAAGCAGGAGCTGCCGGGCGGGCGCGCCGGGGAGGTGCTCGCGCTGGACGCCGCCGGGGTGGCCGAACGGGTTCCGCTGCGCGCCGACTTGCGGGACGGGCGCGCCATGCGGGAGCTGTTCAAGCCTCTCGCCATGGACGGCGGCACGGGCGCTGGCGGCATCGCGCTGCCCGGCCGGCCGCGGCGCATCGACGTGGACGTGGCGGTACGGGCGCCGGGAATCGGCGGCCACCCCGGCCTGGGTCTGCTGCTGCGCGACCGGTTCGGCCTCACCTTCCGGACGCCGATGCTCCAGCTGCCCGAGGCAGGGGAAGCGACCGTATCGGTGGACCTGGACGCGCTCACCGGGGCCCCGCTCGGGTCCGCCGCCGCGCCGCTGAGCCTGGCCGGGCTGGTGTTCTCGTACGCCATGGAGGAGCACGGCCCCGGCCTCTCCGACGACGGGGTGGCGCCCGGCCCGCGGGATCTCACCGGGGAGCTGACCGTACGCCGGCTCGCCGTCGCCGACAGCCCGCACGGCGAGGCCCTGCCCGTCCCCGGTGGCACGTCTCCCTGGACCCTGAGCGCCCCGGCTCTGACCAGCGGCGCTGCCGTCGCCGAGCTGCTGCCGGGCGCGGAAGGCGGACAGGGCGGCCCCGCACTGCTGCGGCTGCGCTACCGCGGCGGCTCCGACACCCTCGGCGGCGTCCGGCTCGGGCTGCTCCCCGGCGGCGCTCCCGCGGCCGAGGTGCCCGGCATCGCCACCCGCGGGTACCTCGCCGCCGTCGGCGCGTCCGTCGGCGATCTGGTCCCCGTGCCCCTGGGCAGCGCGACCGTGCCGGTGCGGATCACCGCGGCCGTCGGCTCCCTGCCGGTGGCCGGTGACAGCGCGCTGGCCGTCGATCTGGCCACCGCCGGGCGGTTGTTGGCCGCCGACGGTGCGCGGGAGCTGCCCGCTCCCGGCGAGTGGTGGCTGCCGGCCGCCACCGCAGACGACCCCGTCCCCGCGCAGGCCGCCGCCGCACTGCGCTCCGCGGCCGGGTCGCAGCAGGTGGAGCTGCGCGAGGAAGTGGCCGCCGCCCTGCTGGACGACCCGCTGAGCGCGGGCCCCCAGAGCGCGCTCGCCGCCCTCGCGGTGGCCTGCGCGGTGCTGGCGGCGATCGGCTTCGGGGCCGCCGCCGCGGCGACCGGGCGGGAACGGGCCCGGGAGTTCGCCGTGCTGCTGGCGCTCGGTGCGCCCCGCCGCGGGCTGGGCCGGACGGCCGCCGCCGAGAGCGGTGTCCTGGTGGGCCTGGGGACCGCCGTCGGGCTGGGGCTCGGCGCCGCCATCGTCCACATGGTGGTTCCGCTGGTGGTGCTGACGCCGGCCGCTCGGCGGCCGGTGCCGGGGGTGCTGGTGGACCTGCCTGCCGCCCAGACCCTGCTGATGGCCGCCGCGGTCGCCGCGGTGCCGCTGCTGTCGGCCGTGTTCGGCGGCCGCCGTGACCGGACCGTCCGGGGCTCCGCCGAACGGCTGCGCCTCTTGGAGGAGATGTGACCCGCCCGGCCCCGACCGCCGCCGACGGGCGCGGGACCCGCCCCGCGCCCTGGGTACGGACCCGGCTGCGCGCCGCGCCGCTGACCGCGCTGCTCGGCGCCGCCCTCGCCTTCGTCGCCGTCCTGCTGGCGGCCGCCCTGCCGCGCGCCGTCGACCGGGGCTCCGACCAGGCGCTGCGCTCCTTCCTGCACGACCGGGGCCCCGGCCCGACGAGCCTGCTCGCCACCGCGCCCGCCCGGTACGGTCGGCAGAGCCCGCAGGAGCTGGACTCCGTACTCGCCACGCTGCGTTCGCGTACCGGCGGGTCCTTCAGGCTCGACCCGAGCGGTCCGGTGCACGGCACCCAGGGTGTGAAGCCGCGCAGCCTCACCAACCCCGACTTGCCCCGTCCCGAGGGTATCGACCCGCGGCTCACGCTGATCCGCCTGCCCGAGGCCGCCGCGCACGTGTCTCTCGTGGCCGGGCGCTGGCCGGGCGGCGCCGCCCCCGACGCCCCGGTCCAGGTCGCGCTGTCACGACAGGCGTCCGAGACCCTTCGGGTCCCGCTCGGCACCGTGCTGGAATCCGTACCGGGCACCGCCGGTACGGCCCGGGCCGAGGTGGTCGGCCTCTACGACGCCGCCGACCCGGCGGACGTCTACTGGACCGACCTGCCCTGCCTGACCAAGGCCTGCCAGGCCTTCACTCCCACCGTCGTGCCCCAGCTGTACTGGCAGACGGCCGCCCTGGTCGGCCCTGACGGCCTCGACCCGCTCGCCGCCTGGGGCGAGGGCGCCGAGGACTTCTGGCGGCTGCCGGTCGACACCGCGGTCCTGCGGGCCGACCGGCTGCCCGCCGTCACCCGGGAGATCGCCGCCTACGTGGCCGGCCCCACCTCCTCCCAGCTGACACGCGCCACCCAGCGCCCCGAGCTGCGGATCAACTCCCGCCTGCCCGAGCTGTTCAAGCAGGCCGAGGCCCGTCGCCAGGCCGCCGCACCACTCGCCGCGATCGGCACGGCCGGAGTCGCCGGGGTGGCCCTCGTCGTGTTCTGCCTCGCCGCCGCGCTCACCGGGGACCGGCGCGAGGCCGAACTGCGGCTGCTGCTCGCACGCGGCGGCTCACGCCGTACCGTCGTGGGCCGCGTGCTCGGTGAGGCCGCCGTCACCGTGCTGCCTGCCGCCGCGCTGGCCACCTGGCTCGCCGTACTGCTGCTGCCGACACCGCGCCTGACGGCCTCGCTGGCCGGGGCGTCGGCCGTCACCCTCCTGGCGCTGCTGGCCTTCCCCGTACGTGCCGCCGTGCTGCTGTCCGCGCCGAGGCGGCCGCGCCCCCGCCGCCGGCTCGTCGCCGAGCTGCTCGTGCTCACCGCCACCGCCGCGGCCGTGTTCGAGGTGCGCCGTCGCGGGGTCGCCCCCGCCGGCGGCGGACTGGATCCGCTGGTGGTCGCCGCCCCGCTGCTGCTGGCGCTGTCCGGCGCGCTCGTCCTGGCCCGGCTGCTGCCCGCCGCCGTCGGGGCGATGGCCCGGGCGGCGGGCCGGGGATCCGGCCTGATCGGCTTCCTGGGGCTGGCCCGGGCCGCCCGGGGCACGGGCGGCCGGGCACGCGTCCCGGTGCTGCCGCTGGTCGCTCTGCTGCTCGCGGTCACCACGGGCGGCTTCGGGGCCACGGTGCTGAGCTCGGTGGACACCGCCCGGCTGCAGGCGGTCCGGCAGACCGTCGGCGGCGACGCCCAGGTCATCGCGCCCGCGGCCGGCACCCTCGCGCCGGAGCTGATCCGGGCCGCCGCCGCGCTGCCCGGCGTACGCACGTCCGTCCCCGTATGGACGGACGACTACACCTTCCTCTTCGGCACCAAGGAGGGCTCCACCCAGGTGACGGTGGTCGTCGCCGAGCCGGAGGCGTACGCGGAACTCGCCCGCACCGTGGGGCGCGGCCGGTTCGACCCGGCGCTGCTCGCCGGCGGCGCCCCCGACGCACCCGTGCCCGCGCTGCTGAGCCGCGACCTCGCCGCGCGGGCCGTCGCCGACACCCTGCGGGTGCGGATCGGCAGCGACGAAGTCGCGGTCAGGGCCGCCGGTGTGGTCGACGGCACGCCCGCCGTGGCGGGTCCGGGCGGCTCCACCGTCGTGCTCCCGGCCGGACCGGCCGGCGCCCACATCCCCAAGACCGCCCGCCCGAACCGGTGGTTCGCGACCGGGCCCG
Source organism: Streptomyces sp. NPDC006463 (assembly GCF_042870715.1). Lineage (NCBI taxonomy): Bacteria > Bacillati > Actinomycetota > Actinomycetes > Kitasatosporales > Streptomycetaceae > Streptomyces > Streptomyces sp. NPDC006463. Next base: position 105,038 of record NZ_JBIAHP010000022.1, on the reverse strand, counting down.
TCGACGAGACCCGGCTGCACGAGCTGATCCGCACCGCGGCTGCGGCCGCGACGGCCGACCACTACACGGTCAAGACCAGCGCCGCCTCCGTCGCGGCACTCGCCGGCGAACCCCTCCAGCACGCGGCCGGCCGGCTGTTCTGGGCGGCCGTCGCGGCCACCGCGGGCTTCGCCCTCCTGTCCGTCCTGCTCACCCTCGTCCGCGCGGCGCCCGAGCGGGCGGCGCTGCTGGCGCGGCTGCGCACCATGGGCCTGCGTCCCCGGCAGGGCGTGGCCCTGATCCTGGCCGAGGCGTTGCCGCAGGCGCTGGTCGCCGCCCTCGGCGGCGGGCTGGTCGCGCTGGCCGCCGTGGCCCTGCTCGGCCCGGCCGTGGACCTGTCCGCGCTGGTCGGGGAGAAGGTGCCGGCCGGGCTGCGGCTCGCCGCGCGGCCCGTGCTGACCCAGGTGCTGGGCCTGACGGCCCTGGTCACCGCGGGCGTGCTCGCGGAGGCCGCGATATCCGGCAGGCGACAGATCACCACCGAGTTGAGAGCGGGAGACCAGCGGTGAACACCGACCAGCCGACCTACGAAGAACTGCGCAGGCAGGCCCTGGCCGCCGCCGCGCCCCGTACGACCGGGGCGGGCACGGCCATCGCCTGCGACCGTCTGGTGCGCATCTTCAGCACCGACGGGGTCGAGGTGCAGGCCTTGCAGGGGCTCGAACTGACCGTGGCCCAGGGTGACCTGGTGGCCCTGGTCGGTGCCTCCGGCAGCGGCAAGTCCACCCTGCTGAACATCCTGGCCGGCCTGGACGTCCCCACGGCGGGCACCGCCACCGTCGGCGGCTACGACCTGCTGGAGATGTCCGCGAAGGACCGGCTGCGCTACCGGCGGGAGGCGGTGGGCTTCGTCTGGCAGCAGACGGCCCGCAATCTGCTGCCCTTCCTGACCGCGGCCCAGAACATCGCCCTCCCCATGCAGCTGAGGGGCCGGGCCTCCCGGGGCGCCGCCGCGCGCCGCGCGGGCCGCGTCCGCGACCTCCTCGAAGCCCTGGAGATCACCGACCTGGCCGGCCGCCGGCCGGCCGAGCTCTCCGGTGGCCAGCAGCAGCGGGTGGCGATCGCCGTGGCCATGGCCAACGATCCCGAGGTCCTCCTCGCCGACGAGCCCACCGGAGAGCTCGACTCCGAGACCGGCGCCGCCATCTTCGAAGCCTTCCGCACCGTCAACCGCGAACTGGGCGCCACCGTGGTCATCGTGACCCACGACCCGCTCGTCGCGGGCGAGGTCCGCCGCACCGTGGCCATCCGCGACGGCCGCACCAGCAGCGAGGTCCTGCGCCGCACGGTCACCGACGAGCACGGCGCGGAGTCGGTGAGCGAGCGCGAGTACGTGATGCTGGACCGCACCGGCCGCGTGCAGCTCCCGCAGAAGTTCCTGGAGGCCCTGGGCATGGAGCAGCGCGTGGCCGTCGACCTCGCCGCCGACCACATCGAGGTGCGCCGCGACGAAGCGGACAAGGACGGAGCCGAGGCCGGGGCCGGGGACGACGCCTGAGGGACACCCGCGGGACCGGATTCCGTCACTTCCCCGGGTCGGGGGTCGTTAGGGGCCTTGGGGTTGACTCGGGGGCGAAGGGATGACGGTATGCGGCAATTTCCTCTGGAAATGCACCAGGTGGCACCCGGTCGGGTGGTCGAGTGGCGGTTGCGGTCCACGGCGGCGGCGGACAGCGACGGCCCGGATGACGCGGCGGGCAGGAAGGCGTCCTTCAACCAGGACAAGCACTTCACCGTCGCCGAGGAGAGCCGGGCCGCCGACGACCCCGTCGCGTCGTGGATCGCGGTCACCTTCGAAGTGGCCGGAAGGCTGGACGAACCGGCCCTGGCCCGCGCCCTACTGGCCTTCGTCCAGCGGCACGAGGTGCTCAGGTGTGCGTTCCGCAGGCTGGCCGGGGAACTGGCCTGTGAGCCCTTCGACCCCGCCGAACTCGCCCTGGATGCAGAGCCCGTGGGCGCCTTCGAGACCTCCGAGCTGCTGCGGGACTTCCTCGTCGAGCGGTTCAAGCGGAGCATCGACACTCTGTCCTGGCCGCTGTTCACCATGGGCGCGGTCCTGCGCGAGGATTCCGCGACGGTCTATCTCGCCTTCGACCACATCGTGTGCGACGGCATGTCGATGCCGATCGTCGTCCACGAGGTACTGACCTCCTACGAGGCCCTGTGCCGCGGGGAGGACAGCGGGCTGCCGCCGGTCGCCCCCAGCTACCTCGACTTCGCCGACGAGCAGCGGCGCCGCTACCTCTCCATCGACGCCGGCGACGAACGCCTGGGCCACTGGAAGGAGTTCATCGCGCGCGGCGGCGAGTTCTTCCCCCGCTTCCCGCTCGACCTCGGGGTGGAACAGGGCCGGATGTACCCGATCGTCAACGAGGCCTCCGTGCTGCTGGACGCGGGCGAGGCGGAGGTGTTCGAGAAGACCTGCCTGGCGGTCGGCGGCAAGCCGTTCATGGGGGTCCTCGCCGCGGTCGCGGTGTGCCTGCGCGAGGCGGGCGGTCCCGGCGTCTACCGGGGCCTGATGCCGGTCAGCGAGCGCGGCCGGGAAGGCTGGGCGGACTCGGTGGGCTGGTTCGTCAACACCATGCCCATCGAGTTCGACGCCTCCCCCGGCCGGGACTTCGCGCAGGTCATGGCCGCGGTGCGAGCCGGATTCACCGAAATGATCGGCCATATCGACGTGCCGTTCGTCCGCGCGTGGGAGCTGCTGGCGCCCGAGGAGTTCGCCGCCCGCTCGTGGCCGTACCCGGTGAACTTCTTCTCGTACATCGACATGCGCAAGTGCCGGGGCGCCGACCGCCACGACGAGTGGCGGCCCGCCACCCACGTGTGGTCGGCGCGGGCCAACGGGGCCTGCTCGTGGTTCCAGCGGGACGCCGACGGAATGCACATGAACTCCCTGTACGTGGACACCGTCGCGGCCCGCCGCACCATGGGCGACCTCCAGGAGGCGCTGCGCCTGACGGTCCAGGAGATCGCCCGCTCGGGCGGGTTCCGCCGGCCCGTCGCGCTGACCCCGCAGCGCCGGCCCGTGGGGTCGCCGCTCGACGTGGCCGCGTTCGCCCGGCACGGCTGAACTGCGGGCCCGGCCCCGGGGGGCCGGTCGCGCGCCGCGGTCGGCGCCGGATCGGGCCGGCGGGCTCAACAGGGCCGAGGACCGAGGCGAGGCGGATCCGCGGTCAGAGGCGGGCCGCGCGGCTGCGGAGCAGGGCGCGCTCCCGCGCGTTGCGGGTGAGCGAGGCAGCCCGCTCGAACTCCGCGCGGGCCTCCGCCGGCCGGCCGAGGCGCTCCAGCAGGTCTCCCCGCACGCTCGGCAGCAGGTGGTAGGCGCGCAGGCCCGGTTCCTGCGCCAGCGCGTCGACCAGCGGCAGCGCCGCCTCCGGTCCCTGGGCCATCGACACGGCCACCGCCCGGTTGAGCTCCACCACCGGGGACGGGACGAGCGTGACGAGCCTCCCGTACAGGGCGGCGATCGTCGGCCAGTCGGTGTCCTCGTAGCGGACGGCCGCCGCGTGGCAGCCCGCGATCGCGGCCTGCACGGAGTACGGGCCGCTGCCCGCGTGGCGCATGGCCTCGATGCCCCGGTGGATGAGCATCCGGTTCCACCGGGCCCGGTTCTGGTCGGCGAGCAGGACCGGTTCCCCCTCGGGTCCGGTACGGGTGGCCATGCGGGACGCCTGGAACTCCAGCAGCGCGGCCAGGCCGTGCACCTCGGGCTCCTTGGGCATCAGGGCCGAAAGGACGCGGGCCAGCCGCAGGGCGTCCTCGCACAGGGCGGGGCGGACGAGGTCCTCGCCGGCGGTGGCCGAGTAGCCCTCGTTGAAGACGAGGTAGATGACCTCCAGGACCGAGGTGAGCCGTGCCTCGCGGTCGGCTCCGTACGGGACTTCGAAGGGCACGCCGGCGGTGGCGAGCGTCCGCTTCGCCCGGACGATGCGCTGGGCGACGGTGGACTCGGAGGCGAGGAAGGCGCGGGCGATCTCCTGGGTCGTCAGCCCGCCCATCAGGCGCAGGGTGAGTGCGATCCGGGCCTCGGTCGCGAGCACCGGATGGCAGGCGGTGAAGATCAGCCGCAGCAGGTCGTCGTCGATGTCGTCGGGGTCGGCCGGTTCGCCTGGGGCGGGTACGTCCTCCAGGCTCCGGCCGACCTCGGCGAGTTTGCGCGCGTACGTCTCCTTGCGGCGCACGAGGTCGACCGCGCGGTGCTTGGCGGTGGCCATGAGCCAGGCGCCCGGCCGGTCCGGGACGCCGGACTGCGGCCACTGTTCGAGTGCGGCGACGAGGGCGTCCTGCGCGAGTTCCTCGGCGATGCCGACGTCCCGCACGATCCGGGCCACGCCCGCGATGATGCGCGCGGACTCGATCCGGAACACCGCTTCGACCGCCTGGGCCGTACTCACTGCCGTCACGGCCACCCATCAGAGCAGCCGTGACGTGGCAGGGCAAACGCGGCGCGGATCACATCTCCTGGATCTCCCTGACCTCGGCGCTCACGTTCCACTCCGCCGGGTGGATCTCCAGGAACCTCTTCGTCCACTCGATGGCCTCGGCCTTGTCCTTGCACTGGGTCAGGGAGTAGCCGCCGACGACCTCCTTGGTCTCCGTGAAGGGGCCGTCGGTGTAGCTGATCTTTCCGCCGGACCAGCTGAGCCGGGTCCCTTCGGCGGTGGGGAGCAGGCCGGCGGTGTCCAGCATGACCCCGGCCTTGGTGATCTCCTCGAACAGGGCGCCCATGCGCTGCTCGAACTCCGGCGGGAACTTCTCGGGGGGCAGGTCCTGCTCGTTGATGCGGATCATCGTCAGGAAGCGCGGCATGGTGACTCCTCGGTCGGAAGCGGCGGGGGCTCTCCCCGCCTCTCACCCCTGCGTCGAACGGGAGGCGCCCGGATCGACAGCTCCTCGAAGATTCTTCGGAGAATTTTCCGGAGGGGCGATCCGGCGCGCCCCTACTCGTGAGTAGGATCGCGGCCCCGGCCGCTTCCGAAAGGTCCCCCCATGCCGCGCACGCCTTCCTCGCCGCTCCTGCTCGCCGGTCTCCTGGCCGGGGCGGCGGTCGCGCACGCTGCCGTGCCCGAGAAGTTCGACGCGATCGTCCCGCGCTCGCTGCCGGGCAGCCCGCGCGGGTGGACGTACGCGAGCGGGGTGGCCGAGCTCGCACTCGCCGCCGGGGTCGCCCATCCGCGGACCCGCAAGGCGGCCGCGATGGCCGCGGCCGCCTTCTTCGTCGGCGTGTTCCCGGCGAACGTCAAGATGGCCGCCGACGCGCGCCACAGCTCCTCCGCCGTGCGCGCCGTGGCGCTCGGCCGGCTGCCGCTCCAGGTGCCGCTGGTGCTGTGGGCCCGGAAGGTGAGCCGCGGCGCCGCGGCCCGCTGACCGGCCACCCCGTCGACCCCCGGCCCTGGACCCCCGGTCCCGCCCCCCTGACCGGCCCGGATCCGGTCAGCGGCTGTCGCCCGTCCAGTCCCAGCGCCCCGGATCGCCCGCCCGGCGGCGGTAGTGGGCGCGCCCGCCCGCCCCGTAGCGCCCTATCTCCGTGGCCAGTCGGGCCTCCTCCGCGAGCTGCGGGGGGCTCCAGCCGGTGACGTCGAGGAGGAGCCCGTCCAGGGGGCCGCCCACGAGTTCGCCGTAGACGTGGCCGGGGCGGGGGCCGGGGTCGGGGTCGTCGTGGTCGGCGCCGTAGACCCGGCGCCGGAGCATCCTGTCGTCCATGCCTCCAAGCTTCACAGGCACCACTGACAATCGTCCGCCGCGTGCAGCGGCGATGATGGGTGCCGCCTCCCGGTCGCGGGAGGCGTGGGAGCGAGGAGCGGCACGCATGGCACGTCGGGTACACCAGCCACTGGAGAACCAGGAGTTCGATTTCATCCTCTCCATGGCGCCGGGGCCGGTTCTCGCCTATTTCTGCGGAACCTGGCCGAAAGCCCTGGAGGCGTGCCGGGCGATGGACGCGCTCGTCGGCGAGCTGTCCGAGGAGTACGGGGCGCGGCTGACCGCCGTCCGCACCGACATGACCCGCTGCCCCGGGCCGACCAGGCGTTACGGCGTGACCGGCGCGCCGACCGCCGTGCTCATCAAGGACGGTGAGGCGGTGGCGAGCCAGGCCGGACCCATGACGCGCGAGGAGTTCCGGGCGTTCCTGGACGCCCACCTCTGAGGCCGCCCCTGGGGGCCGGGCCGCCGGTTGGGCCCTGTGGGCGAACTCGGGTGATCTGGCCGAAAGTGGCATAGGTGGGATAGGTGCCTCAGGCATGTAATGGAGTCCGGCGAGACGGAACCATCGCTTGCGAGGTGCTCCATGTCAGAGACAGTTGCCTTCCCTCAGGACCGAACCTGCCCCTACCACCCACCGGCCGCTTACGAACCCCTGCGGGAGAGCCGGCCGCTCTCCCGCGTCACCCTCTTCGACGGCCGCTCCGTATGGGTGGTCACCGGGCACGCCGAGGCGCGTGCCCTGCTCGCCGACGGCCGGCTCTCCGCCGACCGCCGCAACGCGGCCTTCCCGGCGCCGACCAGGCGGTTCAAGGGGCTGCAGAACCGGCGCGCCGCACTGCTCGGGGTCGACGACCCCGAGCACAACGTCCAGCGCCGGATGCTGATCCCCAGCTTCACCCTGAAGCGGACGGCCGCCCTGCGGCCGCGGATCCAGCAGACCGTGGACCGGCTCATCGACGAGATGGTGGCGGCCGGCCCGCGGGCCGAACTGGTGGGTGACTTCGCCCTGCCGGTGCCGTCGATGGTGATCTGCGCCCTGCTCGGGATCCCGTACGAGGACCACGAGTTCTTCGAGGGACAGTCGCGGCGGCTGCTGCGCGGCCCGGAGCCGGCCGACGTGGAGGACGCCCGCCGTCGGCTGGACGACTATCTCGTCGGCCTCATCGAGCGCAAGCGCCGGGAGCCCGGCGACGGGCTGCTCGACGAGCTCATCGCACAGCGCCTGGAGACGGGCGAGATCGACGTCGAGGAGCTGGTCGCCCTCGCCGTGATCCTGCTGGTGGCGGGGCACGAGACGACCGCCAACATGATCTCGCTCGGTACGTTCACCCTGCTGCGCCACCCGGAGCAGCTGGCCGAACTGCGGGCCGACCCGACGCTCATCTCCTCGGCCGTGGAGGAGCTGATGCGGTTCCTGTCGATCGCCGACGGGATGCTGCGGGTGGCGACCGAGGACATCGCCGTCGGCGGGGTGACGGTGCGCGCCGACGACGGGGTCGTCTTCTCCACTTCCGTCATCAACCGCGACGACTCCGTCTTCGAGGAACCGGACGCGCTGGACTGGCACCGGCCCACCCGCCACCACCTGGCCTTCGGCTTCGGCATCCACCAGTGCCTGGGCCAGAACCTGGCCCGTGCGGAGATGGAGATCGCGCTGGGCACCCTCTTCGAGCGGCTGCCCGGACTGCGGCTGGCGGCCGAGCCCGACCGGATCCCCTTCAAGCCCGGCGACACCATCCAGGGGATGGTCGAACTCCCCGTGGCGTGGTGAGGGCCGTGTCGGACCGGCGGCTGCACATCGACATCGACACCGGCGTCTGCATCGGCGCGGGCCAGTGCGCACTGACCGCGCCCGGGGTGTTCACCCAGGACGACGACGGCTTCAGCGAGCTGCTCCCGGGCCGCGCGGACGGCGCCGGGAGCGCGCTGGTCCGGGAGGCCGCCCGGGCCTGCCCGGTCTCGGCCATCTCCGTCCGGGAGGACTGACCCGGCCGGGGGTGGCTGCGCAGGACATCGGGGACTGGATTTCCTGTACAGTTGTCCAGGAAATCCAGTCCCTTGAGAAGCCTTGAGAAGTGGAGGCGGCCATGCACACGGTCGCTCAGATATTGACCGGCCTCGTGGCCGCACTGCACGTGTACTTCCTGGTCCTGGAGATGTTCCTGTGGCAGCGGCCGCCGGGACGCGCGCTGCACGGCTTCGATGCGGAAACCGCCCGGCTCACCGCACCGCTCGCCGCCAATCAGGGCCTCTACAACGGGTTCCTGGCCGCCGGGCTGGTCTGGGCGCTCGTCACCGACTCGCTGGCCACGCAGGTCTTCTTCCTCGTCTGCGTGATCGTCGCCGGGGTGTACGGGGCCGCGACCGCCAACCGCCGGATCCTCTTCGCGCAGGCCCTGCCCGCGGCTCTCGCCCTCGGCGCGGCGCTGCTTGCCGCGTGAGCCCCCAGGAGCCGCGCGAGCCGGCCTCGCGCGCGCCGGACCCGCGCACGGCCAGGACGAAGGCACGGCTGCGCGAGAGCCTGCTCGCCGAGTGCGCGGACAAGCCGCTCGCCGAGGTCAGCGTCTCGGCCGTGGTCCGCGGGGCGCAGGTCGGCCGCGCCACGTTCTACCTCCATTACGAGGACCTCACCGCGCTCGCCGTGGACGCCTGCGCGGATGTGGTGCACGCGGCGGTCGACGCCCTGCACACCTGGCAGACGGGCCCCGGGTCGCTTCCCCCGGCGCGGCCTCCCGCCGCGCTGGCCGCGTTCCTGGCGGACGCGGCGGACCGCGCACCTCTTTACCGAACGCTGCTCCTCCCGGGCGGCGGCGGCCCGCTCGGCGACCGCCTCCACCGGGAGCTGCGCGCCCGCGCGCACGCCGAGCGCACGGCGGCGGGCGCCCCGCACTCCGATCTCGTCGCGTCGGCGGTGGCCGCCACCTTCACAGGCGTCCTGGCGGACTGGCTGCACGGCGCCGTCCCGGCGGATCCGGCCGCGCTGGCGGACCACCTGTGGCGGCTGCTCCTGGCCCTCCACCGCGCGGTCTAAGGGCTGTCCCGTAATCCCCGGTGGGTCAGCGCACGGCGTCGGATGCGGTGCATCGCAAGGCGGAGGGGCGCCCCCATACTGGGCGTATTCGGGCGTTCCGACAACGCGGCGAGGTGCCGTAGCCGGCGTCGTGCGCCCGCCGGGGATTACGGGACAGCCCTTAGGGCCTGTCCGCCGCGTACGCCGGGAGCGCGCAGCCCCGTAGCGAGGTACAGGACACGGCAGGGGGCGGTCACCGCCGCACACGGTGACCGCCCCTCTCGCTGTGCCCGCCTGTGCGCCTACTGGGCGCGGTCGAAGTCGATCGCGCTGTACGCGCGCAGCTTCGACAGGCGGTGCGTCGAGTCGATCTGCCGGATCGTGCCCGACTTCGAGCGCATGACCAGCGAGGACGTGGTCGCGGTCTCCGAGCGGTAGTGGACGCCGCGCAGGAGCTCGCCGTCCGTGATGCCGGTGGCGACGAAGAAGACGTTCTCGCCGGACACCAGGTCGTTCGTGTGCAGCACGCGGTCCAGGTCGTGGCCCGCGTCGATGGCCTTCTGGCGCTCGGCCTCGTCCTTCGGCCACAGCTTGCCCTGGATCGTGCCGCCGAGGCACTTGATGGCGCAGGCCGAGATGATGCCCTCGGGGGTGCCGCCGATGCCCAGGAGCAGGTCGACGCCGGTCCCCTCGCGCACGGCCATGACCGACCCGGCGACGTCGCCGTCCGAGATGAACTTGATCCGGGCGCCGGTCTCGCGGATCTCCTTGACGATGCCCTCGTGGCGGGGGCGGTCCAGGATGACCACGGTGACGTCCTCGACGGCCATGTTCTTGGCCTTGGCGACGCGCCGGATGTTGACCGAGACGGGGGCGTTGATGTCGACGAAGTCGGCGGCCTCGGGGCCGGTGACGAGCTTCTCCATGTAAAAGACCGCGGACGGGTCGAACATGGTGCCGCGGTCGGCGGCGGCGAGCACGGCGATGGCGTTCGGCATGCCCTTGGCGTTCAGGGTGGTGCCGTCGATCGGGTCCACGGCGATGTCGACCTCGGCGCCGGTGCCGTCGCCGACCCGCTCGCCGTTGAAGAGCATGGGCGCTTCGTCCTTCTCGCCCTCGCCGATGACGACGACGCCGTTCATCGAGACGGTGGAGATCAGGGTCCGCATCGCGTTGACCGCGGCGCCGTCGGCGCCGAGCTTGTCGCCGCGTCCGACCCACCGGCCCGCGGCCATGGCGGCGGCCTCGGTCACCCGGACGAGTTCCAGGGCGAGGTTGCGGTCGGGGGCCTCGGGAGAGACTTCGAGCTGGGGCGGCAGGTTGTGCTCGGTCATCGGAGCGCACCTTTCTGTACGACGACGGCCGGGATGTGAGGGTGACTGGAACTCTATCGGTACGTCGACATATTGAGCAGGGCGGGTCACGTATGAGCGGAATATCGGTCAGCCGATTGGCCTGAGCGGACATCTTGCGCCCCGGCGGGCGCCCCGTGCCGCCGCCCGGGCCCCACCCCCGGCGGAGATCGCTCCCGGCGATGCGGGACGATGGTGCCGTGGCAGGTATGAAAGGCAAGCAGACGATCTGGGACATGGTCCGGTCGCTGGCATTGATCGGCGTCGTGGTCGCGGGGATCTATCTCTTCATCCCGCATGACGAGAACGCCGATCCGACGCACACGGTCGACTACCGGGTGGAGACGCTCACGGCCCGGCGCGCCGCCCCGTACCCCGTGGCAGCCCCCGTGGGGCTCCCGGCGGAGTGGCGGGCGACCTCGGTGTCGTACCAGCGCAAGAACGCCAACGCCTGGCACCTGGGCTTCCTCGACCCGGGCAAGCAGTACGTGGCGGTGGAGCAGTCCACGGACACCTCCGGCAAGAACCTCGGCAAGATCACCCAGCAGGCGAAGTCCACCGGGCAGACCCAGCAGGTCGGCGACGCGGCGTGGGAGCGCTGGGAGGGCGAGAAGTACGACGCCCTCGTGAAGCAGGAGCAGGGTCACGTCACGGTGGTCACCGGGACGGCCTCCTTCGACCAGCTCGGCGCCATGGCGGCGGCGCTGGAGTTCAAGCAGGGCCAGCAGGGTCAGTAGCCCCTTCGGCGGTACGTGAGAACGGCCGCGCCCCCCGGTGTCCGGGGGGCGCGGCCGTTTCGCTGTGCCGGGCCGGCTCGGCCGGCCCGCTCGGCTCAGACGGTGGTGACGACCTCGTCGAACTCCAGGCGCGGGGAGCGCGGGAACCAGGCGTCCTCGCCCGGCTTGCCGATGTTGACGATCATCAGCGGGGTGTGGTCGGCGTCCAGGAACTCCTTCTGGATGCCGGAGAAGTCGGCGCCGGTCATCGGGCCCGCGGCCAGGCCGGCGGCGCGGACGCCGACGATGAAGTACGCGGCCTGCAGCGCGGCGTTGAGCAGGGCGGACTGCTCACGGACCGGGCGCTCGGCGAAGAACATGTCCTTGGCCTGCGGGAAGTGCGGCAGCAGCTGCGGGAGCTCCTCGTGGAACTCGTTGTCCGCGGAGAGGATCGCGACCAGCGGGGCGGCGGCGGTCTTGGCCTGGTTGCCCTCGGCCAGGTGCTTCACCAGGCGCTCGCGGGCCTCGGGGGAGCGGACCAGGGTGATGCGCAGCGGGGTCTGGTTGAAGGCGGTGGGGCCGTACTTCACCAGGTCGTATATCGCCTGGACCTGCTCCTCGGTGACCGGCTCGTCGGAGAACGAGTTGGCCGTGCGGGCCTCGCGGAACAGCAGGTCCTGCGCGGCGGAGTCAAGAACGAGAGACATCGGAAAGCCTTCTTCCATACGGGGGTGAAGCGATGTCCCAGACTCTACGGCGAAAGTAGGTGAACATTCAACTAAATGCCCCTGCCCGTGACCGGCATCACTCCCTGTCGGCCGAATCGGCCGAGTCCCGCGCCGCGAGCGCCGAGTCCAGCCGGGCCCTCGCCCCCTCCAGCCAGTGCCGGCACACCTTCGCCAGCTCCTCGCCGCGCTCCCAGAGCGCGAGGGAGTCCTCCAGGGACGTCCCGCCCGCTTCCAGCTTGCGGACGACCTCGATGAGCTCGTCACGCGCCTGCTCGTACCCCAGCGCCGTCTCGGCCTCTGCCATTCCCTCATCCAACCTATGTGTGTAGTGCGACGTGTTGATTGCGGTGGTGTGTCGCGTCTGCGGCCTTCCGCGGGCTACTCGGACGCGACCACCCGTACCGAGAACTCACCTTCCGCGACCCGCGCGCGCAGCACCTCGTCCGCCGAGACCTCCTCGGGCGAACGCACCACGTGCCCGTCCGCCCGCTGCAGGACGGCATAGCCCCGTTCCAGGGTCGCGGCCGGGGACAGCGCCACCACCCGGGCCAGGGTGTGCGCGAGCTCCGAGTCGGCCCGGTCCAGCAGATGCCCGAGCGTCCGCCGGCCGCGCGCCAGCAGCGCCTCCAGCTCGTCCTCGCGGGTCTCCACCATCCGCTGCGGGTGGACGAAGACCGGCCGGGCGAGGGCGTGCGCGAGGCCGCGCTCCTCCCGGTCGAGCAGCCCGCTCACCGCGCGCAGCCCCCGGGCCTGGAGCTGGCGTACGCGCTCCAGCTCCTCGCCCACGTCCGGGACCACCTTCTTCGCGGCGTCCGTGGGCGTGGAGGCCCGCAGGTCCGCGACCAGGTCGAGCAGCGGCGAGTCCGGCTCGTGGCCGATCGCCGAGACGACCGGGGTACGGGCCGCCGCGACCGCCCGTACGACCTCCTCGTCGGAGAAGGGCAGCAGGTCCTCCACGCTGCCGCCGCCGCGCGCCACGATGATCACGTCGACCTCGTCGAGGTCGTCGAGCTCCTTGACCGCCTGGATCACCTGGGGCACCGCGTGGACCCCCTGGACGGCGACGTTGCGCACCTCGAAGCGGACCGCCGGCCAGCGGCGCCGGGCGTTCTCCAGCACGTCGCGCTCGGCCGCCGAAGCCCGCCCGACCACCAGCCCGATCAGCTGCGGAAGGAAGGGCAGCGGCTTCTTGCGGTCCAGCGCGAACAGCCCCTCCGAGGCGAGGGACCGCTTGAGCCGCTCCAGCCGGGCCAGCAGCTCCCCGATGCCGACCGGCCGTATCTCCGTGGCCCGCAGGGACAGCTGCCCGCGCGGGGCGTACCACTCGGGCTTGGCCAGCAGGACGACCCGCGCGCCCTCCGAGACGACGTCCGCGACCTCGTCGTAGACCTGGCGGAAGCAGGTCACGCTGACCGAGATGTCGTGCGAGGGGTCGCGCAGCGTCAGGAAGACCACCCCCGCTCCCGGCCGCCGCGAGAGCTGCGTGATCTGCCCCTCCACCCACACCTGGCCGAGCCGCTCGATCCAGCCCCCGATGAGCCGGGACACCTGCCCTACCGGCAGCGGCGCCTCGGCCGACGTATTGAGTCCCATGCACGCAGGCTAACGGGCGTCGCTGACAGCGTCTCAGGCTCCGCCGCGGGTGTCGGGATCCCGACGGCCGTCGGTGGCGGTCGTCAGGCCGGTCGTCAGGCCGGTCGTCAGGCCGGTACAGGGCCGGTCATCAACGCCGGTCGTCAGGCCGGTCGTCCGGTCCGGTCCGCAGGGGCGCCCTCGCCGCGCCGCCCGCGCTGGGCGAAGAGCAGGCACAGCCCCGCCGCCAGCCACACCGTACCCACCAGCTGCGCCGTCCAGGAGGCCTCGACGATCACCGCGACGGTCACCGCCGCGCCCAGCACCGGGGCCACCAGGTGCTTCCACAGGTTCGGCGGGCCCTCCCGGCGCCGGACGACGAACCAGCCCACCACCGAGGCGTGCAGCAGCGTGAAGGCCACCAGCGCCCCGACGTCGACGACGGACACCAGCTGGTCGAGCCCGTCGTCGCGCCGAGCCGCCCACACCGCCGCGACCAGGGTGATGGCGGCCGCCACCAGCAGGGCCGGCCGCGGAGTGCCGTCCGAGGTCCGCGCCAACGCGCGCGGCAGCCGCCGCTCCCGGGCCATCGCGAACAGCAGCCGCCCGGCCGCGGCCTGCCCGGCCAGCGCCGCGAAGGCCGCCCCGACCGCCTTGCTGACCGCCACCAGGTCGTGCAGCCACGAGCCGACCGAGGACTCCACCGCGTCGTAGAAGGCCGGGCCCTGCTGCCCCGGATCGGCCGCCAGTTCCGCCGCGGTGACGGGATCGAGGAGCGCCACGAGGTAGGTCTGGACGAAGAACAGCACCCCGGCCAGCGCCAGGCAGAACAGCACCGCCCGGGCCACCCGCTCAGAGGCCCCCGTCACCTCCTCCGCGAAGGAGACGATCGCGTCGAAGCCCAGGTACGAGAGCACGGCGACCGACACTGCGCCCAATACGGCCGCCGCCGAGAAACCGAGCGAGCCGTCGCCGGTCAGCGGGGAGAGCCAGCCGCGCCGCGCCCCGTCCCGGACCAGGACCGTGACCGCGGCGGCCACGAAGACCAGCAGCACCAGGATCTCCATGGCCAGCACGGCGAAGCCCACGCGGGCGGCCGCCCGTACCCCCCACAGGTTCAGCAACGTGGTGACCCCGACGGCCAGCGCCGTCCACACCCACCGGGAGACCTCCGGAACCAGCGCGTTCATCGCGATCCCCGAGAACAGGTACGCGACCGCCGGGATCAGCAGGTAGTCGAGCATCGCCATCCACCCGGCGATCAGGCCGGGACCCTCGCCCAGGCCCTTGCGGGCGTAGGTGAAGACCGAACCGGCCTGCGGGGCGACCCGCACCATCTGGGCGTACGAGAACGCGGTGAAGGCCATGGCGACGGTCGCCACGAGGTATACGAGGGCCACGGCGCCGTGCGACTTCGCGTCCAGGGTGCCGAAGACCCCGACCGGGGCCATGGGAGCGATGAAGAGCAGCCCGTAGACCACCAGGTCCCGGAAGCCGAGGCTCCGCCGCAGGGCGGTGGGTGCCGGCGTACCGGAATCCGTAGCGGACGCCATCCGTCCTCCGGGCGATGGGCGGGACAATCGTTCGGGTCCTCCGCTCAAGTGTGTGCCGTACGGCCGACCGCCGGCCTCCTGGAGACCCCCGTACGATGGAGCGTATGACTGCTCCCGCCCCTGCTCCCGCTTCCCGCCGTGTCCTGCTCGCCGCGCCCCGCGGCTACTGCGCGGGCGTGGACCGAGCCGTGATCGCCGTCGAGAAAGCCCTTGAGCAGTACGGCGCGCCGGTCTATGTCCGGCACGAGATCGTGCACAACAAGTACGTCGTCCAGACGCTGGAGAAGAAGGGCGCCATCTTCGTCGAGCGGACGGAGGAGGTGCCCGAGGGCTCCATCGTGATGTTCTCCGCGCACGGCGTCGCGCCGGTGGTGCACGAGGAGGCGGCGCGCGGCAAGCTCGCGACGATCGACGCGACGTGCCCGCTGGTCACCAAGGTGCACAAGGAAGCCATCCGGTACGCGAACGAGGACTTCGACATCCTCCTCATCGGCCACGAGGGCCACGAGGAGGTCATCGGCACCTCCGGCGAGGCCCCGGACCACATCACGATCGTGGACGGCCCGGACGACGTCGCCGGTGTCGAGGTGCGCGACGAGTCCAAGGTCGTCTGGCTGTCGCAGACCACGCTCTCGGTCGACGAGACGATGGAGACGGTCGACGCGCTGAAGACCAGGTTCCCGCTGCTGGTCTCGCCGCCGAGCGACGACATCTGCTACGCCACCTCGAACCGGCAGGCCGCGGTAAAGGCGATGGGCGCCGACTCCGACCTCGTCATCGTGGTCGGCTCGAAGAACTCCTCGAACTCGATCCGCCTGGTCGAGGTCGCGCTGGACGCGGGCGCGCGCGCCGCGTACCTGGTCGACTTCGCGAGCGAGATCGACGAGGCCTGGCTGGAGGGCGTCACCACGGTCGGCCTGACCTCGGGGGCCTCGGTTCCGGAGGTCCTGGTCGAGGAGGTCCTGGAGTGGCTGGCGGCGCGCGGCTACGCGGACGTGGAGATCGTCAAGACCGCCGAGGAATCGATCGTCTTCTCGCTGCCGAAGGAGCTGCGCCGCGACCTGCGCGCCGAAGCCGCGGAACTGGTCGCCGACAAGTAACTCCTTTCGTACGGTATGTCCATGCAGATCATGGGTGTGGACATCGGCGGTTCAGGGATCAAAGGCGCGCCCGTGGACCTGGACCGCGGCGATCTGGCGCAGGAGCGCCACAAAGTACTGACACCACAGCCGGCCACCCCCGAGGGGGTGGCCGGCTGCGTCGCGGAGGTGGTCCGCGCCTTCTCCTGGTCGGGCCCGGTCGGGGTCACCTTCCCGGGCGTGGTCACGAACGGGATCACCCGTTCGGCGGCCAACGTCGACAAGGGATGGGTCGGCATGGACGCGGGGGCGCTGCTCACGCGCGAGCTGGGCGGGCTGCCGGTGACGGTCCTCAACGACGCGGACGCGGCGGGGGTCGCGGAGATGACGTACGGGGCCGGGCGCGGCCGCGGCGGCACGGTCATCATGCTCACCCTGGGCACGGGCATCGGGAGCGCCCTGTTCACGAACGGGCGCCTGGTGGCGAACACGGAGCTCGGGCACCTGGAGCTGAAGGGCCACGACGCGGAGACGCGGGCGTCGGTGAAGGCCAAGGAGGACGGGGACCTCACCTGGGAGCGCTGGGCGCGCCGGCTCTCGAAGTACCTCGCGCACGTGGAGATGCTGTTCTCCCCGGACCTCTTCATCATCGGGGGCGGCGTCAGCCGCAAGCCGGAGAAGTTCCTGCCGCTGATCGAGGGCATCCGGGCCGAGATCGTCCCGGCCAGGCTCCAGAACAACGCGGGGATCGTGGGAGCGGCGATGGCGGCCAAGGTCTAGGGAAGGGAAGGGGCAGGGCCGGGCGGTCAGGCCGTCCTCCGGGGCACACGCCGCCTGCCGATGAGGACGGCCTTGCGCACCACGGCGATCAGGGCGGCGGCCAGCGTCCCCGCGTACAGCCAGCCCGCGTGCAGGGACAGGGCGGACACCAGCCCCATCAGCTGCCCGCCGAAGCCGCCGGAGCCGCCCGAGATGGGCCACACCCCGGCGGCGAAGGCGATGGGGACGGTGATCGGGGCGGTGATCAGGTCGGCAGGGCGCACCCACAGGGCGGTGGCGGCCGCGACGGGCACGAAGAGCAGCCCGTAGACGAAGAGCGAGGAGTCGAACAGCAGCCAGCAGATCCCGCCGGCCAGCATCATGGCGACGCAACTGAACAGCCCGCCGCCGAGCCCGGTCAGCCGGGGCTGGGGCAGCCGGCGGGTCAGCGCGGGCAGGGGGCGGCCGCCGCCCTGGGCAGGCACGGCCGCGGGCCGGGGCCCCCGTCGCTGGGCCGGGGGTCGCTGGGGGTGAGGGGCCGGTCGCGTCCTGTATTGCTCCACGCCACCACGCTAGGCGCGGGGAGCGCGGTATCCGTGTGGGGACACGCGTACATCGACCGCCGCTCATCGGAAAGTAAACTGTCCGGTGGCCCACCTCCGGGCCGCCGCCCCCTCCAGCTACGGGAAGTCGCCAACGTGTCGCTCACGATCGGAATCGTCGGTCTGCCGAATGTCGGCAAGTCGACCCTGTTCAACGCCCTGACCAAGAACGACGTGCTGGCGGCCAACTACCCGTTCGCCACGATCGAGCCGAACGTCGGCGTCGTCGGCGTCCCGGACGCGCGCCTCGCGGTCCTCGCGGGCATCTTCGGCTCCCAGAAGATCCTCCCGGCGACGGTCGACTTCGTCGACATCGCGGGCATCGTCCGCGGCGCCTCGGAGGGTGAGGGCCTGGGCAACAAGTTCCTGGCCAACATCCGCGAGTCGGACGCGATCTGCCAGGTCATCCGTGCCTTCAAGGACGAGAACGTCGTGCACGTCGACGGCAAGGTCTCGCCGAAGGACGACATCGAGACGATCAACACCGAGCTGATCCTCGCCGACCTCCAGTCCATCGAGAAGGCCGAGCCGCGCCTGACGAAGGAGTCCCGCCTCCAGAAGGAGAAGGTCGCGGTCCTCGCGGCCGTCGGCGAGGCCAAGAAGATCCTCGAAGCCGGCGACACCCTCTTCTCCAAGGGCATCACCAAGGGCACGGAGCAGGGCGACCTCCTCCACGAGCTGCACCTGCTGACCACGAAGCCGTTCCTCTACGTCTTCAACGTGGACGAGGACGAGCTGACGGACGAGGCCTTCAAGGACGAACAGCGCGCGCTGGTCGCCCCGGCCGAGGCGATCTTCCTGAACGCCAAGCTGGAGCAGGAGCTCATCGAGCTGGAGGACGACGAGGCCCTCGAACTCCTCCAGTCCGTCGGCCAGGACGAGCCGGGCATGGCCACCCTCGGCCGAGTCGGCTTCGCCACGCTGGGCCTCCAGACGTACCTGACGGCCGGCCCGAAGGAAACCCGCGCCTGGACGATCAAGCAGGGCGCCACCGCCCCGGAGGCGGCCGGCGTGATCCACACCGACTTCCAGCGCGGCTTCATCAAGGCCGAGGTCATCTCCTTCGCGGACCTGGTCGAGTGCGGCTCGGTCACCGAGGCCCGCGCGAAGGGCAAGGCCCGCATGGAGGGCAAGGACTACGTCATGCAGGACGGCGACGTGGTGGAGTTCCGCTTCAACGTGTAGTCGTGTCGTCACTGCATGCTAGGTAGTTCGTCGAGCATGCAGGTCAGGAGGGGTCGGGCTTCGGTGAGCCCGACCCCTTCGTCGTCCCCGTGCTGGATCGGTGCTGGATATTCTGACGTCGCGTCAGCGGTGGTCAGGCCCGGCCCTCGCCCCCGGTGTAGCGCGACGGGGCGCTGACCCGGTCTGGTGGGGTCGGCCTTACTCGGCAGACAGTTCGAGCATCGGCTGGAAGCCGGAGGCCTCCTCGTCTGGAACGTGCGGGAGGTATCCGTCGGGGACAGTGCGGGCGGCGGTGGTGAGTAGGCGGTCCAGGACTTCCCGGTCGCCGGCCTGGGGGAGCCGAAGTGCGGCGAGGAGGCGGCCAGCGGATGCTGACCGATCGCAGCTGTTCCTGGCGCAGGATCAGGTGTCGTAAACGGTGGAGCGATGTCCGACCTGCACGATCCATACCACCAGCTCACCGTTGTCGATCGTGTAGACGACGCGATAGTCACCCACACGTAGGCGGCGGCGTTCGGGCTGGGACACGAGTGCGGTGGTGTTGAAGCCGAGTGGGTCGCTTTCCAGCTCGGTCAGCTTGGCCAGGATGCGGAGCGCCATGTCGCGGGGGATCTTGCGCAGCTCTGCCTGAGCTTCGGGTCGGAAGACGGTCCGGTACTCACTCACTGCGCGCCAGCGTCTCCCTCATGATGTCCTCGATCGGGATGCCGGGTACCGGGTTGGCCATGCGCTCGTCGATGATCCGGTTGATCTCGCGCTCTTCCCATTCCTGGTACTTGCGCAGTATCTCGATGGACACCACAGCAGCGACTTCCTTGCCTCGGCGTGTGATCACAGTGGGCACGTCGTCGCGGTCTGCGCGCTCCACGACTTCTGCCAGGTGAGCGCGCACGTCGCGGATGGACTCTATGGGCAGTGGCTGCGTCATGCGCCCAAGGGTACCGAGTGTCCTATGTGTACACAATGTGCGCGGCGGGTCGGTGGCGCTCCATCGCTCGTGCTGGATGCACTCGCACGGTGCTGCTGGATTGGTGCTGGATGAGATCGCCAGAAACCGTGTTTCCGCAGGTGAGAGCTCTGTGCTGAACGTTCCGCTTCAATGTGTAGTCATCTCGTTACTGCAGGTTGGATGGCTGCGTCAAATGCAGGTCAGAAGGGGTCGGACTCTGGCGGGTCCGACCCCTTCCGCATTCCCGTGCTGACTTGGTGCTGACCTTTCAGCTGCTTCGCGGCGGTGTGAGCTTGTCGAGGTCCAGGCTGATCTCGAACGGCACCGGGCGCTGGAGGGTGCCCCGGAAGATGCCGGCGGGGGCGTAGGCGCCGGTCGGTTCGTCGCGCTCGTAGACGTGCACGACCGGTGCCCCGTCCTCGTCCTCGATGCACCAGTAGTGCGGGATGCCGGCCTCCGCGTACTTGCGGAGGGGTGCTTGAGGCCGTCTCGCGCAAAGCTCTCCCGGGGGCGGCCCCTACAGGCCGTGGACCGAGGCGATCGTGAACGTGGTGGGCGTGCCGGAGCCGGGGGGCATCTTGTCGAACTGGGAGCGGACCACCAGGGTGCGGCCCGCGGTGTGGGCCAGGGTCGTCGGGATCTGCAGGGACGGGTCCGTGACCGTGTGGAGCAGGCGGGCGCGGGTGCCGTCCTGGCTGAGCCGCCAGCGGGTCAGGGAGTTGGTGGTGTTGTGCGCCACGCGCAGGGTGCCGTCGGGGGAGAGGTCGAGGCCGTCGGCGGCCTTCATGTCGGCGCCGCCCAGGTCGACGCGGCGGACGGCGCCTGTGCGCAGGTCGACGCGGTAGAGGTCGCCCGCGGGCATGTCCACGGTGAGCAGGTAGCGGCCGGACCGGTCCGAGACGATGCCGTTGAGGCTGAACGGGCCCCCGGGCCGGGGGCGAAGCGCCGGAGTGAGGTCGTACGCCTCGGTCAGGGTGCCGCTGCCGGCGGCCAGCTGGGCCGGGGTCACGCGGTAGACCACCCCGCGGACGCTGTCCGTCAGGTAGGCGGTGCCGTCCGGGGTGATGGTCAGGTCGTTGACGAAGCGGGGGGAGGTCCCGCCCACCTCGAAGTGCGCCAGGCGGTCCCCGGTCGCGGTGTCGTAGACGGAGACGCCGGTGGTGGAGTCCGTGACCCACAGACGGCCCCGGGCGTCGACGCGCAGGCCGTTCGCCGTGTGGCGGCCGTCGGTGCCGGAGGGCAGGAAGACCTCGGCCTCGGGCCGGCCGGGTCGGGCGCGGTAGACGGTTCCGTCCGCGTACGAGCCCACGTAGACCGTGTGGGTACGGGGGTCCGTGGCTATGCCCTCCGGGTAGACCTTCGCGCCGGGCAGGGTGAAGGCCGTGGATATGGAGACGCGGACGTCACCGGCGAGGGTCCGGGCCTGGGTCTGGGCCTGGGCGGGGACCGCTCCGCCGGCGAGCACCCCGGCGAGGGCTGCCGTCAGGGCCATCGCCGTGGCCGGGATCCGCTGCCGCCGCTTCATCGAGCGAATCATCATGTGTGTCCTCTGCTGAGTATGTGAAGGCGAATGTAGATTAGAGCTCTAATGCATGCAAGGGTCGTAGGATGCGGGAATGACCTCGATGGCCCCCGCGGAGCGCATCGGCGCGCACCTCAAGCGCGCCGAGCAGGCACTTCTCGCGGCGAAGAGCGCAGCGTGCAAGCCGGCAGCGGTGACGGTTCCGCAGTACGCCGCGCTGCTCTGGCTGGACGAGAAGCCCGGCATCTCCGCCGCCGCGCTCGCACGGCTGTGCGGGGTGACCCCGCCGACGATGAACACCGTGCTGAAGAACCTCCAGGAGCGCGGGTTCATCGAGCGCACCCCGCACGAGTGGCACCGCAACGTGCTGGAGACCCGGCTCACCGACGAGGGGCGCGCGGCGCTGGAGCTGGCCGATTCCGGTGCGGTGCGGGTGGAGCGGGCGCTCGCGGCGGAGTTCACCGAGCAGGAGCGGGAACAGCTCGTCCAGCTGCTCGGCCGGTGTGCAGAGGTGCTCGACGGCCAGCGTTGAGACACCCCTCGTTCCGCCGAGCACCCCGCTATGTTTTTGCTCGGATTTGGAACTGTCCGGGGGATTCGTGCATCCCACCCCTAGGGATGCCCCAGCCGTTCTGCCCCGCCCCCGGGGCAGCCATGACCGTTCGGAGCGAAGTTCGTGCACGACTACCCGCAGAGCCCACAGCCCAAGCGCTCCCGCCGTCGAATATGGATCAGCGCGGTGGTCGCCCTCGTGGTCCTGCTCGGCGGTGGCGGCGGCTTCGCCGCCTGGAAGCTGGACTGGTTCTCCGGCAACGGCGAGAACGTGAGCTTCGGCAAGCCCGCACCGGCCCCCGCCGCGGAACAGCAGGCCGCCTCCCCGAGCGGGTCCCCGTCCCCCAAGCCCTCCGGCGACCCGGACGTGCTCATGCCGACGGGCCCGAAGGCCGACTTCAAGCAGACCACCAAGCTCGACGACGGCACGATCATCGCCAAGACCCGCCTCGCGGGCGCGAAGTCCGGCTTCACGGGTGACGTGTGGGTGTGGGCGCCCAAGGAGTACGACGACCCGAAGTACGCCAAGAGCGGCTTCCCGGTGCTCATCGCGCTCCCCGGCGGCAACGGCTTCCCGGCCAACTACTGGTCCGACCGCAGCCTCGGCCTCCAGAAGGCCATCAGTGAGGGCGTACAGGCCGGCACCAGCCTCCCCTTCGTCGTGGTCATGCCGGTGCTCAACCCGGACAACAAGTACTACTACGACGGCGCCGACATCCCCGGCCAGCCCAAGATGGGCACCTGGATCGCCGAGGACGTCCCGGACTTCGCCAAGGCCAACTTCCGTACGTACAAGTCCCGTGACGGCTGGGCCTTCATGGGCTCCTCCTCCGGCGCCTTCGTCGGGATGAAGACGGTCCTGCAGTACCCGGACCGGTTCAAGGCCGTGATCGCCAGCGGTGGCGAGATCGTTCCCGACTCCCCGCTCTGGAAGGGCCACCAGGCGGAGATGGACGCCAACAACCCGGAGAACCTCGCCAAGAAGCTGATCGAGGCCAACGGGCCCGAGGTCCACATCAACTTCCAGATCGGCACCAAGGAGACCGGGAAGGAGCGGATGGTGAAGTTCCAGCAGCAGTACGGCAAGGGCCCGGTCAAGATCACCATCCGCGACATCCAGAACGGTGAGCACAACGGCTGGCACTACGTGCGGGGCATGAAGGAAGGCTCCCTGGAGTCGATCAGCAAGGTGCTCAAGGGTCCCAAGCCCGACACCGCCGGCTGACCCCCGCACCGAGGCCCGTACCGGGCCCGAACGTAGGCCCGTACCGGGCCCGAACGTAGGCCCGTACCGAGGCCCGTACGGGCCCCGCATCCCCGGCGCGCACGGCAGGTGGTGAGCGCCACGTGGTGCTCACCACCTCACCCCCGTCCCAGGCAACCCATCCCGTCGTTCATACCTCTGTAAGGGGTGTAAGGGGGACCGATCGGTCCGACCCGCGCTCCGCAGTGAGCGCCGGAGAAGGAACGGGACAATTCCGTGCAGCATGACCAGCAAGGCGACGGCAGCCCCACGACCAAGGGCGGCCGTCGCCCCAAGCGCCTGCGCCTGATTCTGATCAGCGGTGGGCTCGCGCTCACCCTCTTGGCCGGTGGCGGCGCGGCCGCGTACAAGTACGGCCTCTTCTCGGACATAGGGGATCCGGTGTCCTTCGGGAAGGTCGACGGCGACGTCAAGCAGAAGGCCGCCAAGGCCTCCGACGTCCGCCCGGGCGTACGCATGCCCACCGGCCCCAAGGCCGCGTTCATCCGCACCAGCCGGCTCCCGGACGGCACCCAGATCGGCCGGACCACGCTCACCGGGGCGAAGTCCGGCTTCACGGGTGACGTGTGGGTGTGGGTGCCGAAGGAGTACGACGAGCCGAGGTACGCCAAGAGCGCCTTCCCGGTCCTGATCTCCCTGCCCGGCGGCCGCGGCTACCCCACGAACTACTGGGGTACGGGCCCCGGCCTCGGCCTCCAGAAGGCCGTGAGCGACGGGGCGAAGGCCGGCACCAGCCTGCCGTTCATCCTGATCATGCCGGTGCACAATGCCGACACCAAGCATCACTTCGACGCCTCGGACATCCCCGGAGAGCCCAAGATGGGCACCTGGATGGTCGAAGACATCCCTGATTTCACGAAGGCCAATTTCCGCACCTTCACCTCCCGCGACGGGTGGGCCTTCATGGGCTCGTCCGCGGGTGGATTCGGCGCCTTCAAGCACGTCCTGAAGTACCCCGACCGCTTCAAGGCGGCCATCGCGAGCGGCGTGGACATCGTCCCCGACTCTCCGCTGTGGAAGGGAAACACGCAGGCCATGGACGAGAACAACCCGGAGAAGCTCGCCGAGAAGCTGATCAAGGACGGCGGTCCGGACGTCTACATCAACTTCCAGATCGGCACCGCGGAGAGCGGCCGGGAGAAGGCCGAGCAGTTCATGAAGGACTACGGCAGGGGCCCCGTGCACACCACGCTGCAGGTGATCCAGGATGGTGAGCACAACGGAAAGTCGTACGTACGCGGCATGAGGGAGGGTGCACTGGCGTGGATCAGCAAGGAGATGCTGGCACCGACACCCGACCCCGGCGTGCGGTGAGCCAGGTGGTGAAGGGGGCATCGGCGGCCGCCGCCGCGGGGATCGTGATGGTGTTCGCCGTCGCGTACATCGAGGCGCCCGGCGACCGCCCGGTGCACCCCTTCCCCACCGTCGGCGTACTCACGGCCAACGGCGAGCACTGGTGCACGGCGAGTGTCGTCGACAGCCCGAAGGGCAATGTCGTCGCCACCGCCGCGCACTGCGTGGCCCCGGCCGGCGAGGACGGCCGGCCGGGCGAAGTCGCCCACGACGGCCATGCCATCGGCGAGCTCGCCTTCGCCCCGGCCTTCTCCGGCGAGGGCTCGGGCAGCCACCCGCTGGGGGTGTGGAAGGTCAGCTCGATCCACGTGGACGAGCGCTGGACGAAGTGGGGCGAGGAGACCGCCGACTTCGCCTTCCTCACCATCGCCCCGGACGACGACGGGCGCAGCGTCCAGGAGGCCGTGGGCGGCCGCTCCGAGGCCCCGACTCCCGAGTGGACCTCCGGCTACCAGCGCGAGGTGACCGTCGTCGGCTATCCGGAGTCCGAGCACAACCCGCAGAACAAGCCCGTCTCCTGCACGACGCAGACCCGCCACGACGAGGACGACCCCGACATGCTGTACATCAGCTGCGCCGGGTTCTGGACGGGGACCAGCGGCAGCCCCTGGATCGCCGACCGGGGCGGCCCGGTCCGGCCCGGCCGGCTCATCGGGGTGCTGAGCGGCGGGGACACGGACGTGGACTCCACGGCCGCACTGTTCGACGAGCGCGCGAAGGCGCTGTACGAGCGGGCCGCGCGGGGCTGAGCGCCCGCTCCGGCTGCCGTCCTACTTCCGCCGCTCCGTACTGACGATCACGCCCACCGCCGCCACCACGATCGCGCCGCCGAGCAGGATCGGCCAGGTCAAGGCCTCGTCGAGGATCAGCGCGCCGAGTGCGACGGCCACCACCGGATTGACGTACGCGTACGTGGACACCAGCGACAGCGGCGCGGCCTGGAGCAGCCACACGTACGCCGTGAAGCCGACGAGCGAGCCGCACAGGACCAGGTAGCCGAGGGCCAGCCAGGAGGCGGTGGAGAAGGCCGCCGGGTCCAGACCGCGGTGTTCGCCGCGCACCAGGCCGACCAGCACCCCGGCCAGCCCGCCCGCCAGCATCTGGTACGCGCTGCCCGTGAAGGGATTGCCCGGCAGGCTCAGCTTCGACGCCGAGAACGAGCCAAGCGACCACAGCAGCGACGCGCCCACCACCATCAGTACGCCGGACAGCCGTACCTCTCCGCTCAGCCCCGGGCTGGTCAGCACCGCGAGCCCGGCCAGGCCGACCAGGACCCCGCCCAGGGTGCGCAGTTGCGGCCGGTCCCCGGTGCTCGCCCGCAGCACCACCACCCACATCGGCACCGCCGCCACCAGCAGCGCGGCCAGCCCGGACGGCACGGAGGTCTCGGCGAGGACCACCAGGCCGTTGCCGCCGAGGATCAGCAGCAGGCCGACCAGGACGGCGGAGCCGAGCTGGGCGCGGGTGGCCTTGAGCGCGGCCGGTCCGTACCGCCAGGCGACGGCGGCGGTCAGCAGCAGGCCCGCGGTGATGAAGCGGGCTCCGGCGGAGAGGAAGGGCGGCATGGTCTCGACGACGATCCGGATGCCGAGGTAGGTCGAGCCCCACACGACGTAGACGAGGAGGAGGGCCGTCCACACGGCGCCCGTGATCTTGCGGTGCTGTCGGGCGGCCGTCGGCTTGGGCTCCACCGGAGTCGATATGCGCATGGACCGGATCCTCTCAGCCGTTGACCGGCTCTCGATCAGCTCCCCAGCAGGCCGTTCAGCTCGCCGTACGGGAGGGAGCCCGCGAGCGAACCGTACGTGCCGCCGGAGACCAGTTCCTCGGCGGCGCGGCGGGCCGCGGCGTACGCGGCCTCGGCGACCCAGGACCCGAGGCTGACGCGGGCGACGCCGAGGGCGCCGAACTCCGCGACGGCCGGGGCGCCGGGGCCGGCGAGGACGTTGAGCGGGGCGTCGATGCCCTTGGCGAGCTCGGCGACGGTGGCCGGGTCGGTGACGCCGGGCACAAAGACGCCCGTGGCTCCGGCCCGGAGGTAGGCGGCGGCGCGGGCGAGGGTCTCGTCGAGGCGGGCGGCGGGGTCGCCGAGGCCCTTGAGGTACGTGTCGACGCGGGCGTTGATGTACAGCGGTACGCCGGCGGCCTCGGCCGCGGAGCGGGCGGCGGCCACCCGCTCCGCGTGTTCTGCGGGGGCACGGGTGCCGTCCTCGATGTTGATGCCGACCGCGCCGGCGGCCAGCACCCCGGCGACGGTCTCCGCGACGGCGGCGGGGTCGGCGCCGAAGCCGCTCTCGATGTCTGCGGTGACGGGGACGGAGACGGCGGCGGCCACGCGGGCGACGAGGTCGAGGGCGCGGTCGCGGGCCAGGGCGTCGCCGTCGGGGGAGCCCAGGGACCAGGCGACTCCGGCGCTGGTGGTGGCGACGGCCGGCGCACCGGCCGCCTCGACGATGCGGGCGCTGGCGACGTCCCAGGCGTTGGCCAGGGCGAGAGGGGCGGCGGGGGTGTGCAGCGCCGCGAACGCGCGGGCCCGGGCGGCGAGGTCAAGGTTGCTGGTCATGCGCCCAGTTCAGCAGAACGGCCCGGTGGGGGCGCGCGAGTTTCCGACATCAACCTCCGGCGGCGGCCTCGTACCGGACGGCCCCGTACCGGACGGCTTCGCGGGGGCCGCGGCGCCGGGGCCCTACTTGGAGCCCGCGCCGCACAGGGGGAGGACCGCCGTGCGGCCCCGCAGCGGGTCGTCCGGCGCCAGCGGGCCGACCCCCGCCCAGCAGGCCGCCGCCGTCGGTTCCACGAAGAGCCCGCGGCGGGCCAGGTCCTGCTGGGCCGCGCGCAGGCGGTCCTCCGGGACCGTCAGGACCGTGCCGCCGGACTTGCGGACCGCGGCCAGGATCTGACGGGCCCGCGGCGGCGCCGGGATCGCGATGCCCTCGGCCAGGGTGGGCCGTTGCTCCACCGGGTCCGCTTCCTCCGCGCCCGCCTCGAACGCCCGCGCCAGCGGGGCGACCGCCTCCGCCTGAACGGCGATCAGGGCCGGCGGCCTGACCCCGCGCCGGGCCAGTTCCTCCACGGCCAGCGCGGCGCCCAGCAGCAGGGTGCCGTTGCCCACCGGGACGACCAGGGCCTCCGGGAGCCGGCCGCCGAGCTCCTCCCACACCTCGTACACGTATGTCTTCGTGCCGTGCAGGAAGTACGGGTTGAAGACGTGGCTCGCGTAGAAGGCCCCCGCCCCGTCCGCGGCCGCCCGGGCCGCCGCAGCGGCGGCCTCGCGGCCGCCCGGGACCACTCGTACGGCCGCCCCGTGCGCCCGCATCCGGTCCGTCTTCTTCTCCGAGGTGCCCTCCGGCACGAAAACTTCACAACTCAGCCCGGCCCGGGCGCAGTACGCCGCCACCGAGGTCCCCGCGTTGCCGCTGCTGTCCGCCACCACCCGTTGCGGGGCCAGCCGCCGGGCCACCTCCGCGAGCATCACCGCGCCCCGGTCCTTGAAGGACAGCGTCGGCATCAGGAAGTCGAGCTTGGCGTGAACCCGCTCGCCCAGCGGCACCATCGGAGTGTGGCCCTCCGCCAGTGATACGGAGAACGCCCCCGGTAGCGGCAGCGCCGCCGCGTACCGCCACATCGAGTTCGGCCCGGCGGTCGGTTCCAGCGCGCCGGCCGGATCCGGCGTGAAGTCGAGGTCCCAGGGGCTGCCGCAGACCGGGCAGCACCACGGGGCGGTCCGGACGTCCGCGCGGGTGCCGTCCTCGGGACAGATGTAACCGGGGAGTGCATGCGTCATGTGCGGGGAGCCTTTGCTCAATCATGGCCTGCGTATGGCACGGATGTTACGGCTTGGCCGTCCTCTTGTGGGCGGTGACGACGGTACGTCAACCTTTCGGAGGCGGCAGCCCGTTGAGCCGAATGGCTTGTCATGAGCATGGCTATCTCGCCATGTCCGTGCGACCGTGCGGCGCGTACGGCACCGCCTCACCCCCCGCAACGCACCACCTATGAGGAGGACCCCTCACATGTCCGTGATGCGTCACACCCGCCGGAAGATCGCCGGCATCAGCGCGACCGCCGTCGTGGCCCTCGCGCTCGGCACGGCCGCCGCGTTACCCGCTTCCGCGGCCGACAACGCCCCGCTGGGCGTGATCGAGAACGCCGGGGCCGCCGGAACCGTCTCCGGCAGCTACATCGTGACCCTGAACGACTCCGCCGCCCGCTCCACCGCGGACAGCGGCAAAGCCGTCGCCAAGCGGTACGGGGCGAAGATCGACCGGACCTACAGCGCGGCCCTCAACGGCTACTCCGTCGAGGTCTCCGAGGCGCAGGCCAGAAAGCTGGCCGCCGACCCCGCGGTCAAGTCGGTCGTCCAGAACCGCGTCTTCACCGTCGACGCCACCCAGCCCAACCCGCCGTCCTGGGGCCTGGACCGCATCGACCAGCGGGCGCTCCCGCTCAACCAGAGCTACACCTACCCGGACAAGGCCGGCGAGGGCGTCACGGCCTACATCATCGACACCGGCGTCCGTAAGACGCACCAGGACTTCGGGGGCCGCGCCTCCGACGGCTACGACGCAGTCGACAACGACAACACGGCCCAGGACGGCCACGGCCACGGCACGCACGTCGCCGGCACCGTCGCGGGCGGTTCGTACGGCGTGGCGAAGAAGGCCAAGATCGTCGGCGTCCGCGTGCTCGACAACAACGGCTCCGGTACGACCGCCCAGGTCGTCGCGGGCATCGACTGGGTGACGCGCAACGCCGTCAAGCCCGCCGTGGCCAACATGTCGCTCGGCGGCGGCGCGGACTCCGCGCTCGACACCGCCGTGCGCAACTCCATAGCCTCCGGCATCACCTACGGCGTCGCGGCGGGCAACGAGTCCACCGACGCCTCGACCAAGTCCCCGGCGCGCGTCGCCGAGGCCATCACGGTCGGCGCCACGACCAACACCGACGCGAAGGCCAGCTACTCCAACTACGGCTCGATCCTGGACATCTTCGCGCCGGGCTCCTCCATCACCTCCTCGTGGGGCACGGGCGACACCGCCACCAACACCATCTCCGGTACGTCGATGGCCACCCCGCACGTCGTGGGCGCGGCGGCCCTGTACCTGTCGCAGAACCCGTCGAGCACCCCGGCCCAGGTCCGGGACGGCCTGGTCGCCGCGGCCACGCCGAACGTCGTGACCGGCCCCGGCACCGGTTCCCCGAACCGCCTGCTCAACGTCGGCGCCGGCGGCACCGTCCCGCCCGGCCCGCGCTTCGAGAACACCGCGGACTACGCGATCAGCGACAACTCGACCGTGGAATCCCCGGTCACCGTCAGCGGAGTCTCCGGCAACGCGCCGGCGGCGCTGAGCGTTTCGGTCGACATCAAGCACACCTACATCGGTGACCTCAAGGTCGACCTGATCGCCCCCGACGGCACCGCCTACACCCTGCACAACCGGGCCGGCGGCAGCACGGACAACATCAACCAGACCTACACGGTCAACGCCTCCTCCGAGGTGGCCAACGGCGTCTGGAAGCTGCGCGTGAACGACAACGCGAACATCGACACCGGCAAGATCGACTCGTGGGCGCTCCAGTTCTGAGCGCCTGAACCGGGCACACCGGCCGAGCCGCGATGAACAGGCGGGGGCGACCGACTGGGCGGTCGCCCCCGCTGCGTACTATTCGCGAATTCGTTCGCGCATCCCCTGTGATGGAGTCCCTCACCCCGTGAGCACCCCGCCGACCCCGCCCCCCGGACCTGGCCACTCCTGGCCCCCGCCCGCCCCGCAGTCCGTGTGGGCGCCGCCCGCCGGCTACGGGCAGTCGCAGTCGCAGTCGCAGCCGGAGCTCAACGGCTTCGCGCTCGCCTCGCTCCTGGTCGGGCTGCTGTGCCTGCCGCCGCTGGGCATCGTCTTCGGCATCGTGGCCCTCGTGCAGATCGCGAAGAAGCGGCACCGGGGCAAGGCGCTGGCGATCGTGGGCCTGGTGGTGTCCGTGGTGATGACCGGTGTCCTGGCGGTCACGGTCGACCGGGTCGGCGCGGCGGTCCGCGACCGGATCGACGCGATGGGCGAACTCGCCGACGTCGAGGGCGACCTGACCGACCTCGACGACCTGCGGGCGGGCGACTGCTTCAACGTCCCGGACGGGGACCTGCTGGCCGAGCGGCCCCTGACGTACAGGGTCGACTGCGCGCAGGCGCACCACGGAGAGGTCACCGCGTCGAAGGCGGCGGAGGTGGAGGGCCGCCCCGAGTCGGCCGAGGCGGACCGCGCGTCCGAGGAGGCGTGCTGGAAGGCGCAGGACGAGTACGCGATGGACACGTGGGCGCTGCCCGCCTACGCGGACATGTTCTACTTCGCGCCCTCGCGCCAGTCCTGGCGCCAGGGGGACCGGCGGCTGCTGTGCGTGATCGGTACGACCGAGGAGGAGCAGCGGGGCAGCCTGCGCCGGGACGCGGCCATGCTGAAGCCCGAGCAGTCGGCCTTCCTGCGTGCGGCGAACGCGGTCGAGTTCCTCGTCGGCCGGCCGCCCGAGGACGAGACCGAGGACGCCCTCCCGGAGCACCAGGCGTGGGCGCGCGAGGTGTACGCGGCCCTGGGCGAGGAGGCGAAGGTACTGGAGGCCGACAAGGCGCGGCCGGGGATGGGCAAGGCCGTCCAGGCGCAGCTGGGGGAGATCGAGGCGGCCCGCGCGGCATGGCAGCGAACCTCCCAGGCGAGGACGGCGGCGGACTTCGACAAGCTGCTGGGCCGGGCCATGGGCGCGATGTCCCTGGAAACGGAAAAGGCGCTGCGCGGGGCGTACGGGCTGTCGACGGAGGTTCCCCAGTGGCTGGAGGATTCCTCGGGGAACCCGGAGGGCGGGGCGGGCCGGGGTCCCTCGGCGCAGGCCGCGTGACGTCGTCGAGGTAACGCGCGGTAACGGGTTTGGGTGACCTGGTTTCATCACATCGGGTGAAACCTTGGCCCTTGCTTGCGATGTACAACCGTCGGTTGCCAGGGTGTTGCTGTCTGTCAAGCTGATGGGAGTGGCCAGTGACTTTCGGTGAGCAGCCGGCCTATTTGCGCGTGGCCGGGGACCTGCGACAGAAGATCGTCGACGGTTCCCTTCCCCCGCACGCCCGGCTCCCCTCGCAGGCCCGCATCCGCGAGGAGTACGGGGTCTCCGACACCGTGGCGCTGGAGGCGCGCAAGGTACTCATGGCGGAGGGACTGGTCGAGGGCCGGTCCGGGTCGGGTACGTACGTACGGGAGCAGCCGGTGCCGCGGCGGGTCGCGCGCTCCGGCTACCGCACGGGCGGCATCTCGACGCCGTTCCGCCAGGAGCAGGCGGACTCCGGCGCGCGCGGCACCTGGGAGTCGAACAGCGAGCAGACGGCGGCCCCGGCGGAGATCGCCAAGCGGCTCGGCATCCAGCCGGGCGAGCGGGTGATGCGGACGCGGTACGTCTTCCGTGACGCGGGGGAGGCGATGATGCTGTCGACCTCCTGGGAGCCGCTGGCCGTGACCGGCCGGACCCCCGTGATGCTGCCGGAGGAAGGCCCGCTGGGCGGGTCCGGGGTGGTCGACCGGATGGCCGCGATCGACGTCGTCGTGGACAACGTGGTGGAGGAGGTCGGCGCCCGGCCCGGGCTGGCGGAGGAGATCTCCCTCCTGGGCGGGGTCCCGGGGCACGTGGTGCTGGTGATCGGGCGCACCTACTTCGCCTCCGGCCGCGCGGTGGAAACGGCCGACGTGGTGGTCCCGGCGGACCGCTACCGCCTGGCGTACCACATGCCGGTGCGGTGACCGGCTCGATCGTGAGTCAAGACACCTTGGCCGGGCGGCAGTCCGGGCACCGGGCCGGGCTTGCGCTGTCGCCTGCCGGGGTGTTGAACGCCGACGCCGCCGTGGCCCGGATCGCCGCAGTCGCCGCCGGCTGCCTGCTGATCGGCGAGCGGCTCGGACTCGGCCCGCCCCGCATCGAGTTCGAGCGCGCCCGTCTGTACGCCGTCGACCCGGCAGGTTTCGGCGCGATGGCAGTCGCCTCCACCGTCTCGATCCTCGCCTTCCCCCGGCTGTCCGGCACCTGCGCCGAGGCCGTCTCCACCTTCATCGCGGCCGGACTCGCCCCCGTCCTGTGACCGGGGCGGATCCGCTCCCTGTGCTGCTCGCTCGACGCGACCTGCGGGGACGGCTGTCGCGAGGCGCCCTGAGTCCGGCGCGGTGATCCTTCAGAGGCCTTCCGTGCGCCGTTTCCGAGCCGGAGCGCACGGCCCACTCGTACGCATGGCCGGATGCATACGCCTGCCAGGTATCTCTTCGTGAAAAACCGTATCCGCTCCGTAAAGTCCGGGCGTAAGCTCGGGCATATGCGCAATGCGGTTTCCTGGGCAGGTACGCCGGCGGAGGGTGAAACGCGATGAACGACAGCGGTGCACTGCTCCCGTGGCACGTCATACGTCAGGACGACAACGGCAACCGCTACCGGGTGGGCCGCTACCCCACCCGGGCCGAGGCCCAGAAGGTCGTCGACAGCCTCGACGACCGGGGACACAAGCAGCTCTACTGGGTCGAGCGGATCGGTCAGACCGCCACGATGAATTGAGCGTCAGCGTTGACATAGGCTCCGTCCATGACTGTACGAGTGGTCGTGGGCGGAGCCCTTTGTCATGAGGGGCGCCTGCTGGCCGCCCGTCGCAGCGCGCCCCCGGAGCTCGCCGGCCGCTGGGAGCTGCCGGGAGGCAAGGCGGAACCCGGCGAGTCCGTACCCGAGGCGCTGGTGCGCGAACTGCGCGAGGAGCTCGGCGTCGAGGCCGAGCCGCTGGAGCGGATCCCGGGGGAATGGCCGCTGAAACCCGGTCTCGTCCTGCACGTGTGGACCGCCCGCCTGGTCTCCGGCGAGCCCGCGCCGCTGGAGGATCACGACGAGCTGCGCTGGCTGGGGCCGGAGGAACTGGAGTCGGTGGACTGGCTCGACCAGGACCGGCCCGCCGTCGCCGAGGCCGGGCGCCGACTGCGCGGCGAGGGCGCAGGGGGGCGCATGACGCTCGCGTTGTAGGCCGTCTGCGCCACAGTGCGCCGTGCGTGAGGGATCGAGTGGTACGGCGCCCCAAATATCGGGTATGTCGCTATTAATCCCTGTCTCGTCCTCCTTTCGTCCCCGACGAACCGGACTGGGGTCATTGCTGGCCCGGGAAGTGATCGGCGTGATCGACACAGACGGTGAATGTGCCGAGTGGGCCTTCCCCGCCGAGCCCGGTGCCGTCCGCACAGCCCGCAACGCCGTGCGTGGCACCCTCCGCGACTGGGGCCTGGACTCCGTCGGCGATGTGACCGTCCTGCTGGTCAGCGAGCTCGTCACCAACTCCCTGCGGTACGCGTCCGGCCCCATCGGCGTCCGTCTGGAACGGCGGAATCCGGCCTCCGGCGGCGCGGGGAGCGGCCCCGCGCTGCTCGTGGAGGTTTCCGATCCGCTTCCGGATCCGCCCCGCGAGCGGGTCGCCAGACCCGACGACGAGGGCGGCCGGGGACTGCATCTCGTCGCCGCCTCCTCGAGGCGCTGGGGGACCCGGCACGGGAAGTCGGGCAAGACTGTGTGGTTCGAGTTGGCTCTTCCTGGTGAGTAACAAGGTGAAGGGTGACCGACGATCACCGGATGTGGCTCGAAACTAACGGGACCGTTTTGTGATCGTGAACGCCGTGCCGTCCGGGGCCGTGGTGCTGAATACTGCGGTCATGGCCGGTCCGGTTGCGGTGAGCTGGAGGGGACGGTCGCGTGAGCGAGATACCTGCGCAGGCACATCAGACCAGGGTGCCCGGGGAGGCATGGCACGACTCCTTGTGGCACAGCAGTCCGCCTGGCTCGATATATGACTACATAAAGGTCGCCTCTTTCTCGATCGGCCCCGACGGGCTCATCGACCAGTGGAGCCTGCGCGCCGAGGAACTCTTCGGGCTGACCGCCGTCCAAGCGGTGGGCCGCGATCCGGTCGACGCCTTCATGCCGCCCGAGCTTCGCGCCGGCGGACACCGCCGCGTCGCCGAGATCCTCGACGGCAAGGAGTGGACCGGCCTCGTCCCCTTCCGGATCCCGGGCGGTGACGGCGAACACGGTGTGGCCGAGATCTACGTGATGCCCACCCAGACCGAAGCCGCCGAGCGGGCCGCGCTGTGTGTCGTCGTCGACGTACGCGCGCTGCGGCGGATCGAATCCGATCTGGCGGCCTCACAGGCCATATTCGGCCAATCTCCCTTCGGCTTCCTGCTGTTCGGTACGGACCTCACCGTGCAGCGCGCCAACCGCCGCTTCGCCACCGTCTTCGGCGGCGCCGCCGAGGAGCACCGGGGCCGGACCGTGCACGACTACCTGCCGTTGCACGAGGCCGACCGGATGGCCGAGGCCCTGCGCCGGGTGCTGGAGACCGGGGACTCGGTGACCGATCTGCGGATCACCGGGGCCGCTCCCGGCAGCCGGGAGGACCGCCACTGGTCCATCAACCTCTATCGCGTACACGGCGGCAGCGGCCGTCCCATCGGCGTCGCGGGCATCGGCACCGACGTCACCCGCCGCCACCTCGCCGCCCGCGAGGCCGCCGGGGTACGGCGCAACCTCGCCCTGCTCAACGAGGCCGGGCACCGCATCGGCAACTCCCTCGACCTGGAGACCACCGCCCGCGAACTCCTCGACGTCACCGTCCCCGGCTTCTGCGACCTGGCCGCCGTGGACCTCTACCAGGGGCTGCTGCTCGGCGACGACGACCGGCCCGCGCGACCGCAGGGCCCCGGGGTGCCCTCACTGCCGCCCGGGCTGGGCGCCGGGCGGCACCCGTCAGCGCCGCTGCGGCGCGTCGCCTTCGCCTCGGCCGTCTCGGACGCCCCGCTGTCGGGCACGGGCGCACCCGTTTCCGTAGGCGAGATCCACCGCTATCCGGCGGCCTCGCCGGGCGCGCTCGCGCTGCGCACGGCGCGACCGCGGCTGATCGAGGGCGGCGGACCGGAGGGCCTCGTCCAGTCCACGCTGGTCGTGCCGATGGTCGCCCACGACACGGTGGTCGGCCTCGCGCAGTTCTCCCGTACGAAGGGCAGCGAGCCCTTCGGCGAACGGGACCGGGCGGTCGCGGTGGAGCTGGCCGCGCGGGCAGCCGTGTGCATCGACAACGCGCGGCTCTACCGGCGCGAACACGAACGGGCGCTGATACTGCAGCGCAGCCTGCTGCCGCCCGGAGACCCGGAGGCGGCCGGCCTGGACATCGCCTGCCGGTACCTGCCGGGGAACGCGGCCACCGAGGTCGGCGGGGACTGGTTCGACGTCATCGAACTGCCCGGCCACCGCACGGCCCTGGTCGTCGGCGACGTGATGGGCCGCGGGCTGCGGGCCGCCGTCGCGATGGGCGAACTGCGGACCGCAGTACGGACGCTGGCGCTGCTCGACCTCGAACCGGCGGAGGTGCTGACCGCGCTGGACGAGATCGCCCGGGGCCTCGGGGCCCCCGGAGGATCCCAGCAGGCCTCGCGCGCCGCCCTGCACTCGCGCGACGCGGACCGCTCCGAGGTGTACCTCGCCACCTGCGTGTACGCCGTCTACGACCCGGTGACACGGCGCTGCACGATCGCCAACGCGGGCCACATGCCGCCCGTGCTGGTCGAGCCGCCCGACGAGGGCGGCGCGGCGCGCCCCGCGCTGCTTCTGGAGGTACCTCCCGGGATGCCGCTGGGGGTGGGCGGGGAACCGTTCGAGGAGGTCGAGGTGGACCTGCCGGAGGGGGCACTGCTCGCGCTGTACACCGACGGTCTGGTCGAATCCCGCGACCACCCGCTGGAGGAGGGCCTGCGCGGGCTGCGCGAGGCCCTCGCGGATCCGGTCCGCCCGCTGGAGGACGTCTGCGACCACGTCCTGAACACCCTGGACACCCGGCACGGGGAGGACGACATCGCCCTGCTGATGGCACGGGTGCAGGGCCTGCCGGTCGACGCGGTGGGGGACTGGCAACTGCCCCGCGAGGCCCGGTCGGTGGGCCGCGCACGGGAGCTGGCGCGGGCGAAGCTGCCCGCGTGGGGCCTGGAGGGCCTGCTGGACACCACAGAGCTGCTGGTCAGCGAGCTCGTCACCAATGCCCTCCGGTACGGGGAGGGCGAGATCCGGCTGCGCCTGCTGCTCGACCGGACGCTGGTCTGCGAGGTGTGGGACGCGAACCTCGTGCAGCCGCGGCGCCGACGGGCCCGCGACACCGACGAGGGGGGCCGCGGCCTCCAGCTGGTGGGCCTGCTGTCGGCCGGCTGGGGCACGCGCCGCACCCACCGCGGCAAGACGGTCTGGTTCGAGCTCCCGCTCCCGGGCGCGGCCGCGGAGGCGGTCACGGAGCTGTCGGCGGAGCAACTGCTGAGCATGTACGGATAACGGGTGGCGGCCCCGCAGCGCGGTGGGCAGGGTACGGGGCGATGAGCGACGATGACGAAACCCGCTACGCCCACCACGACTCGCTGCTGGGGCTGCTCCAGCGCGGCCGCGGCCTGGGCGCCGTACGCGCCCGGCAGGACCCTGCGGCGGCCGCACCGCTGGTGTACGACGTGATCCGGCGGGACTGGCGCTGGGACGGGGTCGACGACCGGGGCCTGTTCCACGCGCGGCTGCTCCGGGACCTGGGACTGTCACCCGCGCCCGTGGTGGCGCAGCTGGCGGGGGACGAGGACGCGTGCATGCGGGCGATCGACGTGCTGGAGCTGCTCGCGCTCGGCGGATGCGACGAAGCCCGGGAGGGACTGCGCGCCCACGTCCGCGAGGGCGCGCACTGGATCCGCGTACTGGAGTCGGTCGCGGACCGCTGGCCCGTCGCATGGTGGGAGGACCTGGAAGAGGCCGCGCGGTACCGGATCCGCGCGGAGGAGGACCTGCCGTGGCCCTGCGAGCCGTGGATCCGGTTCGGGGTCGAGACACGGGTCTTCCCGGCCCTGCCCGCCGAGGCACTGGATGAGCGCAGCGGCGAGGAGCTGCTCGCCCTGCTGGCCGACACCCGCAGCGGCGACGGCACGAAGAGCGGCGCGCTCCGCGAACTGGCCCGCCGGGCACCGGACGAAGCGCTGATCCCGCTCGTGCCCTCGCTCGGGACCTCCGACGGCAGGCGCTCGCTGCCCGCCCTCACGCGGGTGGTCGAGGGCCTCGGCGCCCTCGCCGTGCCGGCCGCGCGCCGGTGGGCGCAGGACGAGCGGGAGTGGCTGGCCCGGCTGGGTGCCGACGTACTGGCCGACCACCTCGGGCCGGAGGTGATCCCCGAGCTCGTGTCGGAACTGCGCGACCAGTGGCGGGAGCGCGCCTGGTGCGGCCCCGACAGCACCGCGAAGCGGCTCGCCCGGTTCGGGCCCGATGCGGCCGAGGCGGTGCCGGTGCTGCGCCG
Source organism: Streptomyces sp. NPDC006463 (assembly GCF_042870715.1). Lineage (NCBI taxonomy): Bacteria > Bacillati > Actinomycetota > Actinomycetes > Kitasatosporales > Streptomycetaceae > Streptomyces > Streptomyces sp. NPDC006463. Next base: position 67,734 of record NZ_JBIAHP010000022.1, on the reverse strand, counting down.
GTTCTGGCTGCACACCCCGCACTCGTGGGAGCGGCCCGTCTATCTGGAAGCACTCGCGGCCATCGACCGCGGCGGTCTGGACTACGCGCACACCGAGTCGCTCTGGGACTGCGAGGAGCAGGCACGGCTGCTGGGCATCGCCGAAGCGCCGGACCACCCCGAGACCCTGGACCGGATCGTGATGCTGCGCGACGACCCGATGGAGGAAGCCGAGGTCCGGGCCGCAGCCGGGGCGCGGTTCGAGGAGGCCCGGTCACAGCTCTAGGCGGTGGCCTTCAGGGCGGCGAGGCGGGCCTCGATCTCCGAGGCCTTGCCGAGGTCCTCCAGGGACTCGAACTGCGCGTCCAGCGAGGAGGCGGCCAGTTCCTGCTTGCCCATCACCATGGCCTCCTCACGGCGGACCTTCTCCTCGAAGCGGTTCAGGTCGCTCGTCGGGTCCATCACGTCGATGCTCTTCACGGCGTCCAGCATCGCGTTCTGCGCCTGCGCGGTCTTCGCCCGGGCCACCAGTTCGTCGCGCTTCGCCTGAAGTTCCGTCAGCTTGTTCTTCATCGAGTCCAGGCCGGACCTGAGCTTGTCGACAACCTGCGTCTGGGCGGCGATCGCCGGCTCCGCCGTCTTCGCCTCCTTCTCCGACTGCATCTGCCGGCCCAGCGCCACCTTCGCCAGGTTGTCGAACTTGTCGGCCTCCGCCGCCGAGCCCGCCGCCCGCAGCTCGTCCGCCTTCCTGCTCGCCGCGAGCGCCTTGCCGCCCCACTCGGCGGCCGCCTCCACGTCCTCCTTGTGGTCCGCCTCCATCATGCGGAGGTTGCCGATCGTCGTCGCGACCGCCTGCTCGGCCTCCGAGATGTTGTTCGTGTAGTCGCGGATCAGCTGGTCCAGCATCTTCTGCGGGTCCTCGGCCTGGTCCAGCAGCGCGTTGATGTTGGCCTTGGCGAGCTGGGTGACGCGGCCGAGGATGGTCTGCTTGCTCATGAGGGGTCTCTCCCGGTGCTCCTGGTGAGGGATGGTGTGCCGTTGCGTTCAGAAGCGACCGCCTCCGCCCATCCGGCCGCGGGTGCCGCCGCCGCCGAAGGAACCGGGGCCGCCGCCGCCGAAACCGCCCCCGAAGCCCCCGCCCCCGCCCCCGCCGAAGCCGCCCCCACCGCCCCGCAGGATCTCGCCGAGGATGATCCCGCCGAGTACGGCGCCGCCCTGGCCGCCGCCCGCGCGTCCGCCGCCGTACGGGTCCTGGTACGCCCGTACGTCCTGCTCCGCCAGCTGCTGCGCCTGCCGTGCCAGCGCATCCGCCTGCTGCGCGTCCGCCAGCGCGCCCGCCGGGTCCGCGGCCGCCAGGGACACCGCCCGCTCCAGGTGCCGCCCAGCCTCCGCCAGCCGGGTGCGGGCCTGGCTGCCGACCGCGCCCCGGCTCGTGGTGACGTAGTCCGTGGCCGCCCCGACGGCACTGCGCGCCGAGAGCATGGCCTGGTCCAGCAGGGCGACCGCCCGCTGTCGGCCCGACTCCCGCTCCCGCGCCCCGGACAGGGACTCGTCCAGCGCCGCGTCGGCCTCCTCGACACGGCGCAGGGCGTCGATCGGGTCGTACCGGCCGGCCGCCATCTCCCGCCGTACGTCGGCCAGTACGGACTCGGCCCGGCCGATGCGGCCGCTCAGGTCCGCCGTCGAGGTGCCCTCCGCGGTACCGGTGAGCAGTCCGTGCGCGTCGGCGAGGTCGGTCTCCGTCTCGTTCAGCGCGCCCGGCAGTTTCCCGGCCGCCTCCGCCAGCTCCTGCGCCCGCCGCTCCACCGCGTCGACCAGGGTCGCGGCCTGGTCCACGGCGCCCTCGGCGGCCCGTACGTGCACGGCAGCCCTGCCGTTGTCGCCGCCGTCGACCGCGGCGCGGGCCTCACCGAGGTGGGTGGTGGCGAACAGCAGCCGGTCCTCGGCCTGTTCGGGATGGGCGGCGACGGGCGCGGACGCGGAGTCCGCGTACCTGCGCGTCAGCGCGGTCAGGGTCGCCTCGGCCGTCGAGGTGCGCCCGGTCAGGTCCCGGAAGTGCTCCTCCACGGTGGCCAGCGCCTGCGGGGCGTTCTTCTCCAGGTCCCGCAGCCTGTCGAAGCCGGCCGCCTCCGCGTCGAGCCGCCGGCCGGCCTCGGCGCACCGGGCGACGATCTCGTCCAGCATCCGGCGCCGGGTCGCGTCGTCCTCCGGGTAGGCGTCGTCGAGCTGCTGGCGCAGCCGGAAGGCGTGCGTCAGCTCGCCCTTCGCGTACTCCACGGCCGCGGTGAACGGGACGACCGTCTCCTCCCCGAACTGCGCGGAGGCGAAGCCGAGTTCCTCCGTGCTGGTGCGGACGGAGTCGTCGGTCTCCACCAGCAGCGCCTTGGCCCTGGCGTCCAGTTCCGGCAGCGGGAGCCGGTCCGGCGCTCCTTCGGGCCAGCCCGGCCCGGTCGTCGTACCGCGGCCGCCGGGGCCGATGACGGCGTCCTTTCGCTTGCGGCGGCGGTACGCGTACACCCCGAGGGCTCCGGCCGCGCCGACCGCGACCACCGGGAGCACGAAGTCCCCGGCCCCGTTCTCACCGCTCGGCTCACCGCCGGGGTCGGCCGGGCCGGGGGTGATGCTGGGCGCGGGTACGGGCTGCCCGCCGAGCACGGCGTTGTAGCCGTTGGCCGCGCCGATGGCGGCGCCCGCCCAGTCGTTCTGCCTCAGGGCCGGTTCGATGGCGGTCCGCGCGACGGTCGCCAGCTGCTGCTCGGTGAAACCGGAGTCGACGGCGGCGGAGTACGCGTACTGGCGGGCCCCGGTCGCGACCGCCAGCAGGACGTCGTTCTGGCCCAGGCCGTTCTTCTCCGCGGTGGCGTCGGCCCAGCTCTGGGCCGAGCGCCCGGAGAAGTCGCGCACGTACGTCACGAAGAGCTGGATCTTCCGGTCGGCGTACAGCTTGTCGAGCGCCGCGGTGACCGCGGCCTTGCGGTCACCCAGTGCGCCGACCCGGTCGGTGATCTGGCCTTGCTGCGAAAGGGTGACGGGATCGTCGGCCCGCACGGGCGGCGCCCAGGCCACGCCCCAGCCGCCGAAACCCAGCAGCGCGGTGGCGAGGGCGAGCCCGGCCCGTGCGAACGGCCTGCTCGGAGGCCTGCTTCTCGTCTCGCTTCTCGGCGGAATCACATATCGGAGATTATGGGTGGATTCACCCCTCCGCACCCGGAGTCGCGGGCTGTGACCCGCTGTCGGAACGGCGCCGGATCTTGTTCCCGAGCCACACCAGCGGGTCGTACTTGCGGTCCACCGCCCGCTCCTTCAGCGGGATCAGCGCGTTGTCGGTGATCTTGATGCCCTCGGGGCAGACCTCCGTACAGCACTTGGTGATGTTGCAGTAGCCGAGCCCGTGCTCCTCCTGCGCGGTGCGCTTGCGGTCCAGGCCCGCCTCCGCCGCCGCGTCCAGGGGGTGCATGTCCAGCTCCGCCACCCGCATCAGGAAGCGCGGACCGGCGAAGGCGGGCTTGTTCTCCTCGTGGTCGCGCACGACGTGGCAGGTGTCCTGGCACAGGAAGCACTCGATGCACTTGCGGAACTCCTGCGAGCGCTCCACATCCATCTGCTGCATCCGGTACGCGCCCGGCGCCACCCCTTCCGGCGGCACGAAGGCCGGGACCTCCCGCGCCTTGGCGTAGTTGAAGGACACGTCCGTGACCAGGTCGCGGATGACCGGGAAGGCACGCAGCGGGGTGACCGTGATCGTCTCGGACCGCTCGAAGGTCGACATCCGCGTCATGCACATCAGCCGCGGCCGCCCGTTGATCTCCGCGCTGCAGGAGCCGCACTTGCCGGCCTTGCAGTTCCAGCGCACCGCGAGGTCCGAGGCCTGGGTGGCCTGGAGCCGGTGGACGATGTCCAGCACCACCTCACCGTCGTGCACCTCGACGGTGAAGTCCCTGAGCGATCCGCCCTCGGCGTCGCCCCGCCAGATCCGGAAGCTCGCGTCGTACGTACTCATCCCGTTCTCCTCGTGTGGGGAAATCCCGGCATTGGCCCGGGGAGGAACGCATCCGCGGCCCGGAGTCGCGAAACGGCGAAAGGTCGCCGCGTGATGCTGTGGTTTGCGCGGTTCAAGTCGAAGCGCAAGTCGCGGGCCTCTGCGGAGTACACGCGCAGTGCGTTCCGGTATGCCGACGGACGGCTGGTGCTGGCGAAGATGGCCGAGCCGCTCGCCATCGTGTGGTCCCGGCTTTTGCCCGTAGGCGTGGTGCCGTCGACGGTCACAGTGTCCCGGGACAGTGCGGGACGTTGGTTCGTTTCGCTGCTGTGCGAGGACACCCCCGCGTCGATGCCCACCACCACGACAGCAGTCGGTATTGATGCTGGGCTGACGGCCCTGGTCACGCTCTCCACCGGGGAGCGAGTGACCAACATGCTCAAGAACCACAAGCTTGCCCGCGCCATCAATGACGCGGCCTGGCGTGAGCTGCGGACCATGCTGGAGTACAAGGCCGCCTGGTTCGGACGTGAGTTGATCGCCATCGACCGCTGGTTCCCCAGCACACGCCTGTGCTCCGTCTGCGGGGCACTTGCCGAGAAGATGCCCCTCGATGTCCGTGAGTGGACGTGTGGGAACTGCGGAACGGCCCACGACAGGGACGAGAACGCAGCTGTGAATCTCCTGGCCACCGGGCTGGCGGTCACTGCCTGTGGAACGGATGCAAGACCTCAACGAGAGTCCTTCTCTCGGTCGGGGCGGTCCGTGTCGAAGCAGGAAACCCCACCCGTGAGGGTGGGGATCCCCTCCCCATGAGGAGTGGGAATTGTCAATCGTAGAGCTCCTCTTCGGCGAGGTACTTGACCAGCTCTTCCTTCTCGAAGAGCGCGAGCAGGTCGGGACGGACGGGGTCGGTGCGGACCCTGGTGAGCTCGATCCGGTCGGCCGCCGGATCCTGTGGCACCGGGTCCACCGGGCGGCACAGCAGGTTCACCGGGCGCCAGCTCCGCTCCATCGCCGGGCAGTCCTCGCGGGTGTGACCGCCCCGGCTCTCGGTGCGCTCCAGGGCCGCGCGGGCCACGCACTCGCTGACCAGCAGCATGTTCCGCAGGTCGAGCGCCAGGTGCCAGCCCGGGTTGAACTGGCGGTGGCCCTCGACACCGGCCCGGGAGGCACGTTCGCGCAGGCCGGCCAGCTTCTCCAGGGCCTCGGCCATCTCGCCCGCCCGGCGGATGATGCCGACCAGGTCGTTCATGGTCGTCTGGAGTTCCTGGTGGAGGGTGTACGGGTTCTCCGCGCCCTCGGCGGCGTGGAACGGAGCCAGCGCCTCGGCGGCGGCCGCGTCGATCTGCGCCTGGGAGACGGCCGGGCGCGCGGCGGGGGAGGCGGCGTACTGCGCGGCGTGCAGCCCGGCCCGCCGGCCGAAGACCAGCAGGTCGGAGAGGGAGTTCCCGCCGAGCCGGTTCGAGCCGTGCATCCCGCCAGCGACCTCGCCCGCCGCGAACAGTCCGGGCACCCCGACGGTGGCCGCGGTCTCGGAGTCGACCGCGATCCCGCCCATCACGTAGTGGCAGGTCGGGCCGACCTCCATCGGCTCCGCCGTGATGTCCACGTCCGCCAGCTCCTTGAACTGGTGGTACATCGACGGGAGCCGCCGCTTGATCTTCTCGGCCGGCATCCGGGTGGACACGTCCAGGAAGACCCCGCCGTGCGGGGAGCCGCGGCCCGCCTTCACCTCGGAGTTGATAGCCCGGGCCACCTCGTCGCGCGGCAGCAGCTCGGGCGGACGCCGGTTGTGGTCCGGGTCCTCGTACCAGCGGTCGCCCTCCTCCTCCGACTCGGCGTACTTCTCCTTGAAGACGTCGGGGACGTAGTCGAACATGAACCGCTTGCCCTCGGAGTTGCGCAGCACGCCGCCGTCGCCGCGGACCGACTCGGTGACGAGGATGCCCTTCACCGAAGGCGGCCAGACCATGCCCGTGGGGTGGAACTGGACGAACTCCATGTTCAGCAGGGGCGCGCCCGCGAGCAGGGCCAGCGCGTGGCCGTCGCCCGTGTACTCCCAGGAGTTGGAGGTCGTCTTGAAGGACTTGCCGATCCCGCCCGTGGCCAGTACCACCGCGGGGGCCTCCAGGACGAAGAAGCGGCCGGACTCGCGCTCGTAGCAGAAGGTCCCCGAGACCCTCTGCCCGTCCTTCAGGACCCTGGTGACCGTGCACTCCTGGAAGACCTTGAGCCGGGCCTCGTAGTCCCCGTACTCCTTGAAGTCCTCCTGCTGGAGGGCGACGATCTTCTGCTGGAGGGTGCGGATCAGCTCCAGGCCCGTGCGGTCACCGACGTGCGCGAGGCGCGGGTACTCGTGGCCGCCGAAGTTGCGCTGGGAGATCTTCCCGTCCGGGGTGCGGTCGAAGAGCGCGCCCCAGGTCTCCAGCTCCCAGACCCGGTCCGGCGCCTCCTTCGCGTGGAGCTCCGCCATCCGCCACTGGTTCAGGAACTTGCCGCCGCGCATGGTGTCGCGGAAGTGCACCTGCCAGCTGTCGCCCTCGTTGACGTTGCCCATGGAGGCGGCGATCCCGCCCTCCGCCATCACCGTGTGGGCCTTGCCGAAGAGGGACTTGCAGATCACGGCCGTACGGGCACCGCGCTCGCGGGCCTCGATCGCGGCCCGCAGCCCGGCGCCGCCCGCGCCGACCACCACCACGTCCCACTGCTGCCGTTCCACTTGAGCCATCTCAGAAGATCCTCGGGTCGGTGAACGCGCCGGTGGCCAGCAGGTACACGTAGAAGTCGCACAGGGCCACGCTGACCAGGGAGGCCCACGCCAGTTGCATGTGGCGGGAGTTGAGCCGGCTGATCCAGCCCCACAGCCGGTAGCGCACCGGGTGCTTCGAGAAGTGCTTGAGCCGGCCGCCCATGATGTGGCGGCAGGAGTGGCAGGACAGCGTGTACGCCCAGATCAGCGTGATGTTGACCAGGAACAGCAGCGTCCCGAGGCCCATGTGGCCCCACTCGTAGTGCTCGTCGCGAAAGGTCAGCACGGTGTCGTAGGTGAGGATGCCCGCGACCGGGATCGCCGCGTAGAAGAAGTACCGGTGCGCGTTCTGGAGGATCAGCGGGAAGCGGGTCTCGCCGGTGTAGCCCGCGTGCGGTTCGGCGACGGCGCAGGCGGGCGGCGAGGCCCAGAAGCCCCGGTAGTAGGCCTTGCGGTAGTAGTAGCAGGTCAGCCGGAAGCCGAGCGGGAAGACCAGGATCAGCAGTGCGGGGGACAGGCCCCACCAGCTGCCGAAGAGGTCCCAGTTGGGGCCGCCGCGCATCTCCTGGCAGTTCTCCGCGAGACACGGGGAGTAGAAGGGGGAGACGTACGGGGCCGCGTAGTAGTCGGCGTTCGCGAAGGCCCGCCAGGTCGAGTAGACGATGAAGGCGAGCAGCCCGGCCGCGGTGCCGGCGGGGGCCAGCCACCACCGGTCGGTACGCAGGTGCCGGGCAGCGATCGCGGCCCGGGAGGCGTCGTGGACGCCGCCGGGCCGCTGCTGGGGTGGTTGTGTGCCTGTGGCCAAAGGGGACTCCGGGAGGAGTGATGAGGGGTGGCCCAGGAGGCCCGGCCGCCTCGGGCGGCCGGGCCAGATGGGGGAGCGGGTCGTACGGCTGGAGCTGTGTACGGCTGGGGGCGGGGCGTCCGGCGTCAGGGGGCGTGGCGGTCGCGCGCGCCCAGGCCCTCGTCGTCGGTGTCCGTCCACAGCGCGGTGTCGTACGGCGTGTCCGGGATGGTCACCATCCGGGACGGATCCGGCGCACCCGACGACGTCGGCTGCTGCCGCTTCGCCTGCTGTTCCAGCTGCTCGACCTTGCGGGTCAGCTCGTCCAGGTTGCGCCGTACGGCACTCAGATCGTCTTGCAGGGACATGATTTGCCCTCACTTCCGCAGGTGCGGTGGCAACGCTCATGTGCGCCTGCGAGTGTCGCGCCTCACGTCCCCGGTTGTGAAGGGACGTGCAGCGATTGCGGGCGCGCAGGCGTGAACTGTGCGCCCCTCCCTGGACCCCATTGTCATCCCTCTTCCGAGGGAATGCCTGTTTGCCGCGCAAGCCGGATTGGTCCGCACGGGTGGGGTTCGCGGCGTGGCGTGAGGCGGCTGCTGGGGGTGCGGCGGGCGGTCGATTTCAGTGGGTTCCGGCAACCGGTGTGATCAGCTCCATATACCGCCGAACGTGATCATGCTTCCCCCACGCCCCGCCCCGGAGGTACCACCCATGTCCCAGAGAAGGCGCAGGTCCTTGGCGCTTCTGACCTCGGGAGTCCTCGCACTGCCGCTCCTCACGGGCTGCGGCGCGGGTGACGACGAGGGCGGTCCGGTCGCAGCCGGACAGGACATCGCCGCGACCGCCCGAGACAAGGTCGCCGACGGGGGCGTCCTGCGGTGGGCGGTGGACGCCCTCCCGGAGACGCTGAACACCTTCCAGGCCGACGCGGACGCCACCACCAACCGGATCGCCGCGGCCGTGCTGCCGCACCTGTTCGTGATGGACGCCAAGGGGCGGCCGGTGGCCAATCCCGACTACCTGGAGAAGGCCGAGGTCGTCGAGCGGGAGCCCAAGCAGGTCGTCCTGTACAAGCTGAACCAGCAGGCGGTGTGGAGCGACGGCCGAGAGATCGGCGCCCCCGACTTCGTCGCGCAGTGGCGGGCCCTGAACGGCAAGGATTCGGCGTACTGGACCGCACGCAACGCCGGCTACGAGCGGATCGAGAAGATCGAGCGGGGCAAGACCGACCTGGAGGTCAGGGTCACCTTCGCCAAGCCGTACGCGGACTGGCGCTCCCTCTTCAGTCCCCTCTACCCCAAGCAGGTCACCGGCACCCCGGACGCCTTCAACGAGGGGGCCCGCGGCACCCTCAAGGTCACCGCCGGGCCCTTCGGCCTCGGGGCGATCGACAAGAAGACCGGCACCGCCGCCCTGAACCGCAATCCGCGCTGGTGGGGCCGGCCGGCCAAGCTGGACACCCTGGTCCTGACGGCGGTGTCCCGGGCGGAGCGCCCGGCCGCGCTGGCCGCCGGCAAGCTCGACATGGCGGAGATCGACCGTACCGGCGCCGACCGGATCGCACTCGCCCACCGGGATGCGAAGAAGCAGGGCGCGAGCGGCGCGGGCTCGGGCGGAGCCCCGGCCCAAGGCCCCGGCGCCTCGATGACGGCCGCGGAGGCCACCCTGTCGTGGGCGACCGCCTTCGGCACGGACGAGGAGAAGGCCCAGGCGGAGCAGGCGACCCGGCAGAAGCACGCCGAGGCGGTCAGCAGGTACGCCGACGAGCAGGAGGCCCTGCGGAACTTCACCGTCCGCAAGTCCCTGGAGCCGGCCTACACGCAGCTCGCGATGAACGGCTCCGGCGGCCCGCTGGCCGACGAGCGGGTCCGCCGGGCGGTGGCCCGGGTGCTGGACCGCAAGGAGCTGGCCGAGATCGTGCTGAAGCCGCTGGGCCTGCCCGCGAAGCCGGTCGGCAGCCACCTGGCACTGGCCGGGCAGCGGGCGTACGCCGACAACAGCGAGGCCCTCGGCGGCCAGGACGCCAAGGCGGCCCAGGCCCTCCTCGCGGACGCGGGCTGGCGCCGGGGCGGCAAGCTCACCGAGCCGCCGGGCGCGAAGGCCGGCCCGCAGAGCACGCCGCAGGACGACGGGAAGACCCCGTCGGGCCCCGGCACCGGCAACGACGGCCTCTACATCGTGGGCCAGGACGACGAGCGCAACGGCGACCGCCCAGGCGCACGCGGCAGCCGCCCCGAGGGCCCCGAGGGGCACAGCGGCGACGGCGCCCTCGCCGAGGGCGCCGCCGACGGTCCCGACGGCGAGATCGTCGACGCCGACCGGTCGCCGGTGCTGGCCCCCGCGCCGTTCGCGCAGGGGCAGGAGACGGCCCTGCGCGCCCAGGCCGCCGCCGCGGGAGCCGTCGAGGACGGCAAGCGCAGTCCGGCCCGCGACGGCGAGGCGGCGGAGCCCGCCGAGCCCGCCAAGGGCTCCGCGCCCCCGGCCAAGCAGGCCGTACGGACCTCCGGCTCCATGCTGGCGAAGGACGGCAAGGCGCTCAGCCTGCGCTTCGTCCTGCCGTCGGGCCCCGGATCGGAGTCCCTGCGGACGGTCGGCGAGCGGATCGCCGCGATGCTCAAGAAGATCGGCGTGAACACCGAGATCACCAAGGTGGCCGACGAGAGCTTCTTCAAGGACCACATCGCCTCGGGCCAGTACGACCTGGCCCTCTACTCCTGGCCGGCGACCGCCTACCCGGCCACCGACGCCCGGCCGATCTTCGCCAAGCCGGAGCCGGCCGCGGACGGCTCGCTCCTCGTCGAACAGAACTACACACGGGTCGGCACCGACCACATCGACCAGCTCTTCGACCAGGCGGCCGGCGAGCTGGACGAGGAGCAGTCCCGTGAGCTGATGCGCAAGGCGGACGCCCGGATCTGGGCCGCCGCGGGCTCCGTCCCGCTCTACCAGCGCCCGGAGCTGGTGGCCGTCAAGCCGGCCCTGGTCAACGCGGGGGCCTTCGGGCTCGGGACTCCCCGCTTCCAGGACATCGGTTGGAAGAAGCCCCCGGCCGCCAAGGACAAGAAGAAGTGACGCGAGGAGGGGCGGCGCGAGGAGGAGAGCAGGAGAAGATGTGGTGACAAAGGGGTGCCTGTCAGGTTGACCTCGGGATCCCAAGCTCAGATGTGACTCAAGTCGCTTGCCCGCCGGATCCCCCGGCGGGCAAGGTCGTGGACACCCGTTGACCCGCATGAATACAGGCAGGACAGGCGGCCGGAGCACCCCACACCGCACCCGGCCCCTCTCATTCGTCCGGCCTCTTGACAGACCCCCCGGCAGGCGGTTCCCGCCACGCGACGTACCATGGGGTAAGGCCGTGGCAGGTTTTCGCCCGGCCGAGGCGAGCGTGCCAGGCCGTACGCGACGCCATCCACTATCCCGGGAGAAGCGCCGAAGTGCCCACGCGCCACGACATCCGTAACGTCGCCATCGTCGCCCACGTCGACCATGGCAAGACGACCATCGTCGATGCCATGCTCAAGCAGGCCGGTGCCTTCGCCGCCCACCAGCAGCTCGACGACCGCATGATGGACTCGAACGACCTGGAGCGTGAGAAGGGCATCACGATCCTCGCCAAGAACACGGCGGTGAAGTACCACCCCAAGGACGGCGGGGCCCCGATCACGATCAACATCATCGACACCCCCGGCCACGCCGACTTCGGTGGTGAGGTCGAGCGCGGTCTGTCGATGGTGGACGCCGTCGTCCTGCTGGTGGACGCCTCCGAGGGTCCGCTGCCCCAGACCCGCTTCGTCCTGCGCAAGGCCCTGCAGGCGAACATGCCGGTCATCCTCTGCATCAACAAGACCGACCGCCCGGACTCCCGGATCGACGAGGTCGTCAACGACACGTACGACCTCTTCCTGGACCTGGACGCCACCGAGGACCAGATCGAGTTCCCGATCGTCTACGCCTGCGGCCGTGACGGCATCGCCTCGCTGACCAAGCCGGAGGACGGCACCGTCCCCGCGGACAGCGACAGCCTGGAGCCGTTCTTCTCCACGATCCTGGAGCACGTCCCCGCCCCGGTCTACGACGACGAGGCGCCCCTCCAGGCCCACGTCACCAACCTGGACGCCGACAACTTCCTCGGCCGTATCGCGCTGCTCCGCGTCGAGCAGGGCGAGCTGCGCAAGGGCCAGACCGTCACCTGGATCAAGCGTGACGGCACCCAGTCGAACGTCCGCATCACCGAGCTGATGATGACCGAGGCGCTCACCCGCAAGCCGGCCGAGGTGGCGGGCCCGGGTGACATCTGCGCGGTCGCCGGTATCCCCGACATCATGATCGGCGAGACCCTGGCCGACCCGGAGAACCCGATCGCGCTCCCGCTGATCTCGGTCGACGAGCCGGCGATCTCCATGACCATCGGTACGAACACCTCCCCGATGGTCGGCCGCGGCGGCACGGGCAAGGGCGCGGACGCCAAGTCCGCGGTCAAGGACCGCAAGGTCACCGCCCGCCAGGTCAAGGACCGCCTGGACCGCGAGCTGATCGGTAACGTCTCGCTGCGCGTCCTGGACACCGAGCGTCCGGACGCCTGGGAGGTCCAGGGCCGTGGTGAGCTCGCGCTCGCCATCCTGGTCGAGCAGATGCGCCGCGAGGGCTTCGAGCTGACCATCGGCAAGCCGCAGGTCGTCACGCAGGAGATCGACGGCAAGGTGCACGAGCCGGTCGAGCGCATGACGGTCGACGTCCCCGAGGAGCACATGGGCGCGGTCACGCAGCTCATGGGCGTCCGCAAGGGCCGCATGGACAACATGTCGAACCACGGCTCCGGCTGGGTCCGCATGGAGTTCGTCGTCCCGTCCCGCGGCCTCATCGGCTTCCGTACGGAGTTCCTGACGAACACCCGCGGTACGGGTATCGCCCACTCGATCCACGAGGGCCACGAGCCGTGGTTCGGCCAGCTGGTGACCCGTAACAACGGTTCGCTGGTCGCCGACCGCTCCGGTTCGGTCACGCCGTTCGCGATGATCAACCTGCAGGAGCGCGGTGTCCTGTTCACCGAGCCCGGCACCGAGGTGTACGAGGGCATGATCGTCGGCGAGAACTCGCGCGCCGACGACATGGACGTGAACATCACCAAGGAGAAGAAGCTCACCAACATGCGTGCGGCTTCCGCGGACAACACCGAGAACGTGGTGCCGCCGCGCAAGCTCTCCCTGGAGCAGTCCCTGGAGTTCTGCCGCGACGACGAGTGCGTCGAGGTGACCCCCGAGGCCGTCCGCATCCGCAAGGTCGTCCTGGACCAGAAGGAGCGCTCGCGCACCGCGTCGCGCGCCAAGTCCGCCAAGTAGTAACCTGCCGAGCCCGGTCGCCGCTCGGGCGGTGACCTTCTCGGCCGCACAGCCGTAGTACGCAACAGCCCCTCCCGTCACGCAGTCCGTGACGGGAGGGGCTGTTCGCGTCTGTCAAGCGGATTTTGTGTTCAGGTGTCCGCATACCGACCGTGACACTCCGGATGGTGAGCTAACCGTCCGTTTCGCACGTGTCTGTCTCCTATCCGTTTGTCCGGATTTCGGGTTTTCGGCCTGGAGTGATGTTGTGAAAACGAGACCACTTAAGTGTGGTTTACGGTCTAAGAGTCCCTGAGGATGGCTCCATTGAGCTCGGGTCAATGGGTCACGCGCTGTGGGGAGCGCCGACTCACGAGCACACTTGGGACACCGTTCATATCGCCGTCAGGGGTGTCGGCGAAACGTATGGGTGTCCTTCACATCTGACAGTGGACTCATGAGGAGGAAACCCATGCGCGGTGCCAAGAGCGCCAAGTGGGTAGCGGGCGCGATTGTCGTCGCCCTGGCAGCGACTGCCTGTGGCGGCGGTGACGACAAGGCCGCCGGCAAGGGCGAGGTTGACCCGAACGGCATCTACTCGATCGAGGTCGGCGAGCCCGAGAAGCTCCTGCAGCCGGCCGACACGATGGAGTCCAACGGCTCCATCGTCATGTCGGGCCTGTTCTCGCAGCTGGTCGACTACGACGCCGACGGCAAGCTGACCATGGTCAACGCCGAGTCGGTCGAGTCCAAGGACAGCAAGCTCTGGACCGTCAAGCTGAAGTCGGGCTGGACGTTCCACGACGGCACCAAGGTGACCGCCGACTCGTACGTCAAGGCCTGGAACTGGGCCGCGAACATCGACAACAAGCAGGGCAACGCGTCCTGGTTCGCGGACATCAAGGGCTTCGAGGCCGTCCACCCCGAGGCGGAGGGCGCCAAGCCCACCGGCACCTCGATGGAGGGTCTGAAGGTCGTCGACGAGAACACCTTCACCATCGAACTCGCCAACGCCGTCCCGTACTTCGCGTACAAGCTCGGCTACGAGGTCTTCTCCCCGCTGCCCGAGTCCTTCTACAAGGACCCCGCGGCCGCCGGTGAGAAGCCGGTCGGCAACGGCCCGTACAAGTTCAAGTCCTGGGAACACAAGAAGCAGATCGAGCTGGCCCGCTTCGACGACTACAAGGGCGAGAACAAGGCGAAGAACGGCGGTGTGATCCTCAAGAACTACACCACCGTCGAGACCGCCTACGAGGACCTGAAGTCCGGCAACGTCGACGTCCTGCGCACCATCGGCCCGAAGGACCTCCCGGTCTACCGCGCCGACCTCGGTGACCGTGCCGTGGACCAGGCGTACTCCGCCGTCCAGACGCTGGCCATCGCGTTCTACGCCGACCAGTGGAAGACCCCGAAGCCGGTCGACCCGAAGGTCATCCAGGGTCTGTCGATGGCGATCGACCGCGACACCATCACCAAGACGGTGCTCCAGGGCACCCGCGAGCCCGCCACCGGCTGGGTCGCCAAGGGTGTCCTCGGCTACACGCCGAACGCGACCGGTGACGTCACCAAGTTCAACCCGGCCAAGGCCAAGGAGCTCATCACCGCGGGTGGTGGCGTTCCGAACAACGAGATCTCGATCCAGTTCAACGCTGACGGTGGCCACAAGGAATGGGTCGAGGCTGTCTGCAACAGCATCACCCAGGCCACCGGCGTGAAGTGCACCGGAGACGCCAAGCCCGACTTCCAGGCCGACCTCCAGGCCCGCAAGTCGAAGCAGGTCAAGTCGATCTACCGCTCCGGCTGGGTCCTCGACTACCCGGTGAACGCCAACTTCATCAGCGACCTGTTCCGTACGGGCGCCGGTGGTAACCAGGGTGGCTTCTCCAACGCCGAGCTCGACGACAAGATCGCCAAGGCTGACACCGCGGCGAGCCTGGACGAGTCCGTGAAGGCGTACCAGGCCATCGAGAAGGACCTGGTCAACTACATGCCTTCGATCCCGCTCTGGTACTACAAGGTCAACGCGGGCTACTCGGAGAAGGTCCAGAACGTCAAGTACGCCCAGGACGGCGACCCGATCATCGAAGATGTCGAGGTCAAGAAGTAAGTTCCGCCGCGTAATTCACGTTCGACGGATGTGGGCCGGCGGGGAGCCGGCCCGCATCCGGGCCTATACGCAGCGCCCGGGGGGCCCTTTCGCGACGCAGTGACGTCATCGTCACGCGCGTGCGTGGCGAAAGGGCCCGTCCGGCTGCCGCTGCCGCATCTTCTACGGAGGCATGATGGGGCGCTATGTCGCACGACGACTGCTCCAGATGATCCCGGTCTTCTTCGGAACGACCATGCTCATCTTCATGATGGTGTACAGCCTGCCCGGTGACCCCGTGGCCGGACTTTTCGGGGACAAGGGCACAGACCCCGCCACGCTGGCCGCACTTCGGCACCAGCACGGTCTGGACCTGCCCAAGTGGGAGCAGTACTACAACTACATGACCGGCATCCTGTTCCACTTCGACTTCGGAACCCAGATCCGCAGCGGACGTGAGATCACCGAGGTCATCGGCAGCGCCTTCCCGGTCACGCTCCGGCTGGCCTTCCTGGCCTTCGCCATCGAGATCGTCCTCGGCCTGGCCCTCGGGATCGTCGCCGGCCTCAAGGCCGGCAAGTTCGCGGACAACCTGATCCTGATCCTGACCCTGCTGATCATCTCGATGCCAGTCTTCGTCCTCGGCTTCATTGTCAAGACGGTGTTCGCCGTCCAACTCGGCTGGATCCAGCCGAACGTCAGCAACAAGGAGACGTGGAGCGAGCTGATCGCGCCGGCCGTCGTGCTGGGATCGCTCTCCCTCGCCTACGTGGCGCGCCTGACCCGCACCTCGATGGCCGAGAACCTGCGCGCCGACTACATGCGCACCGCCGTGGCCAAGGGTCTTCCCAAGCGCCGCGTCATCGGCGTGCACCTGATGCGCAACTCGATGATCCCCGTCGTGACCTTCCTGGGCACCGACATCGGCGCCCTCATGGGCGGCGCGCTCGTCACCGAGTCCATCTTCAACGTCCACGGCGTCGGTGGTCTGATCTACGACTCGGTCGTCCGCCGCGAAGGCATGACCGTGGTCGGTGTCGTCACCTTCCTGGTCGTCGTCTACCTCATAGCCAGCCTGCTCGTCGACCTCCTCTACGCGGTCATGGACCCGAGGATCCGGTATGCCTGACATGACCAAGACCGAAACCGCGACGCCCGAGGCCGCCCCGGCGGACGTCGCCCCGGTGGACCCGGTGAAGGCCGAGAAGGCGCGCAGCCTTTGGGGCGACGCCTGGGCCGACCTGCGTCGCAACCCGTACTTCATCGTCTCCTCGGTGCTGATCTTCCTCCTGCTGATGATCGCTGCCTTCCCGAGCCTGTTCACCAGCGCCGACCCCACCAAGGGCGACCTGGTTCACCACTTCCTGACCAAGCCGGAACTGGGCAGCATCGGTTCGCCTGACTGGCTCGGCTGGGACGGCCAGGGCCGCAGCGTCTACGCGCGCCTCATCTACGGCACCCGGGCCTCGATCATCGTCTCCCTCGCGGTGACCGCGATCGTCACGATCGTCGGCGGTATCACCGGCATGATCGCCGGCTACTTCGGCGGCATCACGGACACGATCATCTCCGGGATCACCAACATCTTCTTCGGTATCCCCTTCCTGCTCGGCGCGATGGTCGTCCTCCAGGCCTTCACCGACCGCACGGTGTGGACGGTCGTGTTCGCCCTGGCCTTCCTCGGCTGGACGCAGATCAACCGCGTCATGCGCGGTGCGGTCATCACCGTGAAGCAGGCCGACTACGTCCACGCGGCCAAGGCCCTGGGCGCCGGCACCACCCGGATCCTGATGCGGCACATCCTGCCGAACGCCATGGCCCCGGTGATCGTGGTCTCCACGATCGCGCTCGGCGGTTACATCGCGGCCGAGGCGACCCTGTCCTACCTCGGTCTGGGTCTCGCGTCCCCGACCATCTCGTGGGGCGTAGACATCTCCGCCGGTGCTGCGCAGATCCGAGTGGCGGAGCACATCCTGCTCTACCCCTCGATCATGCTGAGCCTCACCGTCCTCGCCTTCATCATGCTCGGCGAAGCGGTCCGCAACGCCCTCGACCCGAAGCTGCGCTGAGGAGGGCGTAAGTGATCACCATGGACAACACCTCCAGCGTTCCCTCCCCGCGTGACGGGGACCCGCAGACGCCGCTCCTCGAAGTGCGCGACCTGCACGTCGAGTTCCACACCCGCGACGGTGTGGCCAAGGCAGTCAACGGCGTCAACTACAGCGTGAGCGCCGGTGAGACCCTCGCCGTCCTCGGCGAGTCCGGCTCCGGCAAGTCCGTGACGGCGCAGGCCATCATGGGCATCCTCGACATGCCCCCCGGCAAGATCCCGCAGGGCGAGATCTTCTTCCGCGGCCAGGACATGCTGAAGATGAGCTTCGAGGAGCGGCGCAAGTTGCGCGGCCGGAAGATCGCCATGATCTTCCAGGACGCGCTGTCCTCCCTGAACCCGGTGCTCACCGTCGGCTACCAGCTGGGCGAGATGTTCCGCGTCCACCAGGGCCTGTCGAAGAAGGAAGCCCGGCTCAAGGCCATCGAGCTGATGGACAAGGTGAAGATCCCGGCTGCGAAGCAGCGCGTGGACGATTACCCGCACCACTTCTCGGGCGGTATGCGCCAACGCATCATGATCGCCATGGCGATCGCGCTGGAGCCGGACCTGATCATCGCCGACGAGCCCACCACGGCTCTCGACGTGACCGTCCAGGCCCAGGTCATGGACCTGCTGGCCGAGCTCCAGCGCGAGCTGAACATGGGTCTGATCCTGATCACCCACGACCTCGGCGTCGTCGCCGACGTCGCGGACAAGATCGCGGTCATGTACGCCGGCCGGATCGTCGAGACGGCCCCGGTGCACGAGATCTACAAGCGCCCGGCGCACCCGTACACCCGCGGTCTGCTGGACTCGATCCCGCGTCTCGACCAGAAGGGCCAGGAGCTCTTCGCGATCAAGGGCCTGCCGCCCAACCTGCTGCGTCTGCCCAGCGGCTGTTCCTTCAACCCGCGGTGCACCGCCGCGCAGGACATCTGCCACTCGGAGGTCCCCGCGCTTGCGGTGGTCAGCGAGCAGGACGGCACCGAGCTGCCGGGCCGCCGCAGCGCGTGCCACTTCTGGAAGGAGCAGCTCCATGGCTGAGCTCACCAAGGACACCACCGAGCGCGAGCCGATCCTCCAGGTCCGCAACCTGGTCAAGCACTTCCCGCTGACCCAGGGCATCCTGTTCAAGAAGCAGGTCGGCGCGGTCAAGGCGGTCGACGGGATCTCCTTCGACCTGTACCGGGGCGAGACCCTGGGCATCGTCGGCGAGTCCGGCTGTGGCAAGTCCACGGTCGCCAAGCTGCTGATGAACCTGGAGCGGGCGACGGCCGGCGAGGTCTTCTACAAGGGCCAGGACATCACCAAGCTGTCCGGGCGCGCCCTGAAGGCGGTCCGGCGCAACATCCAGATGGTGTTCCAGGACCCGTACACCTCGCTGAACCCGCGCATGACGGTCGGCGACATCATCGGCGAGACGTACGACATCCACCCCGAGGTGGCTCCCAAGGGCGACCGGCGCCGCAAGGTCCAGGAACTCCTGGACGTCGTGGGCCTGAACCCGGAGTACATCAACCGGTACCCGCACCAGTTCTCCGGCGGCCAGCGCCAGCGCATCGGCATCGCCCGCGGCCTCGCGCTCAACCCGGAGATCATCATCTGCGACGAGCCGGTCTCCGCGCTCGACGTGTCGGTGCAGGCCCAGGTCATCAACCTGATGGAGAAGCTCCAGGACGAGTTCAACCTGTCCTACGTCTTCATCGCGCACGACCTGTCGATCGTCCGGCACATCTCGGACCGCGTGGGCGTCATGTACCTCGGCAAGATGGCCGAGATCGGTACCGACGCGCAGATCTACGAACACCCGACGCACCCCTACACCCAGGCGCTGCTGTCGGCCGTTCCGGTTCCGGACCCCGAGGCCCGCGAGGGCCGCGAGCGGATCATCCTCACCGGTGACGTCCCGTCCCCGGCCAACCCGCCGTCGGGCTGCCGCTTCCGCACCCGCTGCTGGAAGGTCCAGGACAAGTGCTCCGTCGAGGAGCCGCTGCTGGCGATCCCGGAGCGCTTCAAGGGGCAGGACGTCTTCGCCGCGCACGAGTCGGCCTGCCACTTCGCGGAGGAGAAGGCCGTCCTGGCCGTCTGACCTCCCGCGGCTGCAGCCGTACGGCGTCCAGGGCGCCCGGACCGGATTCCTCCGGCCCGGGCGCCCTGGCCTTTTCCGTCCGGCCGTCGATCTCCCCCGGCCGCCCCGGCCGGTCCGACCCTGCGACCTGCCTTTGCACCCGGAGGGGTGACAGGGGGCGCGAGGGGGGGTGCAATCGGTCCAACCGGGGGTGTGCGGGACCTTACATGGGGTGACATAGGGCCCAAGTGAGTCTTGGGATCCATAGGAGGCACTCCATGCGCGGAGCCACCCACGTCAAGTGGGCCGCATGTGCGGTGGCCGTCGTCCTCACGGCGACGGCCTGCGGGGGCGACAGCGACAGCAGCGGCGGCGGTGGCGAGGGTGCCGGGATCATCAGCTCTTCGTGGGGTGACCCGCAGAACCCGCTGGAGCCGGCCAACACCAATGAGGTGCAGGGCGGCAAGGTCCTCGACATGCTCTTCCGGGGTCTGAAGCGCTACGACGCGAAGACCGGCGCGGCCGAGAACATGCTCGCCGAGAAGATCGAGACGACCGACAGCCAGAACTTCACGATCACGGTGAAGAGCGGCTGGAAGTTCAGCAACGACGAGCCGGTCACCGCCCAGTCCTTCGTGGACGCCTGGAACTACGGGGCGGACGTGCGCAACAAGCAGAACAACTCGCCGTTCTTCTCGGACATCGTCGGCTACCAGGACGTGCACCCCGCCACCGGCGAGCCCACCGCCAAGACGATGAAGGGGCTGGTCGTCACGGGCCCGGGCACCTTCACCGTCGCCCTGAAGGAGAAGTTCTCCACCTGGCCGCAGACCCTCGGCTACCAGGCCTTCTCCCCGTTGCCCAAGGCCTTCTTCACCGACCACGCCGGCTGGCTCGCCAAGCCCGTCGGCAACGGCCCGTACATGGTGGACTCGTACACCAAGGGCACCGGGATGAAGATGCGCAAGTGGGACGCCTACCCCGGTACGGACAAGGCCCAGAACGGCGGAGTGGACCTCAAGGTCTACACCGACAACAACACCGCCTACACGGACCTGATCTCCGGAAACCTCGACCTCGTCGACGACGTCCCGGCGCAGCAGCTGAAGAACGTCAAGAACGACCTCGGCGACCGGTACATCAACCAGCCGGCCCTCATCATCCAGACCCTCACCTTCCCCCTGTACGACCCCCAGTGGAGCAAGCCGGGCACGGAGAAGGTCCGCCTGGGCATCTCGCGGGCGATCAACCGCGACGAGATCACCAAGCAGATCTTCCAGGAGACCCGCACCTCCGCCAAGGACTGGACCTCCCCGGCCCTCGGGGAGAAGGGCGGCTTCTCCGCCACCATCTGCGGCGACGCCTGCGTGTACGACCCCGCCGAGGCCAAGAAGCTCATCCAGGAGGGCGGCGGGCTCCCCGGCGGCAAGGTCACGCTGACCTCCAACGTGGACACCGGATCGCACCGCGACTGGATGGACGCCGTCTGCAACAGCATCAACAACGCGCTCGGCGAGGGCCCGGTGTGCACGGTCAACCCCGTCGGCACCTTCGCCGACTTCCGCAACCAGCAGAGCAGCTACAAGCTGACGGGCCCCTTCCGCTCGGGCTGGCAGGCCGACTACCCGCTGATCCAGAACTTCCTGCAGCCGCTGTACTACACGGGCGCCTCCTCCAACTACGGGAAGTTCAGCAACCCGGAGTTCGACAAGCTCGTCGACCAGGCCAACCAGGAGAGCGACGCGGCGAAGGCGATCGCCACGTTCCAGGACGCCGAGAAGATCCTCGCCGAGCAGATGCCGTCCATCCCGCTCTGGTACCAGAACGGCAGCGCCGGGTACTCCGAGCGGCTCACGGACGTGGCGCTCAACCAGTTCAGCGTTCCGGTCTACGACGAGATCAAGGTCAGCTGACCGGCTGACGGATCGCACGGATCCGGGCCTCCCGCCGTGCGGGGGGCCCGCCGAACACCGACACGGGCCCACCCACACACATGGAGCACTCCATGGGACGTTACGTGATCCGGCGGCTGCTCCAGATGATCCCGGTGTTCATCGGCAGCACGTTCCTGATCTTCTTCATGGTGTACGCGCTCGGTGACCCGGTCGCGGCCCTCTTCGGGGACAAGGCACCCGACCCCGCCACCGCCGCGCGCATCCGCAAGGACCTCTTCCTCGACCAGCCCCTTTGGAAGCAGTACCTCCACTACATGGGGCAGATCTTCCAGGGCAACTTCGGCACCGCCTTCAACGGGCAGCCGGTCACCGAGCTGATGGCCAGCGCCTTCCCCGTCACCCTGCGGCTGACCATCGTCGCGATCGTCATCGAGATCGTCTTCGGCATCACCCTCGGCGTGATCAGCGGACTGCGCCGCGGCAAGGCCGCCGACACCTCCGTACTGGTGATGACCCTCGTCGTCATCTCGGTGCCCACCTTCGTGACGGGCTATCTGCTCCAGTACCTCTTCGGCGTCAAATGGGGCTGGGTCAAGCCCACCGTCTCCCCGGACGCCCCCTTCTACGAGCTGATCCTGCCCGGCATCGTGCTCGCCCTCGTGTCCCTGGCGTACGTCACCCGGCTCTCCCGCACCTCGATCGCCGAGAACGCCAAGGCCGACTACGTCCGCACGGCCACCGCCAAGGGCCTGCCGCGCCGCAGGGTCGTCACCCGGCACCTGCTGCGCAACTCCCTCATCCCGGTGATCACCTTCATCGGCACCGACATCGGCGCCCTGATGGGCGGAGCCATCGTCACCGAGAGGATCTTCAACATCCACGGCGTCGGCTACCAGCTCTACCAGGGCATCCTGCGCAACAACTCGCCCACGGTCGTCGGCTTCGTGACCATCCTCGTGATCGTCTTCCTGCTGGCGAACCTGCTCGTCGACCTGCTCTACGCGGTCCTGGACCCGAGGATCCGTTATGCCTGACCCCGAGCGCCCCGCAGGCCCCGGCGGCTACGACCCCGTGGGGCCGCGCCCCCACGAGGCCGTGTCCCCCACCGGCCAGGGCGGTCCCATAGACCTGGCCATCGAAGAGGCCGAGAGCGTCGAGGGCATCGAGAAGGACGCCCGGCCCGGCCGCGCCGGGCCCAAGGACAAGGCCCGCTCGCTGTGGTCCGACGCCTGGCACGAGCTGCGCCGGAACCCGGTCTTCATCATCTCCTCCCTGATGATCCTCTTCCTGGTCGTCATCTCGATCTGGCCCCAGCTCATCGCGAGCGGCGACCCCCTCCAGTGCGACCTGTCCAAATCGCAGCAGGGCTCTGCCCCCGGCCACCCCTTCGGCTACGACACCCAGGGCTGCGACGTGTACACCCGTACCGTCTACGGCGCCCGCGCCTCCATCACCGTGGGCGTCTGCGCCACCCTCGGCGCAGCGCTGCTCGGCTCGGCGCTCGGGGGCCTCGCCGGCTTCTTCGGCGGCTGGGGCGACGCCCTGCTCTCCCGGGCCGCGGACATCTTCTTCGGCATCCCGGTGGTCCTCGGCGGCCTGGTCTTCCTGTCCGTCGTCACCAGCACCACCGTCTGGCCCGTCGTGGGCTTCATCGTGCTGCTCGGCTGGCCGCAGGTCGCCCGCATCGCCCGCGGCTCGGTGATCACCGCCAGACAGAACGACTACGTCCAGGCCGCCCGGGCACTCGGCGCCGGCAACGGCCGGCTGCTCCTGCGGCACGTGGCGCCCAACGCCGTCGCGCCCGTCATCGTGGTCGCCACCATCGCGCTCGGCACGTACATCGCGCTGGAAGCCACCCTGTCGTTCCTCGGCGTGGGCCTGCGCCCGCCGACCGTCTCCTGGGGCATCGACATCTCCAACGCGGCCTCGCAGATCCGCAACGCCCCGCACATGCTGCTCTACCCGGCGGCCGCACTCAGCCTGACCGTGCTCGCCTTCATCATGCTCGGCGACGCGGCGCGCGACGCCCTCGACCCCAAGCTGCGCTGAGGAGCCCCGCACATGCTGCTCGAAGTCCGCGACCTGCACGTGGAATTCAAGACGCGCGACGGAGTCGCGAAGGCGGTCAACGGCGTCGACTACTCGGTGGAGGAGGGCGAGACCCTCGCCGTGCTCGGCGAGTCCGGCTCCGGAAAGTCGGTGACCGCCCAGGCCATCATGGGCATCCTGGACATGCCCCCGGGCCGGATCGCGGGCGGCGAGATCCTCTTCAAGGGCCAGGACCTGCTGAAGATGAAGGAGGAGGACCGGCGGAAGATCCGCGGCGCGGACATGGCCATGATCTTCCAGGACGCCCTCTCCTCCCTGAACCCCGTGCTCAGCGTGGGCGCGCAGCTCGGCGAGATGTACGAGGTCCACCGCGGGATGTCCCGCAAGGACGCCAAGGGCAAGGCCGTCGAGCTGATGGACCGGGTGAAGATCCCGGCGGCGAAGCAGCGGGTCGGGGACTACCCGCACCAGTTCTCGGGCGGCATGCGCCAGCGCATCATGATCGCCATGGCGCTGGCCCTGGAGCCCTCGCTGATCATCGCCGACGAGCCGACCACGGCTCTCGACGTGACCGTCCAGGCCCAGGTCATGGACCTGCTGGCCGAGCTCCAGCGCGAGCTGAACATGGGGTTGATCCTGATCACCCACGACCTCGGCGTGGTCGCCGACGTCGCCGACAAGATCGCCGTCATGTACGCGGGCCGGATCGTCGAGGCGGCTCCGGTGCACGAGATCTACAAGGCGCCCGCGCACCCGTACACCCGCGGCCTTCTGGACTCCATCCCGCGCCTCGACCAGAAGGGCCAGGAGCTGTACGCGATCAAGGGCCTGCCCCCCAACCTGCTGGCCATCCCGCCCGGTTGCGCCTTCAACCCGCGCTGCCCGATGGCGCAGGCGGTGTGCCGCAGCGACGTCCCGCCGCTGTACGCGGTGACCGGATCACCGGTGCGGCGGACCAGCGCCTGCCACTTCTGGAAGGAGTGCCTCCATGGCTGAGTCCCTCCTGGAAGTGAAGGACCTCGTCAAGCACTACCCGTTGACCCGGGGGATCGTCTTCCGCAAGCAGATCGGCGCGGTCAAGGCCGTCGACGGGGTCTCCTTCGACCTCCGGGCCGGCGAGACCCTGGGCATCGTCGGCGAGTCCGGCTGCGGGAAGTCGACCGTCGCCAAGATGCTGGTCAACCTGGAACGGCCGACGGCCGGCGCGATCTCGTACAAGGGCGAGGACATCACCAAGTTGTCGGGGCGCGCCCTCAAAGCGGTCCGGCGCAACATCCAGATGGTGTTCCAGGACCCGTACACCTCGCTGAACCCGCGCATGACGGTCGGCGACATCATCGGCGAGCCGTACGACATCCACCCGGAGGTCGCCCCGAAGGGCTCGCGCCGGCAGAAGGTCCAGGACCTGCTGGACGTGGTGGGCCTGAACCCTGAGTACATCAACCGGTACCCGCACCAGTTCTCCGGCGGCCAGCGCCAGCGCATCGGCATCGCCCGCGGACTGGCCCTCCAGCCCGAGATCATCGTCGCCGACGAGCCGGTCTCCGCGCTGGACGTGTCGGTGCAGGCCCAGGTGATCAACCTGCTGGAGCGCCTCCAGGACGAGTTCAGGCTGAGTTACGTCTTCATCGCGCACGACCTGTCGATCGTCCGGCACATCTCGGACCGGGTCGGGGTCATGTACCTCGGCCGGATCGTCGAGATCGGCACCGACACCCAGATCTACGACCACCCGACCCACCCGTACACCCAGGCCCTGCTGTCGGCCGTACCCGTCCCCGACCCGGAGGCCCGCACCCACCGGGAGCGCATCATCCTCTCCGGCGACGTGCCGTCCCCGGCCGACCCGCCCTCGGGCTGTCCCTTCCGCACCCGCTGCTGGAAAGCCCAGGAGCGGTGCGTGGTGGAGGTGCCGCTGCTCGCCGTTCCGGCGGTCTTCCCGTCCGGGCCGGCGGCCCACCCGTCGGCCTGTCACTTCGCTGCGGAGAAGCAGGTGGTCCCGCCGACTGCCCCGCCGCCGCCTCCGCTCACGAAGGAGTAGCTCACGCGGCCGATCATTTCCGGCCACCCACGGTTATCCGGCAGGGAATCGACGGCTTCGCGGCTCAACGTCGTTAACACGGGGGCAACTTGACCGTTTCTGCCCCGAGATCTGGGGCATGCAGCCTGGATGGCGTGCGGCCGTGCGGGTGCCGACAGCCGGCCGGAGAGGCGTACAGCCCCTCCGGCCGGCCTCCCCCGTGACCCGGTCCATGCGCGGCGTGCGCCCCTTGTGCTGCCGGATTTCGATCGATGCGCTGGTACGGAAAGTTATGATCCGTAGCGCACGGTGGGTATGACTCTCGCCGAGCACGAATCGTGTACCGATGTCCGCTCGACGTGGAGGTGAAACGCCGTGGCACTCTCGATCTCGGCCGTGGTGCTGCTGGCGATCGTCGTATTCCTGCTGGTCCGAAGGTCGGGCCTGAAGGCGGGACACGCGGTGGTCTGTGTGCTCCTCGGTTTCTATCTGGCGAGTTCCACCATCGCCCCGACACTCAGCCAGCTCACTTCGAACGTGGCCAGCATGATCAGTGGGCTCAAGTTCTAGGACCCGCCTCGTAGGCTAGGCGCCATGAACGGTCTTCCCGCCCGTCGTCTGCTCCTCGTGCACGCGCACCCGGACGACGAGTCGATCAACAACGGCGTCACCATGGCCAAGTACGCGGCCGAGGGTGCCCACATCACCTTGGTGACCTGCACCCTCGGTGAGGAGGGGGAGGTCATCCCGCCCGCGCTCGCACACCTGGCGGCCGACCGCGACGACAGCCTCGGCGCCCACCGCGTCGGCGAACTCGCTGCCGCCATGGCCGAGCTGGGCGTCGGCGACCACCGGTTCCTCGGCGGCCCCGGCCGCTTCCGGGACTCCGGAATGATGGGCGCCCCGCAGAACCGCCGCCCGGAGGCCTTCTGGTCCGCCGACGTGGACGAGGCCGCCGCCTACCTCGTGGAGGTGATCCGGCAGGTGCGTCCGCAGGTGCTCGTCACCTACGACCCGGACGGCGGTTACGGGCATCCCGACCACATCCAGGCGCACCGGGTCGCCATGCGCGCGGCCGAACTCGCCGCTGAGGGCGCGTACCGGCGTGACCTCGGTGAGCCGCACGCGGTCGGGAAGATCTACTGGAACCGCGTCCCGCTCTCGGCGGTCGAGGAGGGCTTCGCCAAGCTGAGGGCAGCCGGCGACGCGGCGCCCTTCCCGGGGCTGGCCTCGCCGCAGGACGTGCCGGGCGTCGTCCCCGACGAGCGGATCACCGCGGAGATCGGCGCCGAGGAGCGGTTCGTGGCGGCGAAGGCGGCCGCCATGCGCGCCCACGCCACCCAGATCGCCGTGGACGGGCCCTTCTTCGCGCTCTCCAACGACCTCGCGCAGCCGCTGTTCGCCCGCGAGTACTACGAACTCGTGCAGGGCCGCCCGGGCGTACCGGCGGGCGAGCGCGAGCACGACCTGTTCGCGGGGGTGGACGCGTGACCGGGACGCTGACCCCGGCGCGGATCGCCGGCTGCCTGGGCCTGCTGGTGGTGGGCGCCCTGACCGGCATGGCCGGCTGGCTGGTGGTGGACCTGTGGTTCCCCGGCGGCCTGCTCCTCGCGCTGCTGGCGGCCTTCGGACTGTTCCTCGGCGGGCGGATCGCGCTCGGGACCGGACTCGGGGTGGGTGGGGCCGCGGTCGGCTGGTTCCTCGCGTACGTGCTGCTCGGCGCCCCGCGCCCCGAGGGCGACTTCCTGCTCAGTTCGTCCGGAATCGGCCTGTACGCCTACCTTTTGGGCGGAACGGTGCTCGCTGTGATGTGCGCCACGATGCGCGGCCCGCTGGATCGGCCGGTTTCGGCCGCGCGGCCTGCCAAGTGACGTGGTGTCGGACTCCTTAGGGAATCGGCGCGACGCGAGCACACCGGGGCCCGAGGGCCGCTTCAGGGGGGTTTGGCGGGGCCTATGAGGAACCAGGGATTCCCTCCGGTCAGTTGCCCGGCGGCGACGGCCAGTATGGTGGACGGGCCGCCGAGCTGCCCGCGCACGGTATGACGGGCGGCGGAGCCAACCGGGAGAACCTGCCTTGAGTCGTGAAACTGACAGTCCGTCCTCCGGGCCCAACGGGCGCGGTGGAGCCGCATACCCCTCGGGTACGCCGCCGTATGGAACCGGCCAGTATCCGTCCACGACTGTGCCACCTGGGCCCGGTGCGTCGACCGCCCCGGAGGAGAACTCTGTGACCTCGAAGCCGTCCACGCCCGATTCCGACGGGCCCAAGACCGAGACCACCCTGACGACCCGGATCCGGATCAACATCCCGGGTTCGCGGCCGATCCCACCGGTGGTCGTACGCAAGGCGATGGGCAGCGGCTCCGGAGAGGCCGGCGCCGCGCCGGACACCCGGTCGACGCCGCAGCCGGCGTCCGAGCCGGCGCCCGGGCGGGCGTCCGAGCCGCCGCTCGCGCAGCGGCCGAAGCCCGTGCCGACCCGGATCGAGGCCGAGCAGGAGCCGGCCGGCGCCCAGGGCACGGCGGAAGCCGAGGAACCGGCCAGCAACTGGTTCGCTCCCCGCAAGGCGCCCGCCCCGGCCCCCGCGGCCGCCCCGCCGTTGCCCGTCAGGCAGCAGACCGCGCCGCCCGCGCCACCGGTGGCCGGCCAGGCCCCGTCGCCCGCTCCGCGGGCCACCCCGCCGGCTCCGGCCGGGCCGGGGGCGGGCTACCCGCCGCCCGCGCGCACCCAGGCCCCGCCGGCACCCGACGCGGGCTTCGCGCCGCCGCGCACCCCGCCCCCGCCGGTCGCGGACTACGGCACGGGCTTCTCCCCGGCCGCCCCCGCACCGGGCGGCCCCGGCGTCGGCTCGACCCAGGGCTTCCCGGCGTACGGGAGCGGCCCGGACGACACCGGCCCCGTCACCGAGGCGTTCCCCGTCTACGACAGCCAGGGTGACGACTACCCCGGCCCCACGGGCGGACCCGGCTTCGGCACCGCCGACGTCGGCGGCACCCCGGCCCAGGCGGCGCCGAGCTGGCCCGGACCCGAGGCGGGCCGTGTGCCGACCCCGGTCCCGACGCCCGCGCCGGCCGTCCCGCGCCCGGCGCCCCAGCAGGAGAAGGCCGCCCCCGCCAAGGCCGCCAAGCCGGCCAAGAAGGGCCGCTCCAAGCTGGTCCTCCTCGGCGGCGCCGCCGTGGTCCTGCTCGGCGTGGCCTACGGAGCCGGGCTGCTCCTGAACCACTCCGACGTCCCCAAGGGCACCACCGTCCTCGGCGTCGACATCAGCGGCAGCCGCGACGAGGCCGTGGCCAAGGTCCAGACGGCCTTCGGCGGCCGCGCCACCACCCCGCTCCAGCTCAGCGTCGGCGGCAAGCAGGTCGAGCTGAAGCCCGAGAAGGCCGGCCTGACCCTGGACAGCCAGACCACCGTCCGCAACGCGGCCGGCAGCGACTACAACCCGATCACCGTCATCGGCTCCCTCCTCGGCAACGAGCGCAAGGCCGACGCCGTGCTGCCGGTCGACGAGGAGAAGCTCCAGGTCGCGCTCCAGGAGCTCGCGGGCACCTCCGGTTCGGCCACCGAGGGCACCATCAAGTTCGACACCGGCAAGGCCGTGGCCGTACCCGGCACCTCCGGCACCACCCTGGACGTGGACGCCTCCGTCCCGCAGGTCACCAAGGCCTTCCGCGACATGGTGGCCACGGGCAAGCCGACCGTGCCAGAGCTGCCGGTCACCACCAAGGCGCCGGTCATCGACCAGGCCGAACTCGACAGGGCCATGAAGGACTTCGCCGAACCCGCGATGTCCGCCAACGCCACGGTCAAGGCGGGTGCCAAGTCCATCCCCTTCGGCAGCAAGTCCCTGCCCCGCATCCTCAGCATGCAGCCGGTCGACGGCCACCTCGTCGAGAAGTTCGACCTGGAAGCCCTCAAGCAGACGTACGGGAACGCCTTCGACGGCGTCCTGATCACCCGCGGCGACGGCTCCAAGACCGCCGTCACCCCGCAGGACGTCGCCGGCGCCCTCGTCAAGGCCCTGCGGGGCAAGACGACGGCCGAGCGGACCGTGGTCATCGACACCAACGCGAGCTAGGCAGCCCCGCACCGGTGCCCCCGCCCCCACCCGGGCGGGGGCACCGTCATGTCCGTCGCATGACATCCGTCATGCGGCACCCACGACGGTCGGCACTGCCGCGCGAGACCCCTCGCGGGCGAATCTTGAGCCATGACGACGACCGCGACACGCACCGCGAAGCCCGCCACCGACACCGTGGTGAGCTTCGAGAACGTGACCAAGAGCTACGGCACCGTCCGGGCCGTCGACGGCCTCTCCCTCTCACTCCACCCGGGCGAGACCGTCGCACTCCTCGGCCCCAACGGCGCCGGAAAATCCTCCACCCTCGACCTCCTGCTCGGCCTGCGCCCCGCGGACTCCGGCTCCGTCCGGCTCTTCGGCACCACCCCGCGCGAGGCCGTCGCCGCCGGCCGCGTCGGCGCGATGCTCCAGAGCGGCGGCCTGATGGAGGAAGTGACCGTGCGTGAAATCGTCGCCCTCGGCTGCTCCCTGCACCCCCGCCCGTACCCGGTCGACGAGGTGCTGACCCGCGCCGGAGTCGACGGCATCGCCGACCGGATGGTCAACAAGCTCTCCGGCGGCCAGGAACAGCGCGTCCGCTTCGCCCTCGCCACCGCCGGACAGGGCGACCTGATCGTGCTGGACGAGCCGACCACCGGCATGGACGTGACCTCCCGCCAGGCCTTCTGGGCCACCATGCGGGAGCAGGCCGCCCAGGGGCGCACCGTCCTGTTCGCCACGCACTACCTGGAAGAGGCGGACGCGATCGCCGACCGGGTGCTGGTGCTGAACAAGGGCCGGCTGCTGGCCGACGGCACCGCCGCCGAGATCAAGGCCCGGGCGGGCGCCCGGAAGATCTCCTTCGACCTGGACGCCCAGGACCCGGTGGACGAGCAGATGCTCCGCGCCCTGCCCGCCCTCACCGCCTACGAGCGGCACGGCGCGACCGTGCGGCTCCAGTCCCGCGACGCCGACGCGACCGTGCACGCCGTCTACGCGCTCGGGCTCTACCCCCGCAACCTGGAGGTCGCGGGCCTCGGCCTGGAACAGGCCTTCATCGCCCTCACCGAGGAGGCCTCGAAGTGAACGCCCTGATCAAGCTCGAAATAACCCGGGCCCTGCGCAACAAGAAGTACCTCTTCTTCACCGTTCTCTACCCGGCCGCCCTCTTCCTGATGCTCGGTGGCACCCTCGACGGCACGACGAAGGTCATGGGCACCGAACTGACCATGCCCGCCTTCTACATGGTCGCCATGGCCTCCTTCGGCGCCCTGACCGCCGTCCTGATGGGCAACAGCGAGCGCATCGCCAAGGAGCGCGAGCAGGGCTGGGTCCGCCAGCTCCGGCTGACCGCCCTGCCCGGCCGCGGCTACGTCCTCGCCAAGACCGCCGGCGCGGGCGTGCTCTCGCTCCCGTCCATCCTGATCGTCTTCGCGGTGGCGGCCGCCGCGAAGGACGTACGGTTCGCCGCCTGGCAGTGGCTCGCCCTCACCGGCGCGATCTGGGCCGGCAGCCTCGTCTTCGCCGCGCTCGGCGTCGCGATCGGATACCTGGCGAGCGGGGACAACGTCCGCCCCATCACGATGCTCTTCTACTTCGGCCTGTCGATCCTCGGCGGCCTGTGGATGCCCACCACGAACTTCCCGCAGTGGCTCCAGACCATCGCGAGCTGGCTCCCCACCCACGCCTACGCGGGCCTCGGCCAGGCCATCGAGCTCGGCGGGGCGCCCCAGGCCAAGGACGTGGCGACCCTCGCCGTGTACTTCGTACTGTTCACCGGTGCCGCCGCCTGGCTGTACCGCAAGGACTCGATGAAGGCATGAACCAGTGGCGCTGACGCAGGAGGACGACGACCGCACGGCGATCGGCAAGCCGCCGGAGAACCGCCGCCAGAAGCTGGTGAAGGCGCTCTGGATCAGCATCTGGCTCTTCTACCTGAGCGCGCCCGTCAGCGACCTGATCCACGGCGGACACAGCACCGGGGTCCGGCTGCTCGGCGGCCTGGGCCTCGCGGCCTTCGTCGCCTGGTACCTGGTGCTGGTCTTCCGCACCGTCCGGCAGATGGCGGTACGCCGGGTCCTGGTCTCGCTGGCGGTGCTCTCCGCCCAGGCCACGGTCCTGTCGCTGACGCTGGGCCGCGAATGGCTCGTGCTCTTCGTCTACGTGTCCATCTCCTCCGGCGCCGCGCTGCCCGGGGAGATCTCCCGCTGGACGGTCCCGGGCGCGACCGCACTGATGACGGCCACGGCCTTCGCGGTGCCGGGCGGGGACGACTACCTGGCGGGCCTGCTGATCCCGGCCCTGATGGGCGGCTTCGCGATGGTCGGCGTCCGGGCGATGATCCGGACCACCGTCG
Source organism: Streptomyces sp. NPDC006463 (assembly GCF_042870715.1). Lineage (NCBI taxonomy): Bacteria > Bacillati > Actinomycetota > Actinomycetes > Kitasatosporales > Streptomycetaceae > Streptomyces > Streptomyces sp. NPDC006463. The sequence continues at coordinate 36,294 of NZ_JBIAHP010000022.1, read as the reverse complement.
AACTGCGCCAGGCCCGGGCCACGGTGGCGCAGCTCGCGGCCAACGAGGAGCGCCTGCGGCTGGCCCGCGACCTGCACGACCTGCTGGGCCACTCGCTGTCGCTGATCACGCTGAAGAGCGAGCTGGCGGGCCGCATGCTGCCCGGACAGCCGGAGGCCGCCGCCCAGCAGGTGGCGGACATCGAGCGGGTCAGCAGGCAGGCGCTGGTCGACGTACGCGAAGCGGTGAGCGGTTACCGGCGGCCCACCCTGCCCGGCGAACTCGCGGGCGCCCGGACCGCGCTGGCCGCGGCGGGCGTGGTGGCGGACATCCCGACGGGGCCGGAGGACGGGCTTCCGGAAGAGGCGGAGTCGGCGCTGGCGTGGTCGCTGCGCGAGGCGGTGACCAACGTGGTCCGCCACAGCGGGGCCAAACGCTGCCGGGTCACGCTGGAGACCCGCCAGACGCTCGCCGGCCCGGTGGCCGAGCTGACGGTGTCGGACGACGGCACGGGCGGCCTGGGCCTGCCCGGCAACGGCCTGACGGGCCTGACCGAACGCCTGGAGGCGGTCGGCGGCACCCTGTCGGCCGGCCCGGCCGGAAAGACCGGCTTCGCCCTCACGGCCCGTGTCCCGCTGGACCTAGGATCAGGATCATGACCTCACGCCCCATCCGCATCCTCCTGGCGGAGGACCAGTCGATGGTCCGCGAGGCCCTCGCCGCCCTCCTCGGCCTGGAACCGGACATCGAGGTACTGGCCCAGGTCGCCCGCGGCGACGAGGTGGTGACGGCGGCGGGCGCGCACGACGTGAACGTCGCGCTGCTGGACATAGAGATGCCGGGCATGACGGGCATCGAGGCGGCCGCGGCCCTGCGGGCCGCCCACCCCGCGATCAGGATCGTCATCCTGACCACCTTCGGCCGCCCCGGCTACCTGCGGGGGGCGATGGAGGCGGGCGCCTCCGCGTTCCTGGTCAAGGACGCGCCGGCCGCGCAGCTGGCGGCCGCCGTACGCAAGGTCCTGGCGGGGGAGCGCGTCATCGACCCCACGCTGGCGGCAGCGGCCCTGGCGGAGGGCGCGAACCCGCTGACGGACCGGGAGCGGGAGGTCCTGCGGGCGGCTGAGTCGGGCGCGACGAACGCGGAAGTGGCGGCCCGCCTCCACCTGTCCCAGGGCACGGTCCGCAACTACCTCTCGACGGCGATCCAGAAGCTCGCGGCCCGCAACCGCGCCGAAGCCGTCCGCACGGCCCGCGAAAAGGGCTGGCTCTGACCGGGGCTCCGCCAAGATCCAGCCCCGCCGGCGTGCGAGGCGCGCGGTCCGGGGCGGAGCCCCAGGTCTTCGAGCCGCGCGGGGGCCCCGGGCCGGGGCCGGGCCGGGGCCGGAGCCAGGGCTCAGTTCAGCAGAGCGCGAGCGGAGACGGCCTCGGCGCGGATACGGGCCGCCGCATCGGCATCCACCGCCGCCACCACATCGGCGTACGCCTCCAGCTCGGCCGCGCCCTCCTGGAAGGAACCCCGTTCCACCAGCAGCCGCGCCCGCTCGAACCGCAGCGACGCCGGATGCGACGGCAGCAGCAGCGACAGCTCCACCGCCCACAGCGCGACCCCCGACTGCTCCGGCCGGACCGAGGCCCACGCCCGGATGTTGTTCAGGATCCGCAGCACGATGTCGAGCGTGCGGGCCGGCGTACGCGGCCCCTCCGCCAGCTCCGCCGGCCCCGCGCCCAAGGACGCGCCGCCCGCGAACGGGTCGACCACCACGCCCTCCTCCGGGTCCCCGAAGCCCACCACGAAGTGCCCCGGCAGCCCCAGCCCGTACACCGGCGCACCCGCCCGCCGGGCGACCTCCAGCCACACCACCGACAACAGGATCGGCAGCCCCCGCCGACGCCGCAGCACCTCGTGCAGCAGCGAGGACGACAGCCGGTCGTAGTCCGCCGGGGTGCCGTGGAAACCGAGGCGTCCGCCCAGCAGTTCCGTCACCGCCGAGGCCCACGCCCGCCCGCCGCGCAGCCCGTACGGCAGCATCCCGGCCAGCCGGTCCAGCTCGATCTGTGCCCAGTCCATGGCGCGTTCGTCCACCTCCGGGTCGGCCTCCGCCGCCACCAGCAGGCACAGCAGCGCCAGGTCCGGCCGCTCCGACCGCGCTTCCTCCGCGAACCGCTCCCGCCGGTCCGCCGGAGTCACGCCGCCGCCCGGTAGTGGTGGTACGTGTGGTGCGGCGCGAAGCCCAGCCCGTCGTACAGGGCCAGCGCCCCCGGATTGTCCGTCTCCACCTGGAGCCACGCCGCCGACGCGCCCTCCTCCAGCGCCCGCCGCGCCAGCGCCGCCATCACCGCCGTCGCCAGACCCTCCCGCCGGTGCGCGGGGTCCACCGTCACCGCCGCGAAACCGGCCCACCGGCCGTCCACCACGCACCGCCCGATCGCCCGGCCCCCGGGCAGCGCCGCGAACCACACCGACGGGCCCTCGGTCAGCACCCGCCGGGCCACATCCGGGTCGCCGACCTTCCCGTAGCGCCCCAGCCACTCCTCGTCCGGGACGCGCCTCAGACGTACGTCCCCGGCGGCGGGAGCGTCCACGTCACCCACCGGCGCGAGCGCCCCGATCCGTACCTCCGCCGACACCTCGGCCGCCCAGCCGCGCCGTTCCAGCTCCGCGATCAGCAGCTCCTGGGTGCCGACCGCCCCCGTCGCGGCCTGCACGTACGCCGGAAGTCCTCGTTCCGCGTACCAGGAGGTCACCCGCGCGAGTGCATCGTCCAGCGGTATCCCGGGATCGCCGAGCGGCAGCACCGAATTGGCCCGCCGGGTGAATCCGGCGGCCGCCCGCAGCGTCCACTCGCCCAGCCGCTCGCTCTCCAGCGGCTGCCAGGACCGCGCCCCGACCCGCGAGAGCTCCTCGAAAGAGGCCGCCGGACCCCGTCGGCGGGCCGGCGCGGGCGGCACGACCTTGCCCGCGACCAGCGAGGATTCCGCGATCCGGACGGTCTCGCCGTTCTTTCGTGTGATCAGCAGCACACCCTCGTTCCAGGATGTGAGAACCCCTACCGCGTCCGCGTACTCCGGCGCCCCGCTCCGGCCGCGCTCCACCCGTCGTACAGAGACTCGTTTACCCACGTCAGCTGGGGTAATACGGACTTCCAGCAGCCCACCGGCGGTGATTTCCACAGCTCTGTACGCCCCTCCTGTTCGGATCGTGCCCGGGAACGGAGATACTAGGTGCGGGCATCGACGACGCCGCGCTCCCGCGCGATATGGAAAGCCCTACCGAGGAGGAACGAGAGCGTGACCTACGTCATCGCGGAGCCTTGTGTCGACGTCAAGGACAAGGCATGCATCGAAGAGTGCCCGGTCGACTGCATCTACGAGGGCCAGCGGTCCTTGTACATCCACCCGGACGAGTGCGTCGACTGTGGTGCCTGTGAGCCGGTTTGCCCGGTCGAGGCCATCTTCTACGAGGACGACACTCCGGAGGAGTGGAAGGACTACTACAAGGCGAACGTCGAGTTCTTCGATGAGCTCGGTTCGCCCGGTGGTGCCTCCAAGCTCGGCCTGATCGAGCGCGACCACCCCTTCATCGCGGCGCTGCCCGCCGACATCAACCCGTCTCACTGAGGGTTCGCGGCACAAGCGCCACTCGGTCCCGTACGGCCTGCCCGCCGCACGGGACCGAGGTGTTTCCCGACCTTCGCGTCCAGCACCCAGAGAGAGCAGAGACCACCGTGGCCGCAGTATCCGACCGTCTTCCCGCCTTCCCCTGGGACAAGCTGGAGCCGTACAAGGCGACGGCGGCGGCCCACGCGGACGGCATCGTCGACCTGTCGGTCGGCACGCCCGTGGACCCGGTGCCGGAGCTGATCCAGCGCGCCCTGATCGGCGCCGCGGACTCCCCGGGCTACCCGACCGTGTGGGGCACGCCCGCCCTGCGCGACGCGATCACCGGCTGGGTGCGCGGGCGCCTCGGCGCGAGCGCCGCCGGGCACCGCAACATCCTGCCGGTCGTCGGCTCCAAGGAGCTGGTGGCCTGGCTGCCGACCCAGCTGGGCCTCGGAGCCGGGGACAAGGTCGCCTACCCCCGGCTCGCCTACCCGACGTACGAGGTCGGTGCGCGGCTGTGCGGGGCCGAGGCCGTCGTCTACGACGCCGAGACATTTGCGAGTGACCCCGCGGGGAGCGAGCTCGACCCGGCCGGCGTGAAGCTGCTGTGGCTCAACTCCCCGTCCAACCCCACCGGGCAGGTCCTCGCCAAGGAGGAACTCATCCGGATCGTGGCCTGGGCGCGCGAGCACGGGATCCTGGTCTTCAGCGACGAGTGCTACCTGGAGCTGGGCTGGGAGGCCGAGCCCGTCTCCGTCCTCCACGACGACGTGTGCGGGGGCTCGTACGAGGGCCTCGTCGCCGTCCACTCGCTCTCCAAGCGGTCCAACCTGGCCGGCTACCGGGCGGCGTTCGTCGCCGGCGACGCGGACGTGCTCGGCGAACTGCTGGAGATCCGCAAGCACGGCGGCATGATGACCCCCGCCCCGGTGCAGGCGGCCACCGTCGCGGCGCTCGGCGACGACGCGCACGTCGAGGAGCAGCGCGGCCGCTACGCCGCCCGCCGCGCGGCGCTGCGAGGCGCCCTGGAGGCGCACGGTTTCCGCGTCGAGCACAGCGAGGCGAGCCTCTACCTCTGGGTGACCCGGGACGAGCCCTGCTGGGAGACGGTCGCCTACCTCGCGGGCCTGGGTATCCTGGTCGCGCCGGGCGACTTCTACGGCGAGGCGGGCGCCCGGTTCGTGCGCGTGGCCTTCACCGCCACCGACGAGCGCGTCGAGGCGGCGGTCAAGCGCCTCGGCTGAGGACGTCCTCGAACAGCCCGAAGGGGCCGGGAGTTCGTGCTCCCGGCCCCTTCGGTGTTTCCCGCGGCAGATCAGCCGCCCAGCGGCAGACCACCGGGCAGACCGCCCGGCAGGCCACCGGGCAGCCCGCCGCCGGCCAGCGGCAGCTGCGGCGCGGCGGGGAGCCCGCCGAGCAGTCCGGTCGCCTTACCGGCCACGTCGGCGGCGGGGGCGGCGGCCGGCAGGGCCTCGGTCGCAGCACCCGCGGTTTCCGTGGCGGCACCGGTCACGGCCGAGGCGTCGGCGGCGTCCGGGGCGGTCAGTGCGCCCAGCTGCGGCACGGACTCCAGACCGGCGGCGCTGGCCGCGCCGGCGGCACCGACCACGGGCGCTGCCCCGGCTGCGACGAGCAGCGCGGCACGGGCGATCCGACGGGTCAGGGGGAGAGACATGTTGCTCCTAAGCGGTAGCGGCTGAGTACGCCTTGTACAACCGCTCGTGGGGCGGGTGGAGTTGCGGATCCGGTGGGTAAAGGATCTGTAACGCATCGTTTAATCGGCTTCCGCGACAAGCGCATTGGATGCCCGCCCACCAGGCCTTCTGTGCTTCCGGGACCCTCGCGGCCGGGTCTTTCGATCACCCCCGCAGGAGTGATCACTCGTACGTCTGCCCGCGCCTCAGCGGGCGATGAAGATCCGCACCTCGTCGGCGGAGGAGCCTTCCGGACCGCCGTTGCCGGACGTGCCGCTCCCGCCCTTGCGCTGCCACTCGCCCCGGGCCTGCCCGCCGGTCCAGCCCTTGCCCGCGTACGAGACCCGGGCGATGCCCAGCTCGTGCGACCGGGCCACCGCCCAGTGCGCCAACGCCCGGCCGCGGCGCGCCTCACCCGGGCCGCCGTCCTGCTTCAGCCGCAGGGTGATCTCGGGCTCCGGGGCCCCGCCCGGGGCCGTCCGGCCGGCAGGCGCACCGTTTCCGCCAGTGCCCAGGACCTCCTTGCCGAAGGCGCGTACCAGCTCGTCCCTCACCTTCTGCGGATCGCCGTGTTGCGGCGCGGGGCCCGCGCAGGACAGCGTGCCGCTCTCGCCGAAGGCCGCCGTCAGCACCGTCGCGTCCGACTCGTGCTTCGCGTACGCCTGCGGGAAGCCGCTGCGCTGCACCTTCTGCGCGGCCACCGTCAGCGGCATCCGCGAATACCCCGGAACGTCCGCGAGGTGTTCGTAGAAGATCCCGGCCGAGTACACGGGGTCCATGATCTGCTCCGGCGTGCCCCAGCCCATCGAGGGCCGCTGCTGGAACAACCCCAGCGAATCCCGGTCGCCGTGGTCGAGATTGCGCAGCGCCGACTCCTGCATCGCGGTCGCCAGCGCGATGGTCACCGCCCGGTCCGGCAGCCCCTTGGAGATGCCGACGGCGGCTATCGTCGCCGCGTTCGCCGCCTGTTCCGGGGTCATCTCGTACTCCTGCTCGCCGCCGCCGGACGCGGCGGCCGTGCAGTGCGGGGCGCCGACGCCGCCGTTGGAGTACCGCTGGACGGCGAAATAGCCGATCACCGCGAACAGCACGAGCAGACCCACGGCCGTACGGAGCGGCCTGCGGCGACGGGGGCGAGGATCACGGTTCTCGGGCACGCGGCCCACCGTACTTGAGCCATATGACGCGTCCAGCGGCCGGACGTCCGAGGCTGCCCCCGTGCCCGGGGCGTTAGGGTCGGTCCATGCCCGAATCCGAGCTGGACCTCACCCAGGACGCCGCCGAGCTGACCGCCCGGCTCGTCGACATTCCCTCCGTGAGCGGCGACGAGAAGGTACTCGCCGACCTCGTGGAACACGCGCTGCGGGCCCTTCCGCACCTCACCGTGGACCGTTTCGGCAACAACGTCGTCGCCCGCACGCACCTCGGCCGCGCCGAGCGCGTCGTACTCGCAGGCCACCTCGACACCGTTCCGATCGCCGACAACGTCCCCTCCCGCCTCGACGAGAACGACGTCCTGTGGGGCTGCGGCACGACCGACATGAAGTCCGGTGTCGCCGTACAGCTGCGCATCGCGGCGACCGTCCCCGAGCCGAACCGGGACCTCACCTTCGTCTTCTACGACCAGGAGGAGGTCGCCGCCGACCTCAACGGGCTCGGCAAGGTCGCCGAGGCCCATCCCGACTGGCTGACCGGCGACTTCGCGGTCCTGCTGGAGCCCTCCAACGCGGAGGTCGAGGGCGGCTGCCAGGGCACGCTGCGCGTACTGCTGCGCACGGTCGGCGAGCGCGCCCACTCCGCGCGCAGCTGGATGGGCGCCAACGCCATCCACGCGGCGAGCCCGATCCTGGCCAGACTGGCGGCGTACGAGCCCCGCAAGCCGGTCATCGACGGCCTGGAGTACCACGAGGGCCTCAACGCGGTGCGCATCGAGGGCGGCGTCGCCAACAACGTCATCCCCGACGCGTGCACGGTCACGGTCAACTTCCGCTACGCCCCCGACCGCAGCGAGGCCGATGCGCTGGCCCACGTACGGGAGGTCTTCGCGGACTGCGGCGTCGCCGAGTTCGTGGTCGACGACCACTCCGGCGGCGCGCTGCCCGGTCTCTCGCACCCGGCGGCGGCGGCCTTCATGGAGGCGGTCGGCGGCCGCGCCATGCCCAAGTTCGGCTGGACGGACGTCTCCCGCTTCAGCGCGCTGGGCGTCCCCGCGGTGAACTACGGGCCGGGCGACGCCCTGCTGGCCCACAAGGTCGACGAGCGCGTCGAGACGAAGGCGATCCTGCACTGCGAGGAACGACTCCGTGCCTGGCTGACCGCCTGAATTCCGCTTCCCGTCACCTTCGTGCGCCTAATCTGATCCAACGATCAGCAGGAGGGAGCACGTCATGGGCAACCGCGGTAATCCTGATGGGGACGCTCAGCGCCGGCCCGAGGAGCAGCAGCTCGGGCCGGTGCTGAGGAGGCGGAGCCAGATCAAGGCGGGCAGCACGACGGACCAGCGGCTGCTGGATTCGGCCGGGCCCTCGGAGTGGGTGCACACCGATCCCTGGCGGGTCCTGCGCATCCAGTCGGAGTTCATCGAGGGCTTCGGCACGCTGGCCGAGCTGCCGCCCGCGATCAGCGTGTTCGGCTCGGCCCGTACGCCCGCCGGTTCACCGGAGTACGACGCCGCGGTGCGGATCGGCAGCGCGCTCGTCGACGCGGGCTTCGCGGTGATCACCGGTGGCGGTCCGGGTGCGATGGAGGCGGCCAACAAGGGCGCCCGCGAGGCGAACGGCATCTCGGTCGGGCTCGGCATCGAGCTCCCCTTCGAGCAGGGGCTCAACCAGCACGTCGACCTCGGGCTGAACTTCCGGTACTTCTTCGTCCGCAAGACGATGTTCGTGAAGTACAGCCAGGGCTTCGTGGTCCTGCCCGGCGGCCTCGGCACGCTGGACGAGCTGTTCGAGGCGCTGACCCTGGTCCAGACCCAGAAGATCACCCGCTTCCCGATCGTGCTGTTCGGCACGCAGTACTGGAGCGGCCTGATCGAATGGCTGAAGAACACGGTGATCGCGCAGGGCAAGGCCTCGGAGAGGGACCTGTACCTCTTCCACGTCACGGACGACGTGGACGAGGCGATCGCGCTGGTGACGAAGGAAGTCGGCAAGTAGGACCGAGCTGCGCGAGCCCCCGGCGGTCGACCGCCGGGGGCCCGCGCGCTCTCGCCTCAGGTGCGGCCGGGGGTCACTGCCCGAACGCGAGGACCTTGCTCGCACCCGTGCATGCGCGGTCCGGCGCATGATGCCGTCCGCTCCCGGTTCGACGCAGGGACGCGCTACCGCCACGCCGCGGAGCGGCTCCTGTCACGGCGGGCCTCCGGGCGCTCCTGCGTCACGCCGGTGACGTGGCCGCCGGGGTCCTTGAACGCCGGGCGCCGTAGGGGCAGTACGCGCCCTGGACGGGCCGAGGTGTGAGCCCGGCGATGGGCTCAGGCCAGCCCGCGGCGGGCGACGGCCGGGGGGCGGTGGCCCTGGATGGAGCGGACCATGTCCAGGATCTGCTTGGTCTCCGCGACCTCGTGGACGCGGTAGACCTGGGCGCCCAGCCAGGCCGAGACGGCCGTCGTGGCCAGCGTGCCCAGCAGGCGTTCCTTGACCGGCTTGTCGAGGGTCTCGCCGACGAAGTCCTTGTTGGACAGGGAGACCAGGACCGGCCAGCCGGTGTCGGTCATCTCCGACAGGCGGCGCGTGGCCTCCAGGGAATGGCGGGTGTTCTTCCCGAAGTCGTGGCCCGGGTCGATCATGATCGCGTCCCGGCGGACGCCCAGCGCGGCCGCCCGCTCCGCCAGGCCGACCGTGACGCGCAGGATGTCCTCCACCACGTCCTCGTACTGGGTCCGGTGCGGCCGGGTCCGGGGCTCGACCCCGCCCGCGTGGGTGCACACCAGCCCGGCCCCGTGGCGCGCCGCGACCTCCGCCAGCCTGGGGTCCACCCCGCCCCACGCGTCGTTCAGCACGTCCGCCCCGGCCTCGCACACGGCCTCGCCGACCTCGTGCCGCCAGGTGTCCACGCTGATCACCACGTCCGGGTGGCGGCGCCTGACCTCCGCCACGAAGCCGACCGTGCGCCGCGCCTCCTCGGCCGCGTCCACGTGCTCGCCCGGGCCCGCCTTGACCCCGCCGATGTCGATGATCGCGGCGCCCTCGGCGACCGCCTGCTCGACCCGGTCCAGCGCCGGCTCGTCGCGGAACGTCGCGCCCTGGTCGTAGAAGGAGTCCGGAGTCCGGTTCACGATGGCCATGATCACCGGCTCGTGGGTGTCGAACTCGCGCCTGCCCAGTCGCAGCATCCTTCTCTTTCCTCCTTCGGCGGCCCTCGCGCCTCGCCTGCGACCTTAACCTGGTGGCCGGAGTCTCTCAGGGGAGTTGATCGTGTTCTTCTTCTTGATGATCGCGCTGGTCGTGGTCGTTGCAGCGGTCACCATGGCGGTGATCGGCGGCGGCTCGGAGGCCGTCCTGCCGGAAGCGGAGCCGGACCGGGTGGCCGACGGGCTGCCGGAGACCCGGCCCGTCGTCCGGGCGGACATCGACGCGCTGCGGCTGCCGGTCGCGCCGCGCGGATACCGGATGGCCGAGGTGGACGACGTACTGGAGCGGCTGGCGGCCGAGCTGGCCGAGCGGGACGCGCGGATCGCACAGCTGACGGCCGCTGCGGCCACCCGCCCGGGCCCGTCGGACGGGGCCGTGAGCGTCGACCTCACCAAGGGCGGTGAGCGGTGACCGGCACGGTGGCGGGCTCGGACGGGCTGCTGCGGTGCCCGTGGGCGCTGTCCACGGAGGAGTACGTCGTCTACCACGACACCGAGTGGGGCCGCCCCGTACACGGCGACGACGCGCTGTACGAGCGGCTGTGTCTGGAGGCCTTCCAGTCGGGGCTGTCCTGGCTGACGATCCTGCGGCGGCGGGAGGGGTTCCGCAAGGCCTTCGCCTCGTTCGGGATCGCGGAGGTCGCGGAGTTCGGGCCGGCGGACACCGACCGGCTCCTCGCCGACGAGGGGATCATCCGCAACCGGGCCAAGATCGAGGCGACCCTGGCCAACGCGAAGGTCCTGGCCGGCTGGGAGCCGGGCGAGCTGGACGCCCTGATCTGGTCCCACGCCCCCGAGAAGCCGGGCCCGGCCCCGCGTACGGTCACCGAGGTGCCGGCGGTCACGCCGGAGTCCACCGCCCTGGCCAAGGCTCTGAAGAAGGCGGGCATCCGCTTCGTCGGCCCCACCACGGCCTACGCCCTGATGCAGGCCTGCGGCCTGGTCAACGACCACCTGATCGACTGCGCCTCCCGCGAGGCCTGAGCCTCGCGGGAGAGGGGTCTCAGCGGCCGAGGTACTTCGGCGGCTGCTTCGCGAGGAAGGCCTGGACGGCGATGGCGTGGTCCTCGGAGGCTCCGGCGCGGGTCTGGACGACGTCCTCGCGCTCCAGCGCCTCGGCGAGGGAGTGGGTGGCCCCGTACGCCAGGGACTCCTTGAGGGCCGCGTAGGCGACCGTGGGGCCGGACGCCAGCGCGCGGGCCACGGCCTCGGCCTCGGCGTGCAGGGAGTCCGAGGGGACCAGGCGGTTGACGATGCCGAGTTCGTACGCCTCCTGGGCCTTCACCGAGCGCGGGAAGAGCAGCAGGTCCGAGGCGCGGGAGGCGCCGATCAGACGGGGCAGGGTCCACGAGACCCCGGAGTCGGCGGTCAGCGCCACCCCGGCGAACGAGGTGTTGAAGGACGCGGTGTCGGCGACGACCCGGAAGTCCGCCGCCAGCGCGAAACCGAAGCCCGCTCCGGCCGCGACGCCGTTCACCCCGGCCACCACGGGCTTCGGCATCTCCGTGAGCGCCCGGACGATCGGGTTGTAGTGCTCGGAGACCGTGTTCATCGTGAGCGAGGTCCCGGTCTCGCGGTCCGACGACAGGTTCCCGACGTGCTCCTTGAGGTCCTGGCCCACGCAGAAGGCCCGGTTACCGGCCGCCGTGAGCAGGACGGCCCGTACCGCGGTGTCCGCGGCCGCCGCCTGGACCGCGTCGCGCAGCGCGACCTTGGCCTCGGTGTTCATGGCGTTCATCGCGTCCGGGCGGTTGATCGTGATGGTCGCGAGTCCGTCGTTCACTTCGTAGAGCACGCTGTCGGCCATGGGAGGGGTACCCCTTCGTCGCGGAATGGTTACCAGCCGGTACCGGCCGGTGCAAGGGTCAGCATGGCGGACCGGAGCGCACGCGCACATGTGATGTGCGTCAAAGAAAGCGCACGCGGTTCGCGGGGTGCGGCGGCGAAGTATCGCAGGCGGGTCCCCGAAATGAGTGGTTTTGGCCGAGCGAGTTGCCCAACCGTTCACGGGCGATGTTGGTCATCGGGTCCTGACATGCGGGATAATGGCTTGGAAGCAATGTGTTCGATGCCGGGTACTAGGCGCCTGAATGGGGCCGTCGGCTGACGATGAGCTGGTTTCAGGAAGGGGAACGAGCATGGCGGCCATGAAGCCGCGGACGGGCGACGGCCCGCTCGAGGTCACCAAGGAGGGGCGGGGCATCGTCATGCGCGTACCGCTCGAGGGCGGCGGTCGGCTTGTCGTCGAGCTGACGCCGGACGAGGCGGACGCCCTGGGTGACGCCCTGAAGAAGGTCGTCGGCTGAATCGTCGGCACCATCTGCGTTCTGCATTCCCTGCGCTGCCCCGACCGCGATCTGCGGCCGGGGCAGCGTTGTGTCGTCCTCCAGGCCGCCCCATCCCCTTCCGGAGCCACGCCGTGACGTTCTCCCCGCCCGCGCCGCCCGCCTTCGCCGACTGCACGCCGCGTCAGAAGGCGGCCCGGGTCCTCTCCGACGTCCTGGCGCCGGCGAACCTGGTGGCCGCCCTCCTCCTGCTGATCGGCTGGCACAGCACCACCTCGTGGTCCGGCCTCGGCTGGGGGCTGCTCGCCGCGCTGTTCTGCGGTGCGGTCCCGATCGGGATCATCGTGCTCGGGGTCCGCCGCGGGGCGCTGACCGACCAGCACATCCGCGTACGGCGCCAGCGCGTGGTCCCGATGGCCCTGAGCCTGGTCTCCGTCTGCGCAGGGATCACCCTGCTGTACGCGCTCGACGCCCCCGAGGACGTCTTCGCGCTCGTCGTGGCGATGCTCGTCGGCCTCGTGTCGTCCCTGCTGGTCACCATCGGCTGGCAGATATCCATCCACATGTCGGTGGCCGGCGGCTCCGTGATGATCCTGGCGCTCGTCTTCGGTCCGTCCGTGCTTCCCGCGGCGCTGATCGCCGCCGCCGTCGGGTGGTCGCGACTGGCCCTGCGGGCGCACACGGCCGCCCAACTGCTCGCCGGCGCCGCCCTGGGCGGTACGGCGGCGCTCACCTTCTCCCTGTTGCGCTGAGACGCGCGTACGGGGTGCGCGGGGGCGGGCGGGGGATGCGGCGCGGGGCTCAGCGCCGCACGGCGCACAGCAGCCCGTCGCCCACCGGGAGCAGGGCGGCCTCCAGCGCGGGGCTCTCCCGGACGCTGCGCAGCAGTTCGCGGACGCGCAGCACCTCCACCGGCTGGGCCGCGGAGTCGACCGTACGGCCTTCGGAGAAGACTCCCTCGAAGCACACCAGCCCGCCGGGGCGCAGCAGGCGCAACGATTCAGCAAGGTAGTCGAGGGATTCGGCCGGGTCGCCGTCGCAGAAGACGAGGTCGTACCCGCCGTCGGCGAGGCGGGGGAGCACGTCGAGTGCGCGGCCGGGGATGAACCGCGCGCGGTTGCCCGCGAAGCCCGCGGCGCGGAAGGCCTGGCGGGCGAAGGCCTGCCGGTCCGCTTCGGGATCGACCGTGGTCAGCACCCCGTCGGGGCGCATTCCGTGGAGCAGGTGGATGCCGGAGACGCCGGTTCCGGTACCGATCTCGGCGACCGCCTTGGCGTCCGCGGTGGCTGCCAGCAGGCGCAGCGCGGCCCCGGTGCCGGGAGAGACGGAGCGCAGGCCCGCTTCCCTGGACCGGTCGCGGGCCCATCGCAGAGCGTCGTCCTCGGCGACAAACGCGTCGGCGAACGCCCAGCTCGTCTGCCGGTTGCCGGTAATGACCCTCTCCTGTCCCCATAGTTGGCGCAACGGTGACTGTATCCGTTGACGTCGGGAACCCGCAGATGGGACCGGGCGTTGTGAAGGGTGTGGGCGGGATAAGAAGGGACGGTGCCGGGCAGATCGGCAGTCCAGGACCGCTCCGCGGCTTAAGACTCGCGTAAAGATACTGCAAAAATGCTTATCCGGAGCTGACAGAGGGGGTGGCTATGGTAGGGACTCCACTGGACACCACCAGAGCCGACAGGGGAGGTGCGGCTGCGCCTGGGGATCGTGGGGGCGTGTTCAGACGCCTCTTCTGGTCGGCGGGTGAGCCGAAATCCGTGACCGACATTGCTGACAGCTTCCACACCGCCGCCGCAACCACCGCGACCTTTGCCGCCGATGCGGGCTCCCAGGCGTGGACCCCTCCCTCATGGGAGGAGATCGTCAGCACGCACAGTGCGCGGGTCTACCGCCTTGCCTACCGGCTGACGGGTAACCAGCACGATGCCGAGGACCTGACCCAAGAGGTCTTCGTCCGCGTCTTCCGCTCGCTGTCCACGTACACGCCCGGCACGTTCGAGGGCTGGCTGCACCGCATCACCACGAACCTGTTCCTGGACATGGTCCGCCGCAAGCAGCGGATCCGCTTCGACGCGCTCGCCGACGACGCCGCCGAGCGGCTGCCCAGCCGCGAGCCGTCCCCGCAGCAGGTCCTGCACGACACGCACTTCGACGCAGACGTCCAGCAGGCGCTGGACACCCTCGCGCCCGAGTTCCGCGCGGCCGTGGTGCTGTGCGACATCGAAGGCCTGTCGTACGAGGAGATCGCCGCCACGCTCGGCGTGAAGCTCGGTACCGTGCGCAGCCGTATCCACCGGGGCCGTTCGCACCTGCGCAAGGCGCTCAAGCACCGCTCTCCCGCGGCCCGCGCCGAGCAGCGCGCGCTGGCCGGAGCGGCCGTGGGTGCGCCGGGCGCCGGGAGAGAGGGCGGAGCCGAGTGAGCGGAGTCAGTCCGTCCCCCGCCGAACAGCACCTGGGTGACCGGCTCGCCGCCCTGGTGGACGGCGAGCTGACGCACGACGTGCGCGAGCGGGTCCTGGCCCACCTGGCCACCTGCGCCAAGTGCAAGGCCGAGGCCGATGCCCAGCGCCGCCTGAAGACCATGTTCGTGGAGAGCGCGCCGCCGCCGCTGTCCGCCGGGTTGCTGGCCCGGCTGCAAGGGCTGCCGGGTGGCGGCCTCGACGGGCCGTCGGGACCGTCCGGCTCCGCGGGTCAGGACGGCAGCTCCGGTCTCCCGGGCCGCTCCGGCAACGACCCGCTCGCCTCGTTCGCGTACGCGCTGCCGACGTCCGCCGGGCCGCGCCAGGAAGGCTTCCGGATCCACGAGGTGGGCCGTCCGCGCCGCCGGTTCGCCTTCGTCGCCGCCGGGGCCGTGTCGCTGGCCGCGATCGCGCTGGGCGGCGCGATGCCTCTGGAAGGAGCGGACCCGAACCTGCGGGGTACGACGCACCCGGCCGGGCCCTCACCCGTGTCCAGGCCCGGCCCCGCCGTGTCCGTGGCCGACGCGTCCGTCCGCGACCGGCCGCCCACGCCCGCCGGGGTACCGCTCCTCCTGTCCACCGCCGCGACCCCGCTCCCGCCGCTCCACCCCTCCGCGCAGAGCTCGGCCCGCCCGGTCTCGCTGCTGCGCTGACGGGGGACCTGGTTGAATCTGCGGCACATGCGGATAGGTACGCGGGGAGCGCCCATGGCCGACAGGCAGCAGACCGATCCGGCTCCACAGTGGTGGAGCCGGCCCGACGGCACGACGGACGCGCGCCGCGAAGGGGTCCCCTCCCCGCGGCCCGAAAGCGCGACCGACGGCGAAGCCCAGGACGAAGTCCGGCCCGCGCCCCAGGACGAGGCCCAGGACGAGGCCCAGGGCGAGGCCCAGGGCGAGGCCCGGGCCGACGCGCAGGCGGCGGTCCGCGCGGTGCGTTACGACCCCTGGGGCGACCAGCCGTTGCACGCCGTGGACCGGGGCAGGCGTGGCCCCGGCTTCCGGCTGTGGCAGGTCGCGGCCCTCGCCGCGGCTACCGCCCTGCTGGCCGGCGGGATCGGTGGGTACCTCGGCGTGCTCGCCGAGCGGCAGAGCAGCACCCGCCTGGAACTGCCCCAGGCGGCCGTCGCCGACAAGGGCCGCGCACCGGAGAGCGTCGCGGGCATCGCGGCCACGGCGCTCCCCGGCGTGGTCACCCTGCACGTGCGGGGCGCGTCGAGCAGCGGCACCGGCACCGGCTTCGTACTCGACCAGCAGGGCCACATCCTGACCAACAACCACGTGGTCGCCGACGCCAAGGAGATAGCGGTCACCTTCAGCACCGGCGAGAGCGTCACCGCCGAGCTGGTGGGCCGCGACTCCGGGTACGACCTGGCCGTGGTCAAGGTCAGCGGGGTGCGGGGGCTCCAGCCGCTGAGCCTCGGGAACTCCGAGAACGTGAAGGTCGGCGACCCGGTGGTGGCCATCGGGGCCCCGTTCGACCTGTCCAACACCGTCACCGCCGGCATCATCAGCGCCACCGGCCGGCCGGTCACCGCCGGCGGCGACAAGGGTGACGGCAGCGACATCAGCTACGTGGACGCCCTCCAGACCGACGCGCCCATCAACCCCGGGAACTCCGGCGGCCCCCTCCTCGACGCCAAGGCCCACGTGGTCGGCATCAACAGCGCGATCCGGGGCGCCGACAAGGACGATCCCGCGCGGCAGGGCGGCTCCATCGGGCTCGGTTTCGCCATTCCGATCAACCAGGGCAAGCGCGTCGCCGAGGAGCTCATCCGCACCGGCCGCGCCACGCACCCCGTCATCGGGGTCACCCTGGACATGCAGTACACGGGTGACGGCGCCCGGGTCGGGGACAAGGGCGAGGACGGCAAGCCGGCCGTGACCGCCGGCGGCCCGGCCGCGCGCGCCGGAGTCAAGGCCGGCGACGTGATCACCAAGGTCGACGGCCAGCGCGTGCGCGGCGGTGACGAGCTGATCATCAAGATCAGGGCCCATCGTCCGGGCGACCCGCTGACCCTCACCGTGCTCCGCGAGGGCCGCGAGCGGACGCTCGAAGTCGTCCTCGGATCCGCAAACGGCTCTTAGGAGCACTGGGGTACCGTGTGTCCGGGCCCGCAGTGAAGAGAGCCGAGGAGCGGCAAGGTGTTCAACGACATAGGCGCACTCGAACTCGTCACGATCGTGGTGCTCGCCATTCTCGTCTTCGGCCCGGACAAACTGCCCAAGGTCATTCAGGACGTGACGGGCGTCATCCGGAAGATCCGTGCGTTCTCGGACAGTGCCAAGCAGGACATCCGCTCCGAACTCGGCCCGGAATTCAAGGACTTCGAGTTCGAGGACCTGAATCCGAAGACCTATCTGCGCAAGCAGCTGACCGAGAACGAGGACCTCAAGGAGCTCCGCAGCAGCTTCGATCTCCGCAAGGAGCTGAACGACGTCACCGACGCCGTCAACAGCAAGGAGACCGACCTCCCGTCGGCCGCCACGCCCGCCGACGGCACCGGTCCCGATCTGCTGAAGAAGCCCGCCGCGCCCGCCTCCGACCAGCGCGCCCGGTTCGACGCCGACGCCACCTGACACGCGACCTGCCCGGCGATCGCGGGTCGGATGGCTATCCTCCATGAGTCCGGATCCAGGACGCCCGCGGGGGGCGGGCCGTTCCGGACCCCACGGAACGAGAGGCCGCTCAGATGGAGACGACGAGCAGTAGTCGGGTAGGGGCGCAGACCGCCGAGACGCCCGCCCACGCCGCCGCACCCGCGCAGGAACCGCAGACCACCACGCAGCCGCAGGAGGCCGCCGCTCCCGTCCCGGCAGCCCGCCGGACGGCCGAGGGGTTCCTGGCGGCCGACTTCCCCTGGTACGGGCTGGACGAGGCCTTCACCGGCCCCCGCTGGCTCATGCAGGTCGGCACCGGGGCCGACGGCACCGTCGAGCACGGGTCCACCGGCCACGGCGACGAGCCGTCTGCCCGCGGCGAGATCGCCACCGGTGAGAAGGAGCGCTTCGCGGTGGTCGTCACCGTCGCGAGCAACCCGGTCCGGCGCAGCGGCGACGGCACCGGCACCCTGGAGGCCACCTCGGTCTCCTCGGCGGCCTGGCTGGCCGGGTCGGGGCTGCTGGCCTACAGCTGGCCCGGGCAGATGGACCACTCGCTGCGCAGCGACTGGCTCGACCAGCAGACCGAGGCCGCGTGGGAACTCGCGGACGATCTCGCGGGGCCGGACTGGTCGACGCTGTCGCTGCCGGTGGACGGGGAGCCGACGCCGTTCCACTACCGCGAGTCGGAGTTCGGCTGGGTGCTCGCCGGGTCCACCAGCAGCGGGGTGCACCTCGGTGCGTACGGCCGGGGCATGAGCGCGTACGGCCTCGGCTTCTCGGTCATCGGCGACCTGGCGGCGTACGAGTAGCAGCCGCGCGGGCAACGCGAAGGGGCGCCGCTCGACGAGCGGCGCCCCTTCGCGTACGCGGACGGGAATCAGAACTTGTTGCGCGGCGTGATGCCCAGCGACATGCCCGACAGGCCGCGCGCGCGGCCGCCCAGCTTGCCCGCGATCGCCCGCAGGGCCGCGCCCGCCGGGGAGTCCGGGTCGGACAGCACGACGGGCTTGCCCTCGTCGCCGCCCTCGCGCAGCCGGACGTCGATCGGGATCGAGCCCAGCACCGGCACCGTCGCGCCGACCGTCTTCGTCAGCCCGTCGGCGACCTTCTGGCCACCGCCCGAGCCGAAGACGTCCACCATCTCGTCGCAGTGCGGGCACGGCAGGCCCGACATGTTCTCGACGACGCCGACGATCTTCTGGTGGGTCTGCACGGCGATCGAGCCGGCCCGCTCCGCGACCTCGGCCGCCGCCTGCTGCGGGGTGGTCACGACCAGGATCTCCGCGTTCGGCACCAGCTGGGCCACGGAGATCGCGATGTCGCCCGTACCCGGCGGCAGGTCCAGCAGCAGCACGTCCAGGTCGCCCCAGAACACGTCCGCCAGGAACTGCTGGAGGGCCCGGTGCAGCATCGGCCCGCGCCACACCACCGGCGCGTTGCCCGGGGTGAACATGCCGATGGAGATGACCTTCACGCCGTTCGCGGACGGCGGCATGATCATGTTCTCGACCTGGGTGGGGCGGCCGTCCACACCGAGCATGCGCGGCACGCTGTGGCCGTAGATGTCCGCGTCGACCACGCCGACCTTCAGGCCGTCCGCCGCCATCGCCGCAGCCAGGTTGACCGTGACCGAGGACTTGCCTACGCCGCCCTTGCCGGACGCGACCGCGTACACCCGGGTCAGCGAGCCCGGCTTGGCGAAGGGCACCTCGCGCTCGGCGGTCCCGCCGCGCAGGCTGTTCGCCAGCTCCTTGCGCTGCTCGTCGCTCATCACGTCGAGGGAGACCGCGACCGAGGTGACGCCCGCGACCCGCTCGACGGCCTCGGTGACGTTCTTGGTGATGGTCTCGCGCATGGGGCAGCCCGACACCGTCAGGTAGACGGTGACGGCGACCGCGCCGCCGTCGCCGATCTCCACCGATTTCACCATGCCGAGCTCGGTGATCGGCCGGTGGATCTCGGGGTCGTTCACCGTCGCCAGCGCATCGAGGATCTCGTCCTGCTCAGGCACTGCGGCGGCGTCGGCGGAGGTTGTGTCGGTAGCCATGCCCCGATGGTACGGCTCGGTAGCACGGCTCAGGTAAGCCCGTCAGCGGTCGCCTTCGTCACGTTCCTGCGGGAATAGCCGCCGCTCGTCCATCTCCTTGATCAGGTCCTGGAACTCGGACCTGATCCAGTCACGCGTGGCGACCTCGCCCAGACCCATCCGCAGGGCCGCGATCTCCCGCGTCAGGTACTCGGTGTCGGCGATGGAGCGCTCGTTCTGCTTGCGGTCCTGCTCCAGGTTGACCCGGTCCCGGTCGTCCTGCCGGTTCTGCGCGAGCAGGATCAGCGGAGCGGCGTACGAGGCCTGCAGCGACAGCATCAGCGTCAGGAAGATGAACGGGTACGGGTCGAACCGCAGGTCGTCCGGCGCGAAGATGTTCCACAGCACCCAGACGATGATGACGACCGTCATCCAGACGATGAACCGGCCCGTGCCGAGGAACCGCGCCACCCGCTCCGACAGCCGCCCGAACGCCTCCGGGTCGTACTCCGGCAGCAGCCGCCGGCGCGCCGGGCGCGGCAGATCCAGCCGGGCCCGCGAACGCGTCAGCGCGCTCGAACCCGTCGACTGGCCGAACTGACCGGCCTTCGCCCGCTCACCGCGCTCGAAGGAGGAACGTTCAACCCGCTCCGCGGCAGCCTCCGCCAGCCCGTCCGCGCGCGCCTGCCGACGAGCCTGCTCGCGCCGCTCCCGGATCTGTTCGCGCCGCCGATCACGCGACTGATCGCCGCGCCCCCGTTCAGTGGCCACCCACGACCTCCTCCGAGTGGAAGTCCGTCTCGCGCCAGTCGTCCGGCAGCAGGTGGTCCAGTACGTCGTCCACCGTCACCGCGCCCAGCAGCGAACCGCTCTCGTCGACCACCGGCACGGCCACCATGTTGTACGCGGCCAGGTAGCTGGTCACCACCGGCAGCGAGGCGTCCGGCCGCAGCGGCGCCAAGCCCGTGTCCACGATCGAGCTGACCAGCGTGAACGGCGGATCCCGCAGCAGCCGCTGGAAGTGCACCGTGCCCAGGTACTTGCCCGTCGGCGTCTCGTCCGGCGGCCGGCACACGTACACCTGCGCCGCCAGCGCCGGCGACAGGTCCGCCTGCCGTACGCGGGCCAGCGCGTCCGCGACCGTCGCGTCCGGCCGCAGCACGATCGGCTCGGTGGTCATCAGACCGCCCGCCGTCCGCTCCTCGTAGGACATCAGGCGCCGCACGTCGGCCGCGTCGTCCGGCTGCATCAGGGTGAGCAGCCGCTCCTTGTCGTCCTCCGGCAGCTCGGACAGCAGGTCGGCCGCGTCGTCCGGGTCCATCGCCTCCAGGACGTCGGCGGCGCGCTCCTCCTTCAGCTTGCCGAGGATCTCCACCTGCTCGTCCTCCGGCAGCTCCTCCATGACGTCCGCGAGCCGGTCGTCGTCGAGGGCGTTGGCCACCTCGGCGCGGCGCTTCGGCGACAGGTGGTGCAGTACGTTCGCCACGTCGGCCGGGCGCATCTGCTCGAAGGTCGCGACCAGGTTCTCGGCGCCCTGCCCGTGCTCCTCCAGCGAGAAGCCGGTGACGGCGGACCACTCCACGGTCAGGGTCTCGCCGCGGCGGCGCAGCGCGCCCCCCTTGCCCTTCCGTACGAAGATCTTGTCGATCTCCCAGTCCCGGCGGGCCGGCAGCTGTTGGATGGCCACGTCCAGGACGGTGACCTCCTCGCCGGTCGCGGTCAGCGTCACCCGGCGGTCCAGCAGCTCACCGAGGACCAGCCGCTCGGTGGGGCGCTGCTCGAAGCGCCGCATGTTGACGACACCGGTGGTGATGACCTGCCCGGACTCCACGCCGGTGACCCGGGTCATCGGCAGGAAGATCCGGCGCCTGCTGACCACCTCGACCACCAGGCCCAGCAGCCGCGGCGGGCGTCCGCCGACGCGCAGCATCGCCACGAGGTCGCGGACCCGGCCGACCTGGTCGCCGTTGGGGTCGAAGACGGGCACACCCGACAGATGCGAGACGAAGATCCGCGGGGCGCCTGCAGCCATCCGAGCGCCTCCTAGAGCGTCAATCAACAGTCCTGCCGACCCTCAGGCTAGCCCGTGCCCGCGGCAAGCGTCCTGGTGGGGCGGTCCGCCCGGGGTCCCTGCGGGGCCGGTGGCCGTAAGCCCACGGGCGGGTAGCAGGCTTTACGCGGCCGCCGCTACCTCGACGCCTTGGCCGACAGCGGCCGGCATCAGCAGGAAAGGTACGCTGCCTGCTGCTCGAAGAGAACCGACGAGAGGCACCCGCACGTGACCGCCTACTTCCCTGCCGCGCGGCTGCGCCGGGCCGCCTTCATCGGTGTGTTGTGCGCGGGCCTCGCCGTAACAGGTACGGGCTGCGGGGACGATCCCGACAAGGGGACGAACGGGATCGGCAAGCTGCCCGCCGACAAGATCGAGGCGAAGGCGAAGGCGGCCGCCGGCGAAGCGGACTCGGTGCACCTGTCCGGCACGCTGGTGAGCGGCGGCAAATCGTTCAGCCTCGACATGCGGCTGAAGTCGGACGGCGGCTCGGGTGAGGTGAAGTCCCAGGACGACACCTTCCAGGTGCTTCGGGTGGGGGAGCAGCTGTACCTGAAGGCGAGCGCGGCGTTCTGGGGCAAGTCCGACTCGGCGGGCAAGCTCGGCGACAAGTACGTGAAGGTGCCCGAGGGCGACCCCTCGTACAAGCAGTTCCGCGGCTTCACCGACATGCACGTGCTGCTGGACGGGCTGATGGGGCTTCAGGGCAAGCTCGCCAAGGGGTCCTACACCAAGGTCGGGCACACCCGAGCGGTCCAGGTGACGGCGGACGCGGGCAAGGGGGGCAAGCTCTCGGTGTCCCTGGAGGGGACCCCGTACCCGCTGCTGATGGAGCGCGCCGGGGGCGCCGGCCGGGTGGAGCTCGCGGAGTGGGGCAAGCCCTTCCCGCTCGCCGCGCCCGCGCAGGACCAGACCGTCGACTACGGGTCCCAGCTGCCGACGACCAAGGACGGCGAGACCAAGGGCACGGAGAGCACCAAGGGCTCCGGCCAGGGCTCCAACCCCACCAAGCCGTAGGCCGCGTCTAGGGGGTGTCTGACGGATCAGGGCCGGGCCCGGCTCGCCCGGCACCGCGGCTTGCCGCGTTGTCGTCGGTCGCCGACGTCCCCCAGCTACCGCTGGGAGGTGCCCCCACCGCGTCGACTCCCTCCTCCGCCTTGCAATCCACGGCACCAGCCGACCCGGGCTGTCCGACCCTGATCCGTCAGACACCCCCTAGCGGGCGGCCTTCTTCCGCTTCACCAGCAGCTTCGGCAGGCCCGCCGGGATGGGCCTGCGCGTGATCGCCGGCGAGGCCAGCGGGGCCGCGGCCAGCGAGCCGCCCGGCAGAGTGGACACCGCTTCCGGCTCCAGGCGCAGCAGCCGGCACTCCCGCGCCCACCGCTCGGTCATCTCTTCCGAGTCGGGTGCGTTCAGCCGCTTGCCCTTGAGCTCGGCGACGGCCGCCTTCCACTCCTCACCGCGCGGCGGGAGCTCCCGTACCGTCGCCGTCCAGGCCACCAGCCGCCCGCCCTTGTCCTTGCTCCGCACGGTCACCTCGGCGGCCGCGCCGTCGGCCAGCCCCGGGAACGGCTGCTCGCCGGGCCCGTCGCCCAGTACGTGGGCCGCGCCGTCCACCCAGGCGTGCCACAGGGCGCGGTCGTCCCCGGCGCCGCGGACCCAGATCAGGCCGGACTTCTTGGTGGCCTCCTCGACGAGGGCCAGGTCGAGCGTGCTGAGAGTCATGCGGACAGGGTAGGGGGTGCTTCCCGTGGTACTACAGCCAGCCGTGGCGGCGCAGTGCGCGGTGGATGGTGAAGCAGATGCCGACGATCGAGGCCATCACCATCGGGTAGCCGTACTTCCACTGGAGCTCCGGCATGTGCTCGAAGTTCATCCCGTACACCCCGCAGATCATCGTGGGCACGGCGATGATCGCCGCCCAGGAGGTGATCTTGCGCATGTCCTCGTTCTGGGCGACCGTCGCCTGCGCGAGGTTCGCCTGGAGGATCGAGTTCAGCAGCTCGTCGAAGCCCACGACCTGCTCGTGCACCCGCGCCAGGTGGTCGGCGACGTCGCGGAAGTACTTCTGGATGTCGGGGTCCACCAGCCGCATCGGGCGCTCGCTCAGGAGCTCCATCGGTCGCAGCAGCGGCGAGACCGCCCGCTTGAACTCCAGTACCTCGCGCTTGAGCTGGTAGATGCGGCCCGCGTCACCGCCGCGCGTACCGCCCTTCGCGGGCGCGGCGAAGACCTCGCTCTCCACCTCGTCGATGTCGTCCTGCACGGCCGCCGCGACCGCGATGTACCCGTCGACTACGTGGTCGGCGATGGAGTGCAGCACGGCCGAGGGACCCTTGGAGAGGAGGTCCGGGTCGTCCTGGAGGCGGTGGCGCAGCCCCTTGAGGGAGCCCTGACCGCCGTGCCGGACGGTGATGACGAAGTCGGGGCCTGTGAAGCACATCACCTCGCCGGTCTCCACCACCTCGCTGGTGGAGGTCAGTTCGGCGTGCTCGACGTAGTGGATCGTCTTGAAGACGGTGAAGAGCGTGTCGTCGTAGCGCTCCAGCTTCGGCCGCTGGTGCGCGTGCACCGCGTCCTCCACGGCCAGCGGGTGCAGGCCGAAGGTCGCCGCGATCCCCGCGAACTCCGCCTCGGTCGGCTCGTGCAGGCCGATCCAGGCGAAGCCGCCGTCCTCGCGGACCCGGCGGATCGCCTCACGGGGCGTCAGGCAGGCCGGCCCCAGCACGCGCCGGCCCTCGCGGTACACGGCGCAGTCGACCACGGCGCTGCTCGCGGACGGGTCGCGGGTGGTGTCGTATCCGGGCTGGGCCGGGCTGGACTTGCGCAGTGCCGGGCGGACGGCGGCACGGATGTAGGGCAGCATCGACATGGCAGGCTCCTTCGCGCGCACGGCTGCGGACCGCACGGGTGGGAGGCCTTCCGTGAGCGCGGGCGGGCAGGCCCGGCGGACGGAAGGAAACAGGACGGGAGGACAAAGTTCTGCCGTCGCTCTTCTACTGATCAGAAGATCAAAGGGGGCGGGAGGCGCCCGTCACAGAAGTGGAAGAGCGATTGGTACTGCACGATCGACTTCGATCCACCGCAGCCCCACCTCCTCCGGCCGGTCCCCCGTGAGAGACGTCCTGTCGTCCAGGCCTTGAAACAACGCGTCTGCGTGCGGCCCGAACCAGCTGTCAACACTATCAGCCGACGGATGGTCAAGACCCGCCCTTTACCCGGCTGATACGAGTTCTATGCTCACTTCATGGCAGAAATTCTGGCCCTCGTTGAGGCTCGGCTCCGCACCGCGTTCGGCGTACCCGACGCACGCGCCGCCGTCACCTTCCTGGGCACCGACCGCATCGAGGTACTCCGCTTCACCGAGGGCGACCTGGTGCGGTACGCGACCCTCGGGATGTCCGCACACCCGATGACCGACCCGACCGCCGTGGTCGCGGACCCCGTACGCGGGCCGCGCGCCGAGCTGGTCCTGACCGTACGGGGCGGACTCGCGCCCACCGACAAACTGCTCAGGCCGCTCGCGGTACTGGCCGCCTCGCCGCAGGTGGAGGGGCTGATCGTGGCCCCCGGCGCCTCGCTGGACGTGGGCGAACCGCTCTGGGACGGGGCCGCCTTCAGCTCCGTCCTGGTCGCGGAGCCGGGGGGTCTGGTGGAGGACCTGGAACTGGACGAGCCCATGGACCCGGTGCGGTTCCTGCCGCTCCTGCCCATGACGGCGAACGAGGCCGCCTGGAAGAGGGTGCACGGCGCGGCCGCCCTCCAGGAACGCTGGCTCGCGCGCGGCACGGATCTGCGGGATCCTCTGCGTACCGCAGTCGCACTGGACTGAGCCCGGACGGGTGATCGCGTCTTGACGGCGCGCCGGGCGGGGAGGAGCGTGGCTTCTTATGAGGGGCGAACCAAGTTGCCCGAAGTGCGGTGGCCGGGTCAGGGCGCCCGGTCTCTTCTCCGACACCTGGCAGTGCACGGTGCACGGCACTGTCCACCCCCTGCAACCCGTGATCCCGCCCAGCGTCGAGGGCTTGGGCGTGGTCGTCCACCGCACGCAGGTACCGGTGTGGATGCCGTGGCCCCTTCCGGTGGGGTGGCTGTTCACCGGGGTGGCGTCCGCCGGGGACGACCGCAGTGGGGGACGGGCGACCGCGGTGGCCTGCTCGGGTCCCGGTCCGCTGGGCGGCATCGGCGAGCTGCTGCTGGTCGCCGAGGAGCTGGGCGTGGGGCTCGGAGCGCGGTTCGCGGGCATCGACGGACCGGACCCGGGCACCTGCATCGACGTATCGGCGCCGCCGCACGCCAAGGTGGTCGCGGCCGGCCGGCCGACACCGCTGTGGCACGTCAAGGGAAGCCCCGACGACCGGGCCGTCTTCGCGGGCGAGGCGCGGGGCCTGTGGCTCTGGGCGATCGTCTGGCCGGAGCAGTCCGGCCTCCTGATGTACGACGAGCTCGTCCTCACCGACCTCCGCGACGCGGGAGCGGAGGTCGAGCTCCTTCCGTGCGGGGCCCTGAGCCCGCGCATCCTGGGCCCGACCTAGGAGGACCTCCGGCCCGGTTATCCTGGAGTGCCCCCCATCCGTACGTACGACCCATGGAGCCCGGCTGTGCGCATCGACCTGCACGCCCACTCCACGGCTTCCGACGGTACGGACACCCCCGCCGAGCTGGTGCGCAATGCCGCCGCCGCGGGGCTGGACGTGGTCGCGCTGACCGACCACGACACCGTGGGCGGATACGCCGGGGCCCTCGCCGCGCTTCCCGCCGGGCTGACCCTGGTGACCGGGGCCGAGCTGTCCTGCCGGCTGGACGGGGTCGGGCTGCACATGCTCGCCTACCTCTTCGACCCCGAGGAGCCCGAGCTCGCCCGTGAGCGGGAGCTCGTACGGGACGACCGCACGCCCCGCGCCCAGACCATGGTCGGCAAGCTGCGGGCGCTCGGCGTGGACGTCACCTGGGAACAGGTGGCCCGGATCGCCGGCGAGGGTTCCGTGGGGCGGCCGCACATCGCGACCGCGCTCGTCGAGCTGGGTGTCGTACCCACCGTCTCGGACGCCTTCACGCCCGACTGGCTCGCCGACGGCGGCCGCGCGTACGCCGAGAAGCACGAACTCGACCCCTTCGACGCCATCCGCCTGGTCAAGGCGGCCGGCGGCGTCACCGTCTTCGCCCACCCCGCGGCCGTCAAGCGCGGCGAGTGCGTGCCCGAGTCCGTGATAGCCGAGCTGGCGGCGGCGGGCCTGGACGGCATCGAGGTGGACCACATGGACCACGACACCGCCACCCGAGCGCGTCTGCGCGGCCTGGCGGCGGACCTCGGACTGCTGACCACCGGGTCCAGCGACTACCACGGCAGCCGCAAGACCTGTCGCCTCGGGGACTACACCACCGATCCCGAGATCTACGGCGAGATCACGCGCCGCGCGACCGGGGCCTTCCCCGTGCCCGGCGCCGGCGGAGGCGTCCGCGCGTAAGCGCCGCTCCGCCCTTCCCGCTTTTCTTCACACCCCTTACTGCAAGGCATCTCTGTGTTCGACTTCGCCGTCTTCGGATCCCTTTTTCTCACCCTTTTTGTGATTATGGACCCGCCGGGGATCACGCCGATCTTCCTCGCCCTGACCTCCGGCCGCCCCGTCAAGGTGCAGCGCCGGATGGCCTGGCAGGCGGTCTGCGTGGCCTTCGGCGTCATCGCCGTCTTCGGGGTCTGCGGCCAGCAGATCCTGGACTACCTGCACGTCTCCGTCCCGGCCCTGATGATCGCCGGTGGTCTGCTGCTCCTGCTCATCGCGCTCGACCTGCTCACCGGCAAGACCGACGAGCCGAAGCAGACCAAGGACGTGAACGTCGCCCTCGTCCCGCTGGGCATGCCGCTGCTGGCCGGGCCCGGCGCGATCGTGTCCGTGATCCTGGCCGTGCAGAAGGCGGACGGGGTCAGCGGGCAGGTTGCCGTCTGGTCCGCGATCATCGCCATGCACGTGGTCCTGTGGATCACGATGCGCTACTCGCTCGTGATCATCCGGGTCATCAAGGACGGCGGCGTGGTCCTCGTGACGCGGCTCGCCGGCATGATGCTCTCGGCGATCGCCGTCCAGCAGATCATCAACGGCGTGCTCAAGGTCGTCCAGGGCGGCTGACCGCACGGCTCAGGACGCGAGAACGCCCCCGCACCGGCATGGTGTGGGGGCGTCGACGTGTGTGCGGTGTGTGCAGCGTCAGCAGGACGCCGTCTCGGCCGGTCGGATCAGAATGCGCTGGCCGACTGCGGCGGCCTGCTGCACGATCCGGTTGACGGAGGCCGCGTCCACGACGGTGCTGTCCACGGCGGACCCGTCGACGTCGTCCAGGCGCAGAATCTCGAAGCGCACGGGGCTTCTCCCTTCGTCGGTGTATCTCCTTGCAGAGGGTTCAACGAAGTGTAAGAAGCAAACATTCCCTACGCTAAGGAAATTTTTTCCCTAGCTAACGACTGCTGCGGGCCTACCGGTCGCAGGAGTCCCAGAACGCGGCCAGCGCATCAGCTGTGACCTGCGGATTCTCCGCATTGGGGGAGTGCTCGGCCCCCTCGACGACCACACGCGAAGCGCCCAAGCGGTCCGCCATGTCATCCATGAGCGGCACCGGCCACGCGTAGTCCACCGCTCCGGACAGCACCAGCTTGGGGAGCGGGACGGCCGCCAGCTCCGCGACCCGGTCCGGCTCCGAGAGCAGCACCCGGCCGGTCGTGATCAACTGCTCGGGCACGGTGGCCAGCCACCGCCCGCGCAGGAAGGCCGCCAGCTCGGGGGAGTCGGGGACCGCGTCCTCCGGGTCCTGCGCGCGCATCGCCGCCCACACCGCCGGCATGCTCTGAGCGGGCGCCGTCTCGCGCAGTGCCTCCAGCGCGGCCACCAGCAGCTTGGTGCGCGCCTGCTGCTCCTCCGAGATCGCGGCGGGCCCGCTGCTCATCAGCGTCAGCGAGGCGAAGGGCGCCGGATCGCGCAGCACGGCCGCGCGCGAGATCAGCCCGCCGAGCGAGTGGCCGACCAGGTGCAGAGGGCCCTCGCCCAGCGCGTGGGCCTGCGCGAGGACGTCCAGCGCCAGCTCCTCCAGGGCGTACGCCGACTCCTCGCGCGGCCCCGGGGTCTCGTACTGGCCGCGCCCGTCCACCGCGACCACCCGGTACCCGGCGGCGGCCAGCGGCTCCAGGAGGGCGATGAAGTCCTCCTTGCTCCCCGTGAAACCGGGGACCAGCAGAGCGGTGCCACGGGTGGCCCCGCCCGCCTCGTGCACGGCGAAATCGCCACGGGCGGTCGAGAGACGGCGGGCGCGGGCGGCGGACGGCAGGGTGAGGCGCGGCGGCTTGCTCATGGCCCGAGGTTACCGGCCCGTACGAAGCGCTCTCGCGGGGGTACGCCGATGGCCCGGCCCCTCGGAAAGGGGCCGGGCCATCGGGCCGTGCTTACGCCTCGGGCGCGGCCGCGGCCTTGCGGGTGCGGGTGCGCTTCGGCTTGGCCGGAGCGTCCTCGGCCGCCGCGGCGGCGGCCGGAGCCTCCGGGGCGACTTCCGCGACCTTGCGGGTCCGGGTGGTGCGGCGGGTCTTGACCGGCTCCACGGGCGGAGCCATCTGGAAGTCCGGCTCCGGGTCGGCTGCGACGACCCTGCGCGGGCGCACGGCGCGGCGGGGCTTCTCCGGGGCTTCCTCGACCGGGGCGACCGGGGCGACCGGGGCGACCTCCGCGACCTTGCGGGTCCGGGTGCGCTTCGGCTTCGCCGGAGCCTCCTCGGCCCCCGCGGCCGGAGCCTCGACGACGGCCGCCTCGGCGACCGCGGCGACGGCCTTGCGGGTGCGGGTGCGCTTCGGCTTGACCGGAGCCTCCGGAGCGGCCTCGGCGACCGCGACGGCCACCGGGGCCTCGGCGACCGGAGTCACCGGGGCGGCCTCGGCCACCGCGGCGGCGGGGGCCGGGACGATCGCGGCACCGGCGGACACGCGGGTCCGGCGGCGGCGCGGCCTGCGCGGCTCGTCGGCGGCCGGAGCCTGCGCAGCCTCGTCCACGACGGGCGTGACGGCGGCGGCGGGCTCGGCGCCCAGCTCGGTCCCGCCCCGCGTACGGCGGCGCTGACGCGGCGTACGGGTGCGGGCCGGACGCTCCTCGGTCACCACGGCGGCCGCGGCCGGGCCGGAGCGGCCGCCACGGCCACCACGGCCGCCGGTCTCGCCCAGGTCCTCCAGGTCCTCGGCCTTCAGGCCGGCCCGCGTGCGCTCGGCGCGGGGCAGGACGCCCTTGGTGCCGGCCGGGATGTTCATCTCCTCGAACAGGTGCGGGGACGTGGAGTACGTCTCGACCGGGTCGTGGAAGTCCAGCTCCAGCGCCTTGTTGATCAGCTGCCAGCGCGGGATGTCGTCCCAGTCGACCAGGGTGACGGCGATGCCCTTGTTGCCCGCGCGGCCGGTGCGGCCCACACGGTGCAGGAAGGTCTTCTCGTCCTCCGGCGTCTGGTAGTTGATGACGTGGGTGACACCCTCGACATCGATACCGCGAGCGGCGACGTCGGTGCACACCAGCACGTCGACCTTGCCGTTGCGGAACGCGCGCAGCGCCTGCTCACGCGCACCCTGGCCCAGGTCGCCGTGGACGGCGCCGGACGCGAAACCGCGCTTCTCCAGCTGCTCGGCGATGTCGGCCGCCGTGCGCTTGGTACGGCAGAAGATCATGGCCAGGCCACGGCCCTCGGCCTGCAGGATGCGGGAGACCAGCTCCGGCTTGTCCATGTTGTGCGCACGGAAGACGTGCTGCTTGATGTTGGCGACCGTCACGCCCTCGCCCTCGGGCGAGGTGGCGCGGATGTGCGTCGGCTGCGTCATGTACCGGCGGGCCAGGCCGATGACCGCGCCCGGCATGGTCGCCGAGAACAGCATGGTCTGACGCTTCGGCGGCAGGTAGTTGATGATCTTCTCGACGTCGGGCAGGAAGCCCAGGTCGAGCATCTCGTCGGCCTCGTCCAGGACCAGGGCCCGGACGTGCGAGAGGTCGAGCTTCTTCTGGCCCGCCAGGTCGAGCAGGCGGCCCGGGGTGCCGACGATGATGTCGACGCCCTTCTTGAGCGCCTCGACCTGGGGCTCGTACGCGCGGCCGCCGTATATGGCGAGCACGCGGACGTTGCGGACCTTGCCGGCGGTCAGGAGGTCGTTGGTGACCTGGGTGCACAGCTCGCGGGTGGGAACCACCACGAGGGCCTGCGGGGCGTCGGTCAGCTGCTCGGGCTTGGCCCGGCCCGCCTCGACGTCCGCGGGGACGGTGACCCGCTCCAGCAGCGGAAGGCCGAAACCGAGCGTCTTGCCGGTTCCGGTCTTGGCCTGGCCGATGACGTCCGTGCCGGAAAGGGCGACGGGGAGGGTCATCTCCTGGATCGGGAAGGGGGACACGATGCCGACGGCCTCAAGGGCCTCGGCCGTCTCGGGATAGATCCCGAGGTCTCGGAACGTAATCAGGGTGCTGCCTCTTCTGTGAGACGCGGCGCGAGGCGGCGAGGGGGGTCGTACCGTGCCGGGCTTGCAGTACTACGACGTACATACGAAGCTGCGCGGGACCACTAAGCCTTCGCTCAAGCGCTTGTGCCGCTGAGGGGGCCCCTCAAGGGTGGCGGCACATGAACGCACGCACCACGCAGAGGGCGGGTCGGTTGGAGCCGATCGGGCCACCGACCGGGCATCCTCATTCGGATGCGCCGCCGAGTATCCGGCAGGCGCATTACCACTGTACCCCGGAATCGCGCAGCTGTGTCGGGCGAATTCACCGGCCCGGCGCGTTTACGTGGACGGACGGTGTGGCTGTGTGGTGGCGTAGGGCGTCTGCCGGACGGCTATTGTGCGGAGCATGTCGACCGTTGAAAACGCCTCGCCCGCCGACGACGGCGCCCCCGCCGAAGCCTCCGGCATCGCCGCCCAGGACTGGGCGACCGCCTCTGCCTCGCCGCAGTACCGGGCCGCCGTCGTGGACCTGCTCGGCGCGCTCGCGTACGGCGAGCTCGCGGCCTTCGAGCGCCTCGCGGAGGACGCGAAGCTCGCGCCCACCCTCGACGACAAGGCCGAGCTCGCCGCCATGGCCTCCGCCGAGTTCCACCACTTCGAGCAGCTGCGCGACCGGCTCGCGGCGATCGACGCCGAGCCCACCGCAGCCATGCAGCCCTTCGCCAAGGGCGTGGACGACTTCCACCGCCAGACCGCGCCGTCGGACTGGCTGGAGGGCCTGGTCAAGGCGTACGTGGGCGACTCGATCGCCAGTGACTTCTACCGCGAGGTGGCCAGCCACCTGGACACCGACACCCGCGCCCTCGTGCTCGGCGTGCTCGACGACACCGGCCACGGCAACTTCGCAGTGGAGAAGGTGCGCGCGGCCATCGAGGCGGACCCGCGCTGCGGCGGCCGCCTCGCGCTGTGGGCACGCCGGCTGATGGGCGAGGCCCTCTCGCAGGCCCAGCGCGTGGTAGCCGAGCGCGACGCGCTGTCCACCATGCTGGTCGGCGGCGTCGACGGCATGGCCGCGGGCTTCGACCTCGCCGCCGTCGGCGAGATGTTCACCCGGATCACCAAGGCGCACACCAAGCGGATGGCTGCCCTCGGCCTCGCCGCTTAGGCGCCCCTCCCTCCCTGCGTACGCCGGCCCCGGCGCGGAATCCTCCGCGCCGGGGCCGACGTACGTGAACGGTCGGGAATCGGGATCAGGGGCCGGGTTCAGGGGTCACGGTCAGCCTCGCGACGGGAGTGAAAACGGAGTCCTGTGCGGGCGCCTGCGGGGCCCGGCGGCCGGCCGGAGGAGCAGGGACAGGACCACGGCCGACACCAGCACGGCCCCGACGAAGGTCGCGGTCAGCGTGTTGTGCCCCGGGCCGAGCGCGAAGTGCGTCAGATAGGCCCCGAAGAGCGCCCCGAGCACCCCGCTGAACAGCACCACTCTCCGGTCGGGCAGCCGGCTGGCGAGCACCCGGGCGGCCGTCGCGGACAGGGCGAGGCCCAGCAGAGCCGAGCCGAACGTCTCCATCAGCAGCATGGGGTCCCTCCCACACGTCGCGGCATACCGAATCACTGCGGTCCTACCCGAAGCGGAGGAAAGGGAAACGGCCCGGCGGTTTCAACCACCAGGCCGTTTCACACAGTTCTCGGCACGTCACGTGCCGCCGCGTCAGAGCGCGCCGAAACCGACCTTGCGCGCACTCGGCTCGCCCAGGTCGACGTACGACAGGCGGTCGGACGGCACCAGGACCTTGCGGCCCTTGGTGTCGGTGAGGCTGAGCAGCGGCGCCTTACCGGACAGCGCGGCGGCGACGATGGTCTCCAGCTCCTCGGCGCTCAGGTCGCTCTCCAGCACGATCTCCCGGGGTGCGTGCTGCACGCCGATCTTGACCTCCACGGCTTTGTCCCTCCGACGATCCGGTTCGCGCGATCAGCCGCGCCGTACGCGGTCCACATTAGCCCGGAGAGGGGACGCGGACCGCGCAGAGCGGACACGCTCGCAGCGAACAGAAGCTCAGCCCTCGCTGCCGTGCAGCGGGAATCCGGCGATACCGCGCCACGCGAGCGAGGTCAGCAGGCCGACCGCCGTGTCCCGGGCGACCGGGCTCTCGCTCGACAGCCAGTACCGGGCCACCACCTGCGAGACCCCGCCCAGGCCCACGGCCAGCAGCATCGACTCGTCCTTCGACAGGCCCGTGTCCTCGGCGATGACGTCGGAGATGGCCTCCGCGCACTGGAGCGAGACCCGGTCGACGCGCTCGCGCACCGCCGGCTCGTTCGTCAGGTCGGACTCGAAGACCAGCCGGAACGCGCCGCCCTCGTCCTCCACGTACGCGAAGTACGCGTCCATCGTGGCGGCCACGCGCAGCTTGTTGTCGGTCGTCGATGCGAGCGCGGTGCGCACGGCGAGCAGCAGGGCCTCGCAGTGCTGGTCCAGCAGCGCCAGGTAGAGGTCGAGCTTGCCGGGGAAGTGCTGGTACAGCACCGGCTTGCTCACTCCGGCCCGCTCGGCGATGTCGTCCATGGCCGCGGCGTGGTAACCCTGCGCGACGAAAACCTCCTGCGCCGCGCCCAGGAGCTGATTGCGCCGGGCTCGGCGCGGCAGTCGCGTGCCCCGCGGACGCGCTGCCTCGGTCTGCTCGATGGCTGTCACGCCGCCTCCCACTTTCTCTAAGAACACAGTGCCCCATGCGCCGCGCCGCCATCGTACTTTTCGGTAACCGAATCTGGTGGGTTCAAGCCGACTTTTCTCGCGGTACGGACCGGTCGGATGCGCTGGTCAGCGGTAGTCGTCGTCGTCCAGTGGCACCACCCGAGCCTGCTCGACCGCGTCGCCGTCGGTGGCCTCGCCGCGCTCCACACCGGTGACCCGGTCATCGTCCTCCGACGGCCCCACCTCGGTCAGCTGTTCCGCCAGGTCCGCCTCCGGGGCCTCGGGGTCGATGGATTCGGGAAACGGCTCCCGGAAGGTGTCCGGCTCCGCAGGGTCGACAGTCATACCACTCCCCTCGCTTCCTTCTTCACCTATGAGCCTAGGAGGAACGCGGATACCCCGCTATGCGGATCCGCATGCGTCTGTGACGGCGAACACAAGAAGTGGAGTGTGATCGTCTCGTAACATTGCCCGCATGTCTTCGACCGAGCTGCCCGGCGTACGGTCCACCGCCGAGCCGGCCTCCCTGGCGGGAGCCGTCCGAGTGGCCGACGGAGAGCAGCTGCGCACCGTCGCGCTGCCCGGGCTGGAACTGGCGGTCCGGGTGCGCCCGCCCGTGCGCACGGATCTGCCGCCCGCACTGTTCGTCCACGGACTCGGCGGTTCCTCGCAGAACTGGTCGGAGCTCATGGCGCGGCTGGCGGACACCGTCGACGGCGAGGCCCTGGACCTGCCCGGCTTCGGCTGGTCCCCGCCGCCCGCCGACCGGGACTACTCCGTCACCGCGTTCGCCCGCGTGGTCATCCGGCACCTCGACGCCGCCGGGCGCGGACCGGTCCACCTGATCGCGAACTCCCTCGGTGGCGCCGTCTCCACCCGGGTCGCGGCCGTCCGGCCCGACCTCGTGCGCACGCTGACCCTGGTCTCGCCCGCCCTGCCCGAGCTGCGGGTGCAGCGGGCCGCCGTGCCGACCGCACTGCTCGCCGTACCCGGGATGGGCGCGCTGCTGGGGCGCCTCGCGCAGGGGCTGACCGCCGAACAGCGCACCCGAGGAGTGACGGAGCTCTGCTACGGGGACCCCGCACGGGTGACACCGGAGGGCTTCCGCGACGCCGTGGAGGAGATGGAGCGGCGGATGGCCCTGCCGTACTTCTGGGAGTCCCTGAGCCGCTCCTCGCGCGGCATCGTCGACGCCTACACCCTCGGCGGGCAGCACGGGCTGTGGCGGCAGGCGCAGCGGGTGCTCGCGCCGACGCTGCTCGTCTACGGCGGCAGGGACCAGTTGGTCTCGTACCGTATGGCGCACAAGGCCGCCGCCGCCTTCCGGGGTTCGCGGCTGCTGTGTCTGCCCGAGGCCGGGCACGTGGCGATGATGGAATACCCCGAGGTGGTGGCCGCCGCCTTCCGCGAGCTGCTCCTGGACACCGAAGACGGCAGAGGCTGAGAACCGTGGGACGACATAGTCGCAAGGACCCCGCCCCGGCTCCCGCCCCTGCCCCGGCCAGACCGGCGCCGGTGTACGAGGAACCGGTGGCGTACGAGCAGCCGTTCCCGTACGAGGACCCCGTCCCGTACGAGAACCCCTCCCAGTACGAGAACCCCTCCCCGTACCGGGGCACCGTCCCGTACGAGGAACCGCACGCCGGGCGGTGGCCCCAGCCCACCGTCACCCACCAGGGGTACGTGCCCCAGGAGCGGCCCGTTCCCGGCGGCCACCCCGAGCAGCACGAGCCCGGCGGCGCCTGGGGCGCTTCGTCCGGCGCCGTGTACGGGGACTGGCGCGGTATCCCGCGGGCCCGGACCGCGACCGCCCTGCTCGACACCGGCACCCAGGCGTACGACACCCCCGCCGGGGGCTTCCCGCAGGTCGTCCTGACGGAGCCCGCGCCGATGCCCGCGCCGGCTCCGATGCCCGTGCCCGAACCCGCCCCGGACCCCGTCACCTCCACCGGCTCGCACCGCCGCGTGCCCGGGCCCCGCAAGCCGGCCGACGCCCCGGCGGAGCAGCCCGGCCCCGGCCCCGGCCGCAGCCGCAAGGTCCGCGCGTACACCGGCGCGGCCGCCGTGGCCGTCACCGCCGTCGTGGCCGTCGTCGTCGCGGGCCAGGTGCTGCAACACGGCGAGACCGCCCAGCACGGCAAGCTCACCGCCGGCGGCGACAGCCGGGCCGACGCCCCCACCTCCCGTTCCGACGGCCGCCCGACGCCGGACGCCGCCGCGGCCGCTCCCGCTCCCGCGGTGGAGCTGACGTTCGAGCAGAAGATGGCCCAGCAGCTGCCGATCGACGAGAAGCTCGCCGGTCCCGGCACCTTCGACACCGTGCCCGGTGTGGCCAAGGCCCCCGGCAAGGGCAAGGTCGTGCGCTACCGGGTCGACGTGGAGCAGGGCCTGGGCCTGGACCCGCAGCTGTTCGCCGAGGCCGTGCACCGTACCCTCAACGACGACCGGAGCTGGGGCCACGGCGGCGCGAAGACCTTCGAGCGGGTGCCGGGCGGTGAGGCCGATTTCGTGATCACCCTGGCCAGTCCCGGGACCACCGGGACGTGGTGCGCCAAATCCGGGCTGGACACCACCATCGACAACGTCTCGTGCGACTCGGCGTCCACCGACCGGGTGATGATCAACGCGTTCCGCTGGGCCCAGGGTTCGGCCACGTACGGCCCGGACCAGATGTTCGCCTATCGCCAGATGCTCATCAACCACGAGGTCGGCCACCGGCTCGGACACGGCCACGTGAGCTGCCGCACTCCCGGCGCGCTCGCGCCGATCATGCAGCAGCAGACCAAGTCCCTCGACATCGACGGGATCCAGTGCAAGCCCAATCCCTGGGTGTTTCCGGGGAGTTGACCCGGCGCTGGCCATCCCCGCCGGACTCCGGTCCTTCCGCCGAACGCCGTGCGCCGCGGCGGAAGATCTTCGTGTACGGCACCCCTTCCTAGCGTGCTCGAACGCGAACCGTACGGGAAAGTTACGACTCTTCACCCCTTCCGGTGGCGGGGGGGGGGGGGCGGGGGGGGGGGGCCCCGGCGGACAGCGACGGACACTAAGTGTATAAGTGGCGGTGGCGGACCAACACCAACTCCCACAACAAGAACACCAACCACA